>CAJBES010000096.1 GCA_903952145.1 uncultured Opitutaceae bacterium | reverse complement strand
TCCACAAGGTGGGCGACCAGGTCGCCATGATGCCGGGCGGCTCCGCCGCCAACACAACCCTCGGCGCCGCCCGGCTCGGGCTCCGCGCCACCTACCTCGGCAAGATCGGCGGCGACAGCACGGCCGAGACCTACCTCTGGAACTTCACCACCGGCGGGGGCGACGGCTCGCGCTTCAAGCGCACCACCCTCCCCAACGGCCGCTGCCTTTCCCTCGTCACCCCCGACGGGCAGCGCACCCTGCGCACCCACCTCGGCGCCGCGATGACGCTGCATCCCGACGAAATCACCGCCGCCGATTTCGCCGGCATCCGCCACGCCCACATCGAGGGCTACCTGCTTTTCAACCCCGCCCTGGCCGACAAGGTAGTGCACACCGCCCGCGCCGCCGGCTGCACGCTCAGCATCGACCTCGCCTCGTTCGAGGTCGTCAACGTCGCCCGCGACTGGATCTTCGCCCAGCTTCGCCAAGGCGTGGATGTCGTCTTCGCCAATGAGGACGAGGCCGGCGCGCTCTTCCAACGCCGGGATGACTACGAAAACTTTGCCCGCGAAATCGCCCGCTTCGGCGGCATCGCCGCCGTGAAGCTGGGCGCGGACGGCGCCTGGCTCGCCCAAGGCCGGGCTCTGCACCGCATTGCCCCCCTCCGCGCCCAGCGCGTCGTCGACACCACCGGCGCCGGCGATGCGTGGGCCGCAGGCTTTCTTTACGGCCACCTACGCGGCGCCTCGCTGCCGGTTGCCGGTGCCATCGGCTCCATCCTCGGCTGTGAAACCGTGCAGCACCTTGGCGCCGCCATCCCCGACGCACTCTGGCCCCGCGTCCGCGCCGCCGCCAACGCCCGGCTCAAAAAATACGAGTAGGCGATTTTCCCCAAGCCGAGGCCGGAGGCATCACTCTGCCCGGGCGCTGCGAAGCGTTTGCAGCCGGTTTCAGCTCACATCTCACACCGTGACTGTTGACTTTGCGTTCAGACGCACCGGCTGCTACCGCACCTGGTAAATCACCGCGCACGCGAGGCAAAGTTTTCAAAAAACTACCATGCACCCCTGCCCCACCGTATCCTGCGAAGCTGCGGCTCTGAGCGCAGCAGGAACCTACGCCCGGCCGATCCGGTTTATTATGGGTAAGGACTGCTGGACCAACGCGGTGCTGGGTCTTCATGAAGGAAATGATGCGAGCAAGGACATCCCCCCGCTATCCGCCCGCCCCATCCCCGCCATTCCTGCAAATTGAGCTTCGCCATGACCAGTCACACTCACGCCCATTTCCATTTTCGTATTGTGGTGGTGGCAGATAGAGTCCGCCCTTTGATGGCCTCATGGTGAGGGCTGCCTGATGCAGTTGCAAAAATATGAACACCATTTCTCAACTCAAGACCACCAAAGGCAACACCCGCACCAAAGTCGCCGTAGAACTCTCCCGCACCGGCGGTTTGCTGCGCCTGGCTCCGGCCTGGGTGCCCCGCTCTTTCCTGCAACCCGGCCGGCGCATCAAACTGCATCCCGATGATACCTACGCCTATGGCCTGAATCGTGGCGGCATCGATGAGCGCTGGTTCGCTTCCACCACGGAAACCGCCAACAAAGGACGCGCGGCGGACGAAGGCTTGAATTACTGCGTCGTCGGCGGCGAACGCTTCACCCTGCGCAAGGCGGTGGAGGACAGCGGCGCGACGCTCATCGGCAGCGCGCTCTGGGAAAAATATGGCAAGTGGCCGGTTTACTCCAAGTTCTTCGACAATATGGGGCCGATTCCGCATCACATGCACCAAAACGCGGCGCAGGCCAGGCTCGTCGGGCAGGAAGGCAAGCCGGAGTCCTACTACTTCCCGCCCCAGCACAACAACGTCGGGAATAATTTCCCCTACACGTTCATGGGTTTGGAGCCCGGCACCACCAAGGCGCAGGTGCGCAAGTGCATCGAGAACTGGAACCGGGGCGACAACGGGATCCTCGACCTGTCCAAGGAGTATCGTCTCAAGGTCGGCACCGGCTGGCTGATGGATCCCTGCATCCTCCACGCCCCGGGCAGCCTTTGCACCTATGAACCCCAGTGGGGCAGCGACGTGTTCGGCATGTATCAAAACCTGGTCGAGGGCCGCGAGGTGCCCTGGAGCCTGCTCGTTAAGGACATGCCCAGGAGCAAGCACCAGGACATCGACTTTATGGTGGACCAGTTGGACTGGGACAAGAATGTGGATCCGAACTTCAAGGCCAACCACTACCTCGAACCTGTGCCCGTTGCCGACACACGCCAGGAAGGCTTCGTGGACCGCTGGATTGTCTATGGCAAGGTGGACGGCAAACAGTATTTCACCGCCAAGGAACTGACGGTGTATCCGGGCGCCAAGGCGACCATCAGGGATACCGGCGCCTATGGGCTCATCTGCGTGCAGGGCAGCGGCAAAATCAACGGGCAGCCTCTGGTGAGCCCGAAGCTGATCCGCTTCCACGAGCTCACCGAGGATGAATATTTCTGCACCGAGGCCGGCGCCAAGGCCGGCGTGACCTTTGCGAACACGAGCGGGACGGAGCCGTTGGTCTGCCTGCGCTACTTCGGACCCGAGGTCAACCCCGACGCCCCGGCGATGGGGGCGTATCGCAAGAACAAGTTTTGAACCGCAGTTCCAGCGGTTGCCAGGCCCGAGCCAACGGGGCCGGGCTTCTGCTAATTGATTTTATGCCCTGAGCGGCGGCCACCCTCTCTGTCATCCACCGCCTTCTCATCGCGCGGCACTTCGGGTGAAGCCAAAGGGGCAGGCCTGAGCATTTCCGGTTTAGACGGACGCGGCTGCTACGCGTAGGCAGCGTTCCGAGCGCAGCGACAATCCGCCACTTGCTCGCGCCTAAACCATGGAGCGCCTGCAAGCAGGCGGCCTACCACCTGCGGCAAATCAAACCATAGAGCATTTTCAGTAAAAAATGTAGCCGCGTTGGAGCAGAGCGACAACGTGGTCGCATTCGCTCCACACTTTCGCCTTTGGCTCAAGCGCGGCTACAGGAATACTTAATCCGCTCTAGCTGCCCGAAATCCCCTCCTGGCCGATGCGGCTTACTGTCAGTCAGTCCGCCAGCGCCCGCGCCAGCCTGATCAGTTCCCGCGGCAGCTCGGCGTAGATTTTCGCATACGGGCGCTCGCCGACAATCAGGGGCACCAGGTCATCCGTGTAACCTTGCTTCGCGCATGCCGCCCGGTCGGGCGCATACCCGGCCCCGCCCACCAGACTGACGACCCAGGTGTGCGGGTGCGGACTGCCGCACAGCACCGGTGCCTGCAAACTGTGGAAAACCTCCAGCCCCACGCCAAGCAGCGCCACTGGTCCGATGCGCAGGCCCTGCACCGCCACGGGCGGATTCGGCGCCTTCGCGCCCTTGAAACCGGCCAGCACCACGCGCAGGCCTTCCAAGCGCGCCATGTTCAGCCCGTTCGTTTGCAGCGGCGGAGTGCCCACCGACGTGATGTCCGTGACCCCGGGCTTGCTGAATATATTCTCCAGTTCCGCGATGCGTCGCCGCACCCATGCCCGGGTCCATGGCTTGCGTGAGAATAGCACCTCGCGCTGCAGGCCCTGCACACCGTTCACCGCAATCGGCTGCGCCGCGCGCAAGCCGCGCTGGATCACCGCGGTGTATTTTTGCGTCAGCACCCGCAGGCCGCGCTTCGTCTCGGCGGGCGCACGATGCACGACCGGCGGGTTGATGTCCCCCATCGCGCCCGGCAGAAAGATCGCCGTCGCCCCCGGATGGGCGCGCTCGACCGCCCGCGAGGCGAGCCCGACAAAATCCCCGTGCACGTCGAAGGTCTGCTCGCTGCCCACCACCGCGTGGCAGCCGAAGTGATGCAGCACGCCGCAAAGCTTTCCACCCGCGTAGGCCGCGAGCACACGGAGCGTCGGATCCGTGTCCTGCGGACGCGCCGGCCGCCACCTGGGATCCAGCCGCACCCCGATGGGATCAAACATCCAGCCGCCTTTGTCCGTCTCGCGGTTGATCGCGATGCCCTCGCACGGCACCTCGGCGTAGCGCCACTCGACCACGGTCTGCGCCGCGAGCGCCTTCACCGCAGCCTCGGCAATTCGCGCCGGCAGCGTTTCCAGATACATCGCGTCCGTCTCGCCCCACCCCAAGATGCCACCGACGGTCGGACCGCTGTGCGTGTGGGTCACGGTGACAAAGACCTCATCCGGCTTCCCGCCAATCCCCGTGGCGACCACCTTACGGATTTTCTGCGCGAGCCGCCGCGGCGTGAAGCACAGGTCGAGGTTGATCAGGGTGGTGCGCCGTTTGCCCTGGGTCACCACCATCGCCCGCGCGGCGAGCGGCGCGGTGATTTTCCGTGCGGCGCGGTTGCGATACGGGCCGTAGCCCACGAGCTGGACGCCCAGTCGCGGGGTGATGTCGGACTGTGCGAAGCCGACCTTCATTGGCGCACGGCCGGCATGACGGGGGCCGCCTTGCGCTCATATTCGCGCAAAACATCGAGGTTGGCCTCCACCTTGAGAATGATCTCCGCCATGCGTGCGATCATCGGCTCGTTCGGCGCGACCATGTCAAAGCCCGTCTCGAGGGCGTTGGCCACCCGCCAGCGGGTGTTGGGCAGCGGCAAGTTGCGGTAGTCGACCTTGGCCGCCTCCAGCGCCGAGAGCCACGACACCCGCGGCCCGCGGTAATCCTGCCAGTGCAGGCGCGGCCAGTCGGAAATCGGTGACGGCACATAGCCGACCGCATTCAGCCCCTCGGCCTTCAGCGCCGCCGCCAAGGTGTCGCGGGTGATCCCCGCCGCCTCCGAGTCGAACGTGAACGACAGCAGGTGATAGGACGGCTTCACGCCCGCGGCATAGTGCGGCAGCTTCAGATACTTCGCCCCAACTAGGTGCCGGCGCAGCAGGTCGGCATGCCGGCGGCGCTCGGCGAGCTCCGCGTCGAGCTTGGCAAACTGCTCGGTGAGGAGCACCGCGTTGAATGGCGCCACGCGATAGGTGTAGACGAGCGAATCGCGGTAGGGTTTGAGGTCCTCCGGCATGCCGCCGTCCGTCGAACGGCCCATGTGCTGGCCGATCATCGCGCCCTTCCAGTAAACGCGCTCATGGGGCGTGACCATGTAGCCGGACTCGGTCGTCGCGAGCAGTTTGCCGCCCATGCAGGAAAACCCTGCCGCATCGCCCACCGTGCCGACGCGCATACCGTCAATTTCGGCGCCATGCGCCTGGCTGCCGTCCTCGATCAGCATGAGCTTGTGCTTGTCCGCCATGGCGCGCAGCTGCTGCAAGTTCGCAGGCTGGCCAAAGAGGTGCACCGCCAGAATCGCCCTCGTGCGGGGCGTGATTGCCGCCTCGATTTGCGCAGGATCGATCAGGCCGGTCTCGCGCTCGACATCGACGAAGACTGGAATCGCATTCTGGTGCAGGATGCAGGAAATCGACGCCCCCCAGGTGTAGGGCGTGGTGATCACCTCGTCCCCGCAGCAGATCTCCAGGCCCGCCAGTGCTGAATGGAGCGCCGCATGCCCCGAACTGGTGGCCAGCACATGGCGGCCGCCATGATAGCGCGAAATCACTTCCTCGGCCTCGCCGATTTCCGGCACATGCTTGCGCCCGAGACCAAAGAGCTTGCCCGCCCGTAGCATCTCCGCCGTGCGCCCGATGGCGCGGTCCGTGAACGTGGGAAATTTCGGGTAGGTGATTGGGCCGACGGAGGTGCCGCCCAACAGGGCGAGTTTCGGGGCCGCAGGAACGAGAGAGGAACTCATGGTGCTGCCAGCTTAGCACATCCGGTGGCGGGTTCACAACCGATGAAATGGGTCAATGACACCGTTTCGTTCTAACCAAGGCGGTGCTGGACTGCAATGCAATCCCGGCTCAACCTGCCCATTCCATGCTCAACCTCGCCATCATCGGTTGTGGTGTCATCGCGCAGTATCACCTGCGGGCACTCGCCAAAATGAAAACCGCCCGGGCCGCCATCGTGTGCGACCTGCGCCCGGAACTCGCACAAAAGGCCGCCGCCGATTTCGGTGTGCCGCGCTGGAGCAGCCAGGCGGACGAGGTGCTGGCGGACCCGACGATCGACGGCGTCATCCTCGCCCTGCCGGCTTTCGCCCGCACCGCACTGGCCATCAAGGCCTTCAAACAGGGCAAGCATGTGCTCACGGAAAAACCCGTCGCCATGAACGCCGCCGAGGTCCGCGCCATGCTCGCGGTGCAGGGCGACCGCATCGGGGCCTGCTGCTCGTCGCGTTACCGCGCCTTCGAGTCCGCGCGGGTCGCCACCGAGTTTCTGCGCAGTGGCGGCCTTGGCCCGATTCGCACCATCACCTGCCGCGGCATCAACCAGCCCGGCCCCACCCCGAAAGCCACTCCGCCCGTCTGGCGTCTGCGCCGCGATCTCAACGGCGGCGGTATCTTCGTAAACTGGGGCGTCTACGACCTCGACTACCTGCTCGGCCTGCTCGATTTCAAGCTCACGCCACAATACGCCCTCGCGCGCACCTGGCAGGTACCGCCGGCCTTCTCCGCCTACGCCGCGCCCGGCTCCGACGCCGAGACCCACCTCACCGGGCTCGTGACCTTTGCGGAGGGTTGTGTGCTCACCTACGAACGGGCCGAGGCCAGCACCCTGCCCGCCGGCAGCATCTGGGTCATCGGCGGCGAGAAGGGCTCGCTCAGCCTGCAAATGCTCAAGGCCAAGGCAGCCAATGTCGTGCTCGTTGAGCCCGACCCCGCCACCGGCACGCGCACCCGCGTGCTGTGGGAGGGCGACGAATCCCAACTCACCATCGAGCATGACGGCGTGGTCTTCGATTTCGTGGACGCTATTTTGGAAAAACGTGCCCCGCGCACCTCGCTCCAAAACGCCCTACTTTTCGCCCGCATCGCCGATGCCTTCTACGCCTCTGCCGACTCGGGCAAACCGGTGCCGGTCGCCTGAGCCGCAGCATCCTCTGAAGCAAGGCCGGGCTCGTTAATTTGTAGGGCTAGTGTGATCTGGGTGGAACGCGTTGTCCTCAACGCGTTTTTACGTTGCGCTGCCCACTCAGCGTCTTGGGGACAAGCCGCTCCACCTGCGAAGCCTTCGTCGTTCGCGCCCCCGCTGGGCGGCGATTTCGTTTTGCAACGGCCCGGAATCTGGTTGGCTGGCCGGCAGCACCCGCCCCCCATGAACCAACTGATCGAATGCGTGCCGAATTTCAGCGAAGGCCGTGATCCGGCCATCATCAAGCGGATCACCGACGAGATCGAGTCCGTCGAGGGCGTGAGGCTGCTCAACGCCGATCCCGGCAAGGCGACCAACCGCACCGTGGTGACCTTCGTCGGCCTGCCCGCCGCGGTCACGGAGGCCGCGTTCCGCGCGATCCGGAAGGCTGGCGAACTCATCGACCTGTCGCGGCACAAGGGCGAACACCCCCGCCTGGGCGCGACCGATGTTTGCCCCCTGACTCCCATTGCCGGCATCAGCATGGAGGAGACCGCGGCCCATGCCCGGAGCCTGGCCGAGCGCGTCGGTCGCGAACTCGCGCTGCCCGTCTATCTCTACGAATACGCCCAGCCCAATCCCGCGCGGCGCAATCTGGCGGTCATCCGCGCGGGCGAATACGAGGGCCTGGCCAAAAAGATCCGGCAGCCGAAATGGAAACCCGACTTCGGCCCGGCTGCGTTTGATGCCAGGCGCGGGGCCACGGTCATCGGCGCGCGCGATTTTCTCGTCGCCTACAACGTGAACCTCAACACAACCTCGACCCGCCGCGCCAACGCCGTGGCCTTCGACGTGCGCGAGGCCGGCCGGCCGAAAAAGGACGCCCAGGGCAGGGCGGTCAGGGACGCCCAAGGCCAGCCGGTCACCCTGCCCGGCAGCCTCAAATGCGTAAAAGCGATTGGCTGGTTCATTGAGGAATACGGCGTCGCCCAGGTGTCCATGAACCTCACCAACCTCCCGGTCACGCCCCTGCATGTGGCGTTCGACGAGGTGTGCCGCAAGGCGGAGCAGCGCGGCCTGCGCGTGACCGGGTCGGAGCTCATCGGCCTCATCCCCCTGCAGGCCATGCTCGACGCCGGACGCCATTTTTTGCGCAAACAGCGGCGCTCCGTCGGCGTCTCGGAAAAGGAGCTCATCAAGATTGCCGTGCGCTCACTCGGCCTCAACGAGTTCGCGCCGTTCAAGCCCGAAGAACGCATCATTGAATACCTCCTGCGCGACCCGGCCAAGGCCCGGCTTGTGCGCCTGGATCTCCGCGCCTTCGCCGACGAGACGGCCAGCGAAAGCCCCGCGCCGGGCGGCGGTTCGGTCGCCGCCTATGTCGGCGCCCTCGGCGCCGCGCTCGGCGCCATGGTGGCCAACCTCTCCGCCCACAAGGCCGGCTGGGACGGGCGCTGGGAGGAATTCTCCCAGCAGGCGGCGCAGGGCCAGCGCCTCAAGGACGCACTGCTCGCCCTCGTGGACGAGGACACCGCCGCGTTTCAATGCATCATGGCCGCCTGCGCCCTGCCCAGGGGCAGCGAGACGGAAAAGGCCGCCCGCACGGCCGCCATCCAGCAGGCCACCCGCGGCGCCACGGAGGTCCCGTTCCGCGTCATGCAGCTGTGCGCCGACGCGCTGCCGCTCGCCCTCGCCATGGCGGAGCATGGCAATCCGAATTCCGTGTCCGACGCCGGCGTCGGCGCCCTCTGTGCCCGCGCCGCGGTGCAGGGCGCCTACCTCAACGTCCGGATCAACGCCAAGGGACTTGCGGACAGGCCGCTCGCGGAAAAATTCGTGCGCGAAGGCGCCGCCATCGAGCAACGCGCGCTCGCGCTCGAACAAAAAGCCCTGGCCGCGGTTTACGCGGCTCTGTGAACCGGAGGCAGCGGCGTCTTGCAATTGCCCCCAACCCTCCGGCAATTGGTTTTACTTGGGTGGAACGCGTTGTCCCCAACGCGTTTTCTGCCGCTCTCGAGCGGCTTGGGGACAAGCCGCTCCACCTCCTGGCTAAAAATCCTTAGGCCATGCGCGCGCCGCCGCAGATCACCACTTCGACCGGGTTGCCGCCGAACTCGTAGGCCAGCAGCCGCTCGTCCTTGTGCTGCAGCAAAATCAGGTCCGCGCGCAGCCCGGCCTCGATGCGCCCGCGGTCTTTCAGGCCCAGCACCGCCGCCGCGTTGACGGTCGTCGCGGCAATCGCCTCGGCCGGCGTGATCCCACAGTGCCGCGCCGCCAGCGCGATCGCCAGGGGCATCGAGTGCGTCGGGGCCGAGCCCGGATTGCAATTGGTCGCCAATGCCAGCGCCCCGCCCTGATCCACAAAAAAACCCGCCCGTGCGTAACGTCCGTCGGTGTGAAAGCCCGTGCACGGCAAAATGACCCCGATCGTGGGCGACTTGGCCAGGGCGATGAGGTCGTTTTTCCGGCTGGCCTCAAGGTGGTCCACACTGCGGGCAAACAGCCGGATGGCCTCGGCGATCATGCCGAGCGGGTTGAACTGGTCGGCGTGCACCCGAATCGGATGATGCTTGTGTGCTTTCTCAAAAAGCTTCACGCAGGCTTCGACCGACCAGGCCCCCTGCTCGCAGTAGGCGTCCACGACGATGTCGGGAAATTCCCGCGACACCTCGGGGAGCATGTCCTTCACGACCATCCGGGCGTAGTCATCAAGCTCGCCTTCGCAGGCATGGCCGAGCAGGGCGGTGGATACGATGGTCCCGGGCCAGTCGCCGGCCGCGCGGCGGATGGCGCGCAGCATTTTCAACTCGGCCTCCGTCGTGAGACCGTAACCGCTCTTCACCTCCACCGTGGTCGTGCCCTCGCGCAGCATCAGCACCAGCCGGTCGCGCAGATTGGCGGCCAGCTGTTTCTGGGTGGCCTCGCGCACAGCCCGCACGGTTGCATGGATGCCGCCGCCTTTTTTCAAAATTTCGAGGTAGGGCACCCCACGCAGCTTCATCTCCCACTCCTCGAGGCGGTCGCCCGCCCAACAGGCGTGAGTGTGGCAATCCACGAAGCCCGGCATCAGCACCCGGCCGCTGGCCTCGATGACCTCGGCGCCGGCCGGGGTTTCGAGTTTTGGGCCCACCGCCGCGATTCTGCCGTCCGCCACCAGCACCTCACCGCTGGGAATGATGCCAAGCTCACCCAGTGCCTTGCCCCGCCGCGGGGCGGGGTCGCCGGCGAGCGTGAGGATACGGGCGTTGCGGATGTGGAGGGTGCTCATGCTGATATGGGGAAGGCTCTTATTCTGACGGGCCAATCATGCAACAACCGCTAACGCACTCGGGCCCCAAAGCAGAGAGAAAAGTCTGGCGGCGGGGTGAGGCCGCCGTTTCAGGCCGGTGTGTTCCGCGCGGTGGGAACGCGCTTGCGACTCATTTTACCATCCCCGCATCGGCACCGGCACGCCGAGCCGGTCGGCGCAGTCCTGCGCAAGGTCATAGCCCGCGTCGGCGTGGCGGAAGACCCCCATCATCGGGTCGTTGGTCAGCACCCGTTCAAGCCGGCGCGCCGCCTCGGGTGTGCCGTCGGCGACAATCACCTGCCCGGCATGCTGGCTGTAGCCGATGCCCACCCCGCCTCCGTGATGAAAACTCACCCACGACGCACCGCTCGCGATGTTGACCATGGCGTTGAGAATCGCCCAGTCGCTGATGGCGTCGGAGCCGTCCTTCATCGCCTCGGTCTCGCGGTTCGGGCTCGCCACCGAGCCGCAGTCGAGGTGATCGCGGCCGATGACAATCGGCGCCTGCACCCGGCCGTCGGCGACCATCCGGTTGAAAAGCAAGCCGGCCTGGTGCCGCGCACCGAGGCCGAGCCAGCAGATGCGGGCCGGCAGACCTTGGAACGCGACCCGCTCGCCGGCCAGCGTGAGCCAGCGGTGCAGGCCGGCATCGTGGGGAAACAGCTCCATGAGCGCCTGGTCGGTGGCATGGATGTCGGCGGGCTCACCCGAGAGCGCCACCCAACGGAACGGCCCGCGGCCGAGGCAGAATTGCGGACGGATATAGGCCGGCACGAAACCCGGGATGACGAAAGCCTGCTTCACCCCTTGGTCGAAGGCGTGCTGGCGGAGGTTGTTGCCGTAATCAAAGGTCTTCGCGCCGCGTTTCTGCAGCGCGAGCATCGCGCGCACATGCCGGGCCATTGAGGCGAGTGAGAGTCGCTGGTATTTCCTTGGGTCCTTTTTCCGGAGTGCGGCGGCGGCTCTGAGATCGTGGCCGACCGGCACGTAGCCCACCAGCGGGTCGTGCGCACTGGTCTGGTCGGTCAGGGCATCGACCTTGATCTGACGCGCAAGCAGGCGCTCGAGCAGGTCGGTGATGTTGGCCACGACGCCAACGCTGCGGGCCTTGCGCTCCCGCGCGCAAAGGACGGCGCGCTCAATCGCCGCATCGATGGAAGGCGCGATTTCGTCGAGATAGCGGTCGTGCACGCGCTTTTGCAGGCGCGACTTGTCCACGTCGGCGATGAGGCAGGTGCCCTCCGCCATGGTGATGGCGAGCGGCTGGGCGCCGCCCATGCCGCCGCAGCCGCCGGTGACACAAAGCCGGCCGGCCAGGGTGCCACCAAAATGTTGGCGGCCGACCTCGGCAAACGTCTCGTAAGTGCCCTGCAGGATGCCCTGCGTGCCGATGTAGATCCACGAGCCGGCGGTCATCTGGCCATACATCATCAGGCCGCGCCGTTCCAAGTCGTCGAAGAGTTCCTGGGTGGCCCACTTCGGCACGAGGTTGCTGTTGGCCAGCAACACGCGCGGAGCGTCCACGTGGGTGCGCACGACGCCCACGGGCTTGCCGGACTGGACGAGCAAGGTCTCGTCGGGCGCGAGTTTCGGCAGCGCGGCGAGGATGGCATCGAAGCAGGCCCAGTTGCGCGCGGCCTTGCCCCGGCCGCCATAGACGACGAGATCCTGGGGGCGTTCGGCCACCGCGGGGTCGAGGTTGTTCATCAGCATGCGCATCGCCGCCTCGGCCGCCCAGGTCTGGCAGGTGCGCTGGGCGCCGCGGGGTGCACGGATGACTCGGGCGGCCTTTTTCATGGTCAATGCAGTTGGCCGCTCGCCTGTTCGGCGACGCTGATGAGCGCACCGCTGCGGACCAGATCGAGCGCCGTCTGGATGTCGTTGTGAAAAAGCCGGTCGGCCTCGGCGAAGGCAAGGTGCCGCCGCACCTCCGCGTGCGCGGCCTCGATGCCCCGGCCGGCCTGCAGCGGATGAATGAAATCGAGCGCCTGCGCTGCGCTCATCAGCTCGATGGCGAGAACCGTCTCGGTGTTCGTCACGACTTCGAGGAGCTTGGTGGCCGCGATGGCGCCCATGGACACGTGGTCCTCCTGTCCCAGCGAACTCGGGATGGAGTCCACCGAGGCAGGATGCGCAAAAATCTTGTTTTCGGAAACGAGCGCCGCCGCCGCGTATTGCGGCAGCATGAAGCCGCTGTTCAGTCCGGTGTCGCTCATCAGCAGCTTGGGCAGTTTTCTGTCACCGACCGTGTCGCCCAGCAGCAACAGGTAGAGGCGGCGTTCGGAGATGGATGCCAGTTCGGCGGTCGCGATGGCGAGGTAGTCGAGCGCAAACGCCAGCGGCTCGCCATGAAAATTGCCGCCGCTCACCACGTCGCCATTCGGAAACACGAGCGGGTTGTCGGTTGCGGAGTTGATCTCGATCTCGACCGTGGCCCGCGCATGGCGGACGGCATCGCGCACCGCGCCGTGCACCTGCGGCACACAGCGCAGGGAATACGGGTCCTGCACCTTGCCGCAGTTTATGTGTGAGGGCAGAATCTCGGAGCCGGCGAGCAAGCGGCGGACATTGTCCGCGGTCTCCATCTGTCCGGCGTGCGGCCGGGCCGCATGGATGCGCGCGTCAAAGGGCGTGGCGCTGCCCCGCGTCGCCTCGAGGGTCATCGCCGCGTTGAGGTCGGCCACCTTGAGCAGGTCGGTGATGCGCAGCAGCGCGTGCACCGCGTGCGCCGCCATGAACTGCGTGCCGTTGATCAGGGCGAGCCCCTCCTTGGACTTCAGGCGCAGCGGTGGCAGGCCGAGCGACGCCAGCGCCGCGGACGCCGGGGCCTTGCGTCCGTCCAGCCACACCTCCCCCAGCCCAAGCAGCCCGAGCGTGAGGTGTGCCAGCGGGGCGAGGTCGCCCGAAGCGCCCAGCGAACCCTTGGCGTAAACCACCGGGCTGAGGCCGGCGTTGTAAAAACGCAGCAGATATTCGACGAGGATCGGCCGCACGCCCGAGAGGCCGAGGGCGAGGGCGTTGACCTTGAGCAGCAGCATCAACTGCACGATCGCCGGATCGATCTCACGGCCCACGCCGACGGCATGACTGAGGATGAGGTTCTCCTGCAGTTTTTCAATATCCCCCGCGGCGATGCGGGTGTGCGCCAGCGCGCCGAAACCGGTGTTGATGCCGTAGTAGGAGACTGCCCCGGCCTGCAACCGGTCCACGATGGCCCGCGACGCGGTGATCCGTTCCACCGCGTCCGGGGCCAGCCCGATGGGGGCGCACGACCGCCCCAAGGTCCGCACCACCTCAAGGGTCAGGCCGGTGCCGTTGAGCAGATGGGGGGCAGCCATAAAATTCACGGGGTTCAGCAAATGATGTTGCCGGCGGATGCAGGCGCGGGCAAGGACAGGTTCGATCACGAACCCGTGAATCGGCTGAAAGGATGACTCCCTCCCAGAACCATAATCGCCTCACCCCCGCCCTGCCCTGCGCTGCGGCGGGCCGGGCCTTGCTCCGGACTGACCGGACTGCGCCATGATTTCCCCCGACTCCCCCAATCCGCCGGTCACGCTCGATCTGGACCTGATCCGCAAATACTCCGGGGCGGGGCCGCGCTACACCTCCTATCCGCCCGCGACGCAGTTCACGGAACAATTGGCCGAGCTGCGCCTTGACGAGGCGATTGCCGCGGACAACCGCCCGGGAGCCGGGCCGCTCTCGCTCTACTTCCACCTGCCCTTTTGTGAAACCCGCTGCTGGTTCTGCGGCTGCACCACCGTGATCACCCGGCGGCGCGCCGCCGCCGGCGAATATCTGGTGGATCTCACCCGCGAGGTTGAACTCACCGCGGCACGCATGGACACCCGCCGGCCGGTCGCCCAGGTGCATTTCGGTGGCGGCACGCCGACCTTCTCCCCGCCCGACGAGCTGCGCAAACTCGGGGCGCTGATCCACCAGCACTTCCGGCTCGCGCCCGATTGCGAATTCAGTGTCGAGGTGGACCCGCGCCGGCTGACCGAGGATCATGTGAAAGCGCTCCAGGAAATCGGCGCCAACCGCGCCTCACTCGGCGTGCAGGACACCAACGCCGCCGTGCAGCTCGCCGTCCATCGCATCCAGCCGCACGCACTCAACGTGCAGGTCTTCGGCTGGTTGCGCGACCACGGTTTCCGCTCTCTCAGCGTGGACCTGATCTTCGGCCTGCCCCTGCAGACCCCGGCGTCCTTCGCCCGCACGATTGACGATGTGCTCGGCCTCAATCCCGACCGGCTCTCCGTCTTCAGCTACGCCCACGTGCCGTGGATCAAGCCCACCCAGCGTATCTTCGAAGACCGCAAACAGCTGCCCGACGCCGAGACGAAACTCGCCCTGTTTGCCCTGGCACACCGGAAACTGACCGCGGCCGGCTACGTCGACGTGGGACTCGACCATTTCGCCCGGCCCGACGACGAACTCGCCGTCGCCCAGCGCGAACGCACGCTGCACCGCAACTTTCAGGGCTACAGCACCCGGGCCGGCGCCTCGCTCTACGGCTTCGGCATGTCCTCCATCTCGCAGACCGCGGACACTTTCCGGCAGAATCTCAAGGACCTCCAGGCATGGCGCACGGCGCTGGCGAACAACCAACTGCCGCTTGAACGGGGCTACCGCCTGACGGAGGAGGATCAGCGCCGGCGCGTCCTCATCATGAGCATCATGTGCCACCGGCGCCTGGACTTCGCAGCCCTGTCCAATCAACTGGGCGTGGATGTGCCGGTGCAGTATGCCAAGGAGATCGCCTCCCTTGCCAATCTGGAGGCGGACGGTCTGATCTCCTGCACGGCGCAGGGCGTCAGCGTCACCCCCGTCGGCGTGCCCCTGCTGCGCGTCATCGCCATGCGTTTCGACGCCTACCTCTCAAATTCAGCCAACCGGCACTCGAAGACGATCTGAGGCGCAGAGGTGGACGCGCCGGTCCCTCTGCGCATGGTTGGACGGGCTCATCGGCAAGCACGTTTACTGGTGGGTACAGGGACTTTCCCGCCCACCAGATTTATGAAACCCGGCTTTGCGCCCGGCCGAGTTTCCGCTAGGGTTCGGGGCCATGTCCGATCTCGCCGACCTTTACCAGCAGGTCATCCTCGACCACAACCGCCGCCCGCGCAACCGCGGCAGGCTGCCGACCGCCAACCGCGTGGCCCATGGCGACAATCCCACCTGCGGCGACCAGTGCAGCGTCTACCTGCAGCTCGACGGCGACCGCATCAGCGGCATCACTTTCGACGGTTCCGGCTGCGCCATCTCGCAGGCCAGCGCCTCGCTCATGACCGTGCAGCTCAAGGGCAAGACCGCCGCCGAGGCCGAAAATCTCTTCGGGGTATTTCATGAGATCGTTACCACCGGCAAGGAACCCGAGGAGATCAGCGACATTGGCGCCTTCGCCGGAGTCCACGCCTTTCCCGCCCGCATCAAGTGCGCCACCCTCGGCTGGCACGCCGCCCTCAACGCCCTGAAGGGCGACCCGGTGCCCGCCACCACTGAAACCTACAAGGACTGACGCCATGCCCTCCTGGCCCAATTTTCGCGCCGACTTCCCCGTCCTGCACCAGCAGGTCAACGGCAAGCCCCTCGTCTACCTCGACAACGGCGCCACGACGCAAAAACCGCGCCGCGTGATCGATGCCCTCGTCCGCTACTACGAGCGCGACAACAGCAACGTGCACCGCGGCCTGCACGCGCTCTCCATGCGCGCCACCGACGGCTACGAGGGCGCCCGCGCCCGCATCGCCAGATTCATCAATGCCGCCGATCCCGCTGAGATCATTTTCACGCGCGGCACCACCGAGAGCATCAACCTCGTCGCCCGCAGCTGGGGGCATGCCCATCTCAAGCCCGGCGATGTCGTGCTCACCACCGAGATGGAACACCACTCCAACCTTGTGCCGTGGCAGCAGGCTGCCAAGGCCAGCGGCGCCACGCTCAAATACGTGCCCGTGCTCGGGGCCGACGCCGAAGGCGGGCTCGATCTCGCCGCCCTCGACGCGCTGCTCACCCCGGCGGTGAAGCTCTTCGCCTTCACTCATATTTCCAACACCCTCGGCGCCATCAACCCCGCGACCGAGCTCTGCCGGCGCGCCCGGGCTGTCGGCGCGGTGACCGTTATCGACGCCGCGCAGTCCATCGGACACGCCCCGCTCGATGTGCAGGCGCTGGGTTGTGATTTCCTAGCCTTCTCCGGCCACAAGATGTGCGGGCCCACCGGCATTGGTGTGCTCTACGGCCGCCGTGCACTGCTCGACCAGCTCGCCCCCGACGAGACCGGCGGCGGCATGGTCGTCAGTGTCACCTACGAGGGCGCCACTTGGAAACCCGCGCCTGAGCGCTTCGAGGCCGGCACCCCCAACGTCGCCGACGCCATCGCCCTTGGCGCCGCCTGTGACTACCTCGACGCCCTTGGTCGTGACCAAATCGCCGCGCATGATGCCGCGCTGTCCGGCCTCGCAATGGAAAAACTCTCCACCCTCCCCGGCATCCGCATCATCGGCCCGCGGGTCGGAACCCCGCGCAGCGGCCTGGTGAGCTTCGCCTTCGAAGGCGTGCACGCACACGACATCGTGACCTTTGCCGACGAGGACGGCGTCGCCCTGCGCGGCGGCCACCACTGCAACCAGCCGCTCATGCGCAAGCTCGGCCTCACCAGCACCACCCGCGCAAGTTTCTACCTCTACAACACGCCGGAGGAGATCGATACCCTCGTCGCCAGTCTGCGCCGCATCCTGAAGTTTTTTGCCGGATAAAGACCATGCGCCGGCCGTTCAGGATCCTCCTGCTGGCCGCCAGCCTGCTCCATGCCTCCCTTGGTTGCGCCCGCGAGCATGTCATCCTGCTGCATGGCCTTGGCCGCACCCAAGCTTCCATGGCCAAGCTGCAGGCCGCCCTCACCCGCGCAGGCTATGTGGTCTGGAATGTCGATTATCCGTCGCGCACCGCCACGATCGGGCGCCTGAGTGACGATGCCATCACGCCGGTCCTCGCCGCATGCCACGACCAGAGTGCGGACAAAATCCACTTCGTCACCCACTCGCTCGGCGGCATGCTTGTGCGCAGTTATTTCAGTCGTCACGCCGAACCCCATCTCGGCCGCGTCGTCATGCTCGGGCCGCCCAACCAGGGCAGTGAGGTGGTGGACCAACTCGGCCACTGGGCTCTTTTCCAATGGATCAACGGCCCCGCCGGTCAGGAGCTCGGCACTGCGGCCGGCTCCACGCCCAACCGGCTCGGTCCACCCAGCTTTCCCGTGGGTATCATCGCAGGCAATCGGTCGATCAACTGGATCAACAGCCTCCTGATCCCCGGCGTCGACGACGGCAAAGTGTCGGTGGAAAATACCAAGCTCACCGGCATGACCGATCACATCGTTATTGCCGCCGCGCATCCTTTTCTGATGAAAGATCAACAGGCGATTGCCCAAACCCTTGCATTCCTGCGCCACGGGCACTTTGACCGCCCGCAAGGCGTGAACTGTCATTCCGCATTGTCGTTGTAGGCGTCCAAAGCGTGGACTGTAGGGATTTCCCGGGCTGTTACGTCCAAGCAATTGATGGCGGGTTTCTGCATGCCGCAGAACCCATGTGATAATTCATGCATAACCACACTCCTACTCGCCCGACCCGGTTTCCCATCAGTCAGGATCCACTCGTCCGCGTGCTGCCCGGCGAGGGCCAGCCCAACGCTGTGTCCTGCACCATCTATCCACCCGCACTGCTGCCCAAGGGACAGCAGCCCGGGCTGGTCATTCACCTCTATGGTCGCGGCGGTTCGCACACCGCTTATAACCTTGCCCGACCACCCTACGCCGGGTTGCGCGCATTGCTGGCCGCGCGGGGTTGCATGCTCGTCGTACCAGAGCTGGGCACCGACCATTGGATGAACGACCAGGCGGTGCAGACGTTGGATGCCATCATCAAAGGCCTGGCTGAGGCCCGGGAGATTGACCCCCAACGTGTGTCAATCATAGGCACCAGCATGGGCGGCGGCAGCGGACTGGCCTATGTCATCCAGCGCCCCGCGGTGATCCGCTCCATCTGCGCGATCTTTCCGTTCACCGACTTCGGGGGCTGGCTGAAGGAAGCGCCGCACTATGCCGCCGGCATCGCGCAGGCTCATGGCGTGACTGTGGCCGAACTGCCGCCGGTGCTGAACAAGCTGTCGGCCATGCAGCACGTTGACGCGTTCGCCAAGGTGCCGGTCTTCCTGGTGCATGGGGGCGCTGACACGTTGGTGCCAACCCATCAAAGCACCGACTTTGCCGCCGCGCTTCGCGCCAGGCACCACCCGGTGATTTACCGCGAAGCACCCGGCATCGGCCACGATGATGCCGCCGCGGCCATGTTCCAGACCGAGATCGCCGATTTCCTGACCGGGCAGAAGCGGAAGAAATAGAGCAGGCCAATGGGGTCTGGCTCGGGCGGCGTGTGTCGCCCGCGCCACGAGAAATCCAGCCGCCAGGGCCATGCTAGGAAGAGTGGTTCTCATCTGGTCGCACGGAGCCCAATGCCGGCGGCGGTGCGCAAAAATGAAATTGGATTGGCCGCAACGCCCCCGTGCCGTCAGGTTCAACTTGCATCGGAACCACCATGAACACTTCGCTGAATTCCAGTCGCCAGAAGCCCGGCTGTTCCGCGCCGGCGGTCGCCGCCCTCACGCTTTCCTCACCGCTGGCCCCGCTGTTCGCCGCCCCGGACGCGCGCCGGTTCAAGATCGGCGCGTGCGATTGGTCCATCGGCCAGATGGCCGACCCGGCCGCGTTTGCGGTCGCGCAGCAAATCGGCCTCGACGGCGTGCAGGTCAGCCTCGGCACGGTCGCGAACGACATGCATCTGCGCCAAGCGGAAGTGCAGCGGCAATTCAGGGCCGCAGCGACAAAGACCGGGCTGGAAGTCGCCTCGCTCGCCATTGGCGAGTTGAACGGCATCCCCTACAAGAGCGACCCGCGCACGGTCGGGTGGGTGCGCGATTGCATCGGCGTGTGCCGGGCGCTCGGCGGGCGTGTCGTCTTGCTGGCTTTTTTCGGGCAGGGCGATCTCAGGGGCGACAAGGCCGGCACGGACGAAGTCGTGAAACGGCTCAAGGCCGTCGCGCCGCAAGCGGAGCAGGCGGGCGTGGTGCTGGGCGTGGAAAGCTGGCTGAGCGCGGCCGAGCATCTGGAGATTTTGCACCGCGTCGGCTCGAAGGCGGTGCAGGTCTATTACGACGTGTGCAACTCGACCGACCGCGGCTACGACATCTTCAAGGAGCTGCGCCTGCTTGGCCGCGAGCGCATCTGCGAATTGCATTTCAAGGAGAACGGCGCGTTGCTCGGCCAGGGCCGGGTGGATTTCAAGAAAGTCCGCGCCGCGTTGGACGACATCGGTTATCGCGGCTGGATTCAGATCGAAGGCGCGGTTCCGCCGGGCGCAGGCATGTTGGAAAGCTATCAGGCCAACTGTCGGTTTTTACGCGGATTGCTGGCTTGACGCGACGCGGTGGGCCAATCTGGTTACGCGTCACTTCGACGGGTGATATCCCGCGCAGCCTAGCCGGGTCGAGCCGTCGCTGAAAATGACAACCCCACTCCCGCCCGATCCGGTTGCCTCTATCAGCAGGCATTGGCAAAGCGGCTCGAAATGCAGTTTTTCGTGGAAGTGGAATACCGCGGGGCGAATGAGATCGTCCTGCAGACACGCATCAAGCTCAAGCATCCCCGCCGTGGTGATTAACGTGCAAAATGGCCGCAGGGACACAGGGAGCGGCATTCTATCCTGCAGGGATTTCCCGAGCTGTTACGTCCAAGCAATTGATGGTGGGTTTCTGCATGCCGCAGAACCCATGTGAAAATTATGCACGTCCACCCCCTCCGGCCGATCCCGCTTTCTCTCAGTAAAGAGGGGCGGTGGGTTCATCCCGCCTTCCAGACGCTGCAAGGAGTCAGAAACGGCCCCTTCGTCGAACTGGCGGACGGGCGGTTGTTGACGGTGGACGAGCGGGGGCTGGGCGTAAGCTCCGACGATGGCGCCACTTGGTCGGACGCCCCGCCGATATGCGCGGGAGTGACGTCGGAGCCCTTGATCCATTTTCTTCTCCGGACGGGCAGTGGCGTCCTGGTGATGCTCTACGTTGACATGGCGGCGCGGAAGTTCGCCTGGGATGACAGCGTGGGCGAGCCGAAGGAGTGCGGCGGCGCGCTCTGCTCCATCCGCAGCGTGGACGGCGGCAAGACCTGGGGCGACAAGCGGGAGGTGCTTGCAGGTTGTTTCGCCAATTTCCTTGGCTTCATCCAGACCGCCAAAGGGCGTTTGCTTGCAGCGGTGCCGTTGCTGGTGAGCAAGCCCGGACGCTGGGTGGTCACCTCGGTTTTCTCCGAAGACGACGGCTTGACCTGGGGCCGCGGCAACTTGATCGACTTGGGTGGGCATGGCCATCACGACGGCGCCATGGAACCCACCGTGATGGAGCTGCGCGACGGCCGCATCCTCATGCTGATCCGCAGCAACCTGGGCCGCTTCTGGCAGGCTTTCTCCGGCGACGGCGGACGTTATTGGCGGACGGTCATGCCCTCCGGCATCGACGCCAGCACCGCGCCCGGCTTCCTGCTGCGGCTGCATAGCGGGCGGGTGGCCTTGGTGTGGAACCGGGTGGGGCCGGAGTCCGGAGAGGCGTGGCAGAAAAAGGACTGCCCTCTGCATGCGGAGATCCCTTGCTCGTGGTTCCGCGAGGAGCTTTCCATCGCCTTTTCCGACGACGACTGCGCGACCTGGACGGCTCCTCTCGTGTGCGCCAGGCAGCAAGGCGGCCAGGTGAGCTACCCCTACGTTTTCGAACGGCGGCCCGGAGAGCTTTGGATCATCGCCGGTTTCACCTGGACGGGGAAAAATTGGGGCGGCGACTTCCTCCCGCTCCGTTTGAAGGTGGACGAAAAGACGGCCTTGGCCGCAGGCAAAAGTTAGGACGGCAGCCATGCGTTACGAGGAGACAGACGGGCTGCACCTCAACTGCCACGGAGCGACCAACACCACCATCGACTACGTGGCGACAAATACGGGGTGGAAGCCCTGCGGGAGATTTTCTTCAAGGTCGGCCGCGACGTCTGCAACGACATCCGGGAATGCCAGCCTCCCGGCCGATCCGGTTTCACATCAGCAAAAACCTCAGCCCACATATGAAAAACCCGCCACGCAACTCCACCAAGTCCAACGGACCCATCATGGTTCGAAAAACAACCCCCTCCCGCCCGAGCCGGTTGCCTATCAGTAATCCGGAGCTCGACGCCAAGACCGTGCTCGTCCCGGCTGTGGCCTGGGATGCGGGCGCGCCGCGCATCAACGCCCCCGCAATCTACGGTGCTTCGCCGGGCAAGGAGTTTCTATATGCGATCCCGACGGTGGGTGAGCGTCCGCTCCGGTTCTCGGCCGCGGGGCTGCCCGCCGGACTCACGCTGGACGCCGTCAGCGGTCAGATCACCGGCCGGGCGGTCGTGGCGGGTGAGTATCAAGTGCTGTTGCAGGCTTCGAACCAGCAGGGCCGGACGGATAAGGTCATCAAACTCGTCATCGCAGAAAACGCCCTAGCCTTGACCCCGCCGATGGGCTGGAACAGCTGGAACTGCTTCCGTGGCGATATCGACGCCGACAAGATCCTGCGCATCGCCAAGGGCCTGGTCAGTTCCGGTCTGGCGGCACGCGGCTATGCGTATGTCAACCTCGACTCCGGATGGCAGTCGAACAAGCGCGGCGGCCCGTTCAACTCCATCATCCCTCACGCCGGCTTTCCCGACATGGGCGGGCTCTGCGCCAAGATCCATGACCTGGGCCTGAAGATAGGGATCTACTCCGGTCCCTTCGTCGTGCCGTGGGGCACAGAGGGCTGCGGGTCTACCTCCGGGTTGATCGACACCAACTTCCCCGCCCGCATCCCCTATGCCGGCAAATATATCGGTCTGACCCACCATGAAGCCGAGGATGCGGCGCAGTGGGCGGCCTGGGGCATCGACTACTTCAAATACGACTGGTCTTTCACTGACATGGATCTGGCCGGGCGGATGAGCCGCGCCCTGCGGCAGTCTCCGCGCGACATCGTGTATTGCGTCACCACCAGGGTCGCCCTGCAGGACGCCAGGGAAGTGGCGCGGTTATGCCAGCAGTGGCGCTCCAACACGGATACGAGCCCCACTTGGGACTCCGTGGTGAAAAACGGCTTCGGTAACGAGGCATGGAATCCGGTGATCGGGTCCGGCCACTGGTTCGACCTGGACATGACGGCCATCCTGCCGCGGGATGGAATGCGTCTCAGCGAAAACGAGTTGATCGCCTGCTTCACCTGTTGGGCCATTCGGCCCAGCCCCCTGTTGATCGACTGCATCCCGGACGAGTTGGATGCGTTCACCCTGAGTCTTCTCTGCAATGAGGAGGTCATCGCCGTAAACCAGGACCCATTGGGCAAGCCGTCCATCACCGTGAACCAGGATGCGGCCTGGCCCATCCAGATCAAACCGCTCTCCACCGGTGGATACGCCGTAGCGTTCTTCAACCTGTCAGATGCACCGGGCAAGTCGCCGGAGCTGGATTTTGCCGCCTACGGGCTGCCCGGTGGAGTGAACATCCGGGACCTGTGGGCCAGATGCGACTTGGCTGGACGCCGGGAGAAGTTCTCCGTCGCCCTGGAGTCGCATGGGGCCAAGCTGTTTACCGCCACGCCTTGAGGAGTAAGCTTGGGTCCGCGAAAATCTGCCAACCGGGAATTAATGGCCCGGTTGGCGCGCGCGGTTGGTGACGTTCGTGCGGCGCGGTGGCAGCTTGCGACAGGCCGCCCGGCACGGCGCTGCCACTTGACACTTTATCAGGGCTGTTCCCGTTTCCTGATTTCCATATGCCATCTGTGGGTGCCACATTTTGCCTTTGCGCCTTCGCGCCTTTGCGCGAGATTCATGCCTGCCATGTCCGCCGACCTCACCCAACTCGTCACCGCGATCGCCCAGCGGGCCCGCGCCGCGTCGCACAGCCTCGCCATCGCGCCGACGGAAAAGAAGGATGCTGCACTGGAGAAACTCGCCGCACTGATCGACGCCTCTCATTTTGAACTGCTGGAGGCCAACCAACGGGACCTGCTCAGTCCTGAGGCCCTGGCCCTGAACCCGGCGGGGCGCGATCGCCTCGAACTCAACGGGGCCCGGCTGCAACAGCTCGCCCAATCTGTCCGCTCGGTTGTCACCCTGCCCGATCCGGTGGGGGAACTGCTGGAGGAGACCGTGCGGCCGAACGGCCTGCGCATCCGCCGGGTGCGCGTGCCCATCGGCGTCATCGGCATCATCTACGAGGCCCGGCCCAACGTCACCGTGGAATGTGCCGCGCTCTGCCTGAAGAGCGGCAATGCCGCGATCCTGCGCGGCGGCAAGGAGTGTTTCCACACCAACACTGCGTTGGCCGCACTCATCACGCGGGCCCTCGGCGCGACGGGCTTGCCGGAGGCCGCCGTGCAGCTCATCCCCACGACCGACCGCGCCGCACTCACCACCCTCATCAAGCTCGACACGCTTATTCATTGCCTCATCCCGCGCGGCGGCGCGGGACTCATCCGTTTCGTGGCGGAAAACAGCACCATCCCGGTCATCAAGCACTACACCGGCGTATGCTTTGTCTACCTCGACCGCGACGCCGATCCCGCGCTCGCGGAAAGCATCACCGTCAACGCCAAGACCCAGCGCCCCGGTGTTTGCAATGCCGCCGAGCAACTCCTCGTGCATGCGGCCGTCGCCAACACTCTGCTGCCCCGGGTCGCGGCCGCGCTCGCCGCCAAGGGCGTGCAACTGCGTTGCGACCCCCGTGCAGCCGCCATTCTCGCCCAGGCCGGCCGCGCCGCGACCCCCGCCCAGCCCGCCGATTTCACCGCGGAGTTTCTCGACCTGATCATGGCCGTGCGCGTCGTGGACTCCCTCGACGAAGCCATCGCCACCATCAACCGCGACAGCTCCGGCCACACCGACGCCATCATCACGCGCGACGGGGCCGCCGCACGCCGCTTTCAGGCCGGTGTGGACTCCGCCGTCGTCATGGCGAACGCCAGCACCCGCTTCAACGACGGCTTCGAGTTTGGTTTCGGGGCCGAGATCGGCATCTCGACTGACCGCCTCCACGCCCGCGGCCCGATGGGTCTGCGTGAACTCTGCAGTTACAAGTTCACCGTCACCGGCACCGGCCAAGTGCGGGGTTGAATCCACCGGTCTGGCCTGCAGGTTTCAGGCGTCAGAAACTCCGCGGCTCTGCCGCCAAACCCACCATACCCCATGAAAAATTATGTGATCGCACCGGCGCTCGCCGCGCTGGCCATGTTCGTGTTCGGAGCCATCTTCTGGATGAGCCCCTTCCCCTACAAAGTGCTCAGGCAGGCAACCGACGACCGCGTCGCCCTCGCCATGCTGGGGCCTCTCTTCCCTGTCACCGGCACCTATCTCTTGCCCGGGCCGCATCTTGACCGCGAAACCATGACCGAACTCACTCAGACCGGCCCAAGCGTCCTCGTTCAATTTGTGGCCGAGAGCCACGCGGAGATGGAGCCGGGGGTGTTCGTCAAGGGTTACATCCACTATTTTGTCGTGGCCCTGTTGCTCGCCATCCTGCTTCAAAAAATCGCTCCCGTCCTCAAGGGCTACACCTGCTGCATCGTGACCTGCGCCTGGGTTGGTCTGCTCGGCGGCCTGCTGCTGGAGTGCAACGATCCCATTTGGTGGCACCACCCGTGGGCCTGGCATCTCGTGAACCTGCTCTACGGCGTGCTCGCTTTTGCCGTCGCCGGCCTCGTGCTGGGCCGCTTTGTGAAACCCGGCGCCCCGCCCCCAACCTGAGGACCAACCGGTCCCCTCTGCTACCGTGGCATGCTTCTTTTGCATCTTTCGCGGATTGCACGGAACTCCCGCCCTCGGCAACTTTCCATCTGTTCCATGGTCCTCCGCGCTCCGCTCGTCCTTGTCCTGTTCACCCTGACCACCTCCGACCTGCCCGCGCAGTCTGCCACGACCACGCCGGCCGAAACCCCCAGGCGCACCCGCGCGGTCTCCGCGGCTGTCGCCGCCGCCCTTGCCGCCGAGATGCCCAAATATGCTCCGCCCAAGCCGGTCGCACCCGAGGCTGAGGAGGACCTGACCGACCAGCGCGACATCGACAAGCCCCGCAACCAGATCATCCGCCTGCCCGACTACGTCGTGCGCGAAAAAAGACCCCCCGTCTTCCGCTCACGCGATATCAACACGACCAAGGGCCTCGGCGAACTCGCCCTGAAACGCTACTTCTCCGAGACAGGCAGGGCGCTCAACCGCTTCACCCTTCCGCTTATCGGCATGAGCCCGGAAGCCTATGCCCTCATGCTCTACGCCGAGGACGAGCGCCTTGAAAACATCGCCGGCCTCAAAGCCATTGCCGCCGACCTCAAGGCGCTCGGCACCGGGCAAAGCGAGGCCATTGGTCGCGAGACGGACCGCACCTATATCCGCACCGACGGCTTCGGTTACCAAAAACCGAAGTAGCTAGCGCTGCCTGCGACCGGCTAATAAGCGCCGCATTCCTCCACCAGCTCCGCCACGCGCCGCAACCGGCTTTCCAGTCCGTCCGGTGGCACTTGGTCCGCCACCCCCAGCACATAGCGCGGTTCCGTCCGCATCACCGCCAGCACGGCACGGGTGTGCCGTTCGAACTCCGCGTCGCTCACCGTCGGTGAAAAATACGCCCCGGGAATGCCGCCCCAGAACACCGTCGGCGTGTCCCCGCAGAAGCCCGCCCAGTCCTCCACCGCGAGGTCGCCGACCGGCGCCGGGGTGAGACTCTCGATGAAGTCAAAGCCCACCGTGCACTCCTGCCGCAACAAACCCCGCAGCGTGCCGTCGAGGTGCATGCACGAGAACTTGCCCGCCGCCCGGATGCGCGCCGTCCACTTCTCCTGGTAAGGCCGCATGAACTTCTCGAACAGCACCGGTCCCACGCTCTCAGAGGAAAGGTTCTCCGGAATCATCAGCACCTCCGCGGGGCCGGCCACGGCCAGCGCCGCCGCCGCGTCGTGCGAACGGCCCACCACCTCCAGTGTCTCCGCCAACAGCTCTGGGGCGTCGTCCAGCATGTCCACCGTCGCGATGATGCCGGCGTCCAGCGCCACGAGTTGCATGAACGGACTCTTCGGCAGGTAGGCGAGGTGCAGGCCGCTGTCGCCGATCTGCCGCCCGCGGTCTTCACCGAAGGCATAGTCCGGTTCGTAGCGGGTATGGGCATGCCAGTGCCGGTAGGCCGGCAGGTCCGCCGCGCTTTTCAGCAGGTGCTCGACCGGCCCCTCCGTAAACGATTCCGGCAGCCACGTCCACCGCTCCTGTAGCGTGCCGTGTGGTGTCTCGATGCGACGAATCCGGTCGCGCCCCTCTTGTCGCTCTGTCACGCGGCAGTTTTCGACCATCGTCCGGATTGGAAAATAACCCTGCAGGTAAAAGCCGAGGCGCAGCTCGCGGTGCCAGTCGAGGTAGGCGGCACTTTGCTTGAATCCCTTCGGCCGCTGCCCGCGCCCGATCAGCGCGGTGGCCAGATAGTCGAGATCACCAAACCACGGCACGCAGTCGGGCCGTTGGCCGCGCAATACGGCCAGCACGCGTTCACGGGAGGACATGGGCATGCACTCCTGCATAAGCGCCTCCACGCCTGTGGCAACACGCGTTGCGCCAAACCGGACAAAAGATGGATCTTCGGGGCTGCCCGGGGCCGGCGGATCCAATCAATGCCACCCGCCTGCCCGCAGTGCTTCCCAGCTGGGCAGGAGCCCCCTTGCCCCTCACCAACGGAACGGCGGCCACCCGGCTGCCGACGCCGCACTCATCCCCGCAGGGAACCAGCCGGCCGCCGCCTCGGTCTGAAATATCTCAAATGACATTTGCACCGGCATGGCCGCCGCCCTTCTAGTTGCACTGTCGTCATCGCCGCCCGCATGCCCTCCTCCAATCTCGTCATTCTCCGCGAAGCTCTCGCTGCCGAACCCGGCTTCGTCTCCGGCGCCGCGCTGGCCCGGAAGCTTGGGGTCAGTCGCGTCGCGGTCTGGCAGCACATGGAGAGGCTGCGCGGTCAGGGTTTCGTCTTCGAGGCTGTCAAATCCCGTGGCTACCGTCTCGCCGGCCGGCCCGCCACCCTGCATGCCACCTTCATCGAGGCCCATCTGCAGTCCCGGGAGCGCGATGTCCCGCTTACCCTGCTCAACTCCGTGGACAGCACCAACGACGAGGCCGTCCGCCTGCTGGCTGCCGGCCAACCCGCCCCTTTTGTCGTTCTCGCACAACGACAGACATGCGGCCGCGGCCGCCTCGGGCGCGTCTGGCACAGCGAGGTCAACGGCAACCTCTACGCCAGCTTCGCCTTCCGCCCCCGCCTCACTCCGGCCCGCCTTGCCACCTTCACCCTCTGGATGGGAGCCAGCCTCTGCGAACTTATCGCCAACTTCTGCGGCGTCCGCCCCGGGCTCAAGTGGCCCAACGACCTCCTCTTCGACGGCCGCAAGGCCGGCGGCATGCTCACCGAGGCCCGGATCGACGCCGACCAGGTGCGCGATCTCGTCTTCGGTCTGGGCCTCAACGTCAACAGCGCCGCCTCCGCCTGGCCGGGCGAACTCGCCCGCCACGCCACCTCGCTCGCCGCCCAGACCGGCGCCCCGCTCGACCTCAACCGTTTTACGGCTGCCCTCATCGGTCGCGTCCTCCTCGCCTACGGCCAATTTATCGCGGGCGACCACCTCGACAAGATTGCCGACCTGTGGCACCGGCACGACATCCTCCGCGGCCGGCCGGTCACGGTGCTCCAAGGCACGCGTCGCATCACCGGCACAGCCCGCGGGATCGACGATGCCGGCTCGCTCCTCATCCGCGACGAACGCGGCCGCACCCACCGCTTCACCGCTGGCGAGGTCACGCTTGAGAAAGCAGGTTGAGCCCGGCCCCGGTTGCGCCACAGTAAACCTCATCGCATGCCCGACGCCCCGCCCGCCATCGAAGTCTCCCACCTCGTCAAGAACTACGCCGGGGTGATGGCCGTGAACGACATTAGCTTCCGCCTCGCGCGCGGCGAGATCCTCGGCTTCCTCGGCCCCAACGGCGCTGGCAAGTCCACCACCATGCGCATCCTCACCGGCTACCTGCCGGCCACCTCCGGTCATGTGGCGATCTGCGGCCACCCGGTGGCCTCGCAGCCTGACGCCGTCAAACGCCTCATCGGTTACATGCCCGAGAACAACCCGCTGCCCGAGGACATGCGCGTCTCCGAGTATTTCTACTTTCGCGGGCGCCTGAAGGAGATTCCCCGTGGCAAGCTCGGCCCGCGTATCGACGAGGTCCTCGAGCTCTGCGACCTCAAGCGCGTCCGGCACAAGATCATCGGCAAACTCTCCAAGGGTTTCCGCCAGCGCGTCGGCATCGCCGAATCCATCCTGGCCGAGCCGCCCGTCATCATCATGGACGAGCCCACCATCGGCCTCGATCCCCACCAGATCCTCATTGTCCGCGATCTCATCGCCAGCCTCCGCGGCCGCATGACCGTCATCATCTCCTCCCACATCCTCCCCGAGATCGAGATGACCTGCGACCGCGTGCTCATCATCAACCAGGGCCGCGTCGTTGCCCAAGGCACCCCCGCCGATCTCCGGCGCGAGATCCTCGGCCGCTCCTCCTACCAGGCCGAGGTGGCCGGCGACCTCACCACGCTTCCCGCCTTGCTCGCCGTCGTCGAGCCCTCCCTGCGACTGGCCGACACCAGCGAGCCGGACCCCCTCGGTTTTGTCACCCTCACCCTGACCACCGCCAGCGACACTGCGCTCGGTGAGCCCCTCCTCCGCGTCCTCGCCGACGCGGGCCTCCGCGTGCGCGCCCTCAGCCGCGCCCACCCCACCCTCGAGGATGTATTCCTCGCAGCCACGCGCCGCAGCTGGGATGTGCGCTCCGACCCGCCACGGAAAAACTGAAGCCATGCGCCATTTCTTCACCCTCCTCAGCCACGAGCTCCGCATGCTGCTCGTCAGCCCGAGCACCTACATTGCCGCAACCGCCTTCCTCGTGTTCATGGGCTTCATTTTTACCGGCATCCTCGAAAGCTACAGCCGGGCCCCGCAGGAAAACTCGCCCGCCCACGTCTTCTTCCAGCTCTTCTGGCTGCCCGTCTTCTTCATGGTGCCGCTCCTCACGATGAAATGCCTCGCCGAGGAGCGCCGTCTCGGGACCATCGAAACTCTGCTCACGACCCCCGTCACCACCACCGAAGTGGTGCTCGGCAAATACGCCGCGGCCTACTGCCTTTATCTCACCCTCTGGAGCGCCACCGGCGGATTTTTCTGGATCCTCCATCGTTTCGCCAGTGACGCGCGCTTCCTCGACTCCGGCCCGCTCCTTGGCGGCTATCTCTTTGTCGCCGTCTCCGGCCTGCTCTTCATCGCCGTCGGGGTCTTCGCCAGCTCGCTCTCGCGCAACCAGGCCGTCGCCGGCATCCTCTGCTTCACGATGCTCTTCGCCCTCATCATCGGCGGCCGCTTCCTTCAGGACTCCCAATGGCTCGACCGCGAGGTGCTCCAATCCGTCAAGGCTGCGGTCGAGTATGCGCAGATCTTCCGGCATTACGAAGACTTCACCCGCGGGGTCGTGGACACGCGCCAGCTCCTCTTCTATTTCAGCAGCACCGTGCTCGCGCTCATCTTTAGCATCCTCGGCGTCGAGGCCAAGCTCCTGCACAGCTGATCCGCCATGCACGCGTCCGACAGCTTCCGCACCGCCCGCTGGCTCCGCACGGTCAACCTCGTGCTCCAGGCCATCCTGTTTCTCTCCTTCTTCGGCGGACTGAATTACCTCGCCCGCAACTACGCCTGGCGTTTCGACCTCACCCAGCACCGCCGCCATTCCCTCTCGCCCGAAACCATCTCCTATCTCCGCAACCTCCAGCTCCCCGTCCGCATCATCGCCACCTTCACCGAGGACGCCGAGAACTCCGAGGTCGCCCAGGCCTGGCGCGATCTCAACGGCCTCCTCCGCGAATACGCCTACGCCACCGAGGGCCGTCCCGCCCGCATCACCGTCGAATATATCGACGTCTACCAGCGCCGCCGCGACGCCGACCAGCTCGGCCTCGAGCAGCCCAACGTCATTCTCCTCACCTGCGCCGACAAGCGCCGCGTCGTCACCCTCGACGAACTCTATCGCGTCGAGGCCCTCGAAAAAAAGGCCTTCCTCGGGGAGCAGACGATGACCGCCGCCATCCTCGATGTCTCCAGCCCGGAGCGCAAAAAAATCTACTTTCTCACCGGCCATGGCGAACTCCGCCCTGATGATGTGGACCCCGCCCGCGGCCTCTCCGCCCTCAACGACCAGCTCAAGCTCCGCAACTTCGACATCGACCTCCTCCAGCTCAGCACGGCGCGCAAGATTCCCGAGGACGCCGCCCTCATCATCGCCGCCGCGCCCCAGGGCCGCTACGACGCCAGTGAGCAGGAGCTCCTCCGCCAATACCTCGCCACCCGTGCCGGCCGCATGATCCTCCTGCTCGCCCCCGAAGTGCCCCACGGGCTTGACGATCTGCTTTATGACTGGGGCGTGCTCGTCGACGATGTCGCCATTTACGACACCAATCCCGAGAGTTTTTCCGACAACGGCGACTTCATCCTGCGCAACTTCTCCCCGCATCCCGTTACCCAGACTCTCCTCGACTACCGCATGACCCTGCGCGTCGGCCTCTGCCGCAGCGTCCGCCCCGATCCCGGCCGGGCCTCCGGCAACGGCCTGCTCGCCACCGTCCTCGCCGCCACCTACCCCACCGCCTGGGGCGAGGCCTCCTACCGCCAGCGCCGCGTGCCCGAATACACCCCCGGGGTGGACCTCAAAGGCCTGCCCAACATGGCCCCCGCTAACCGGCTCGGGGTCATCGTCGCCTCCGAACGCGTCCAGATGCGCGATAACCTCCCCTTCAGTGTGCGCACCGGCCGCCTCATCGCCTTCGGCACCGGCGACCTCGTCGTCAACCAGCGCCTCGCCAGCGAGGGCAACCTCACGCTCTTCCTCAATGCCGTGAACTGGGCCGTCGAGCGCGACACCCAGCTCAAAATCCCTGCCCGTCCGATCGAGCGTTTCCAGCTCTCGCTCAACCAGCGCGAACTCACCCAGCTCCGCTACAGTCTCATGGTCGCCCTGCCCGGCATCGCCGCGTTCCTCGGCCTCTTCGTCTACTGGTCCCGCCGCAACTGACCCCCCCTGCCATGCGCACCAAAGTCACACTCGTCCTCGTCTTTCTCAACGTCGCGCTCTTCTTCTTCATCTTCATGTTCGAGCGCGGCTGGCGCACCGAGCGCGCCTCCCTTGAGGCCCGCCGCCGCGTCCTCGGCCCCGAGACCGCCGACCTCCGCACTTTGCTCATCGCCGGCCCCGGCCTCCCCGCCCTCAGCCTCCGGCGCACCGGTGACAGCTGGTCTCTCACCGAGCCCATCGACTGGCCCGCCAACCCGCATGCGGTCAGCCGCATCGTCAACGAACTCCAGTTCCTTGAGCATGAGACCAGTTTCACCGTCCGCGATCTGGAGAAAAACGGCCAGTCGCTCACCGACTACGGCCTCGCCGCACCTCGGCTCAGTGTCACTTTCACCTCCGGCGATGGTGCCGCCGCTCCCGTCACCCTCCGCCTCGGCGACGAAACCAAGGTCGGCAACCGCCTCTATGTGCTCTCGCCCGATGGCACCCGGGTGCATGTGGTCAGCCAAAGCCTCGCCCGCAGCCTCGCCCTCAAGGCCGAGGAACTGCGCGCCGACACACTCTTCACCATCCCCGTCTTCGAGGCCCGCTCCCTCACCCTCCAGAATTCCGCCAACCTCCGCGTGCGGCTCCGCCGTGAGGCCAGCCGGTGGACCTTCGAAGCGCCCATCATCGCCCGCGCCAACAAGACCGCCACCGAACTCGCCATCAATGCCCTCAATACGCTCCGCGTCCGCGCCTTCACCGCAGCGAACAGTGAGCCCCTCCCCGGCGCCGCTCACACCCTCCGCATCACCCTGGAGGGCAACAACCGCCGTGAGACCCTCATCCTCGGGGCCGAACTTGGCACCACCGCGATCGCTGAAGCTGCCAGCGGCAGCGGCGCCGACGCCAACTCACGACCCGACATCGAGTTCACCGCCGCCATCGAAGGCAAGTCCGCCGTCTTCACTGTCGCCATCCCCGCCAACCTTCTCGACGCACTGCGCAACGCCCAGGAAGTCCTCCGCGAAACCCGCATCCTTGATTTTGACCCCACCGCCGTCACCGGCCTCACCCTGGCCGCTCCCAACCAGCCTGAGTTCGTCCTGCAACGCCTCGACAGCGCCACCGGCGGTGAGGCCCCCTGGCAGATCGCCCGGCGCGACGCCACCCAGGGCCCGCCGACCCAGCCCGCCGACCTCGGCACCGTGCAGCGCCTCATCGACCAGCTCTCCCGCCTCGCCGCACTGAAATTCCAAAGCGACGCCCCGGCCGACGCTGACTTGGAGAACTGGGGCTTCAACCAGCCCGAGCGCGAGGTCACACTCACTCTCGCCGCCCGTAACACCACCAGCACGCTTCGGCTTCAGATCGGTGTCACCACCCCGCGAGACGGCCGCGCCTACGCCCGTCTCGCCGACGAGCGCTTCATCTACGCCGTGGACCCCGCCATCCTCGCCGCAACCGCCGTCTCGCCCCTCGCCTACCGCGAGCGCCTCCTCCGCGAGTTCCCCACCGCCGCCCGCCTCACCGTCCTGAAAATCACCGATCTGCAGGACGGCACCGTCGTCGCTGATCAAGCCCTCGTGAACGAACCTGCCGGCACACCGCTGCACGCCCTCGCCGCGCAGCTGCGCACACTCCGCGCCCGGCGCTTTGTCCAAGACGGGTTCGCCGACAAGGTTCCCGCCGGCGGCGAGGAGCGCCCCTGGCGCTATCGCCTCGAGCTTACCGTGGCCCTCCCGGCCGGCACTGGCGAGCAGACCGAAACCGAAACCCTGCTCTTCACCGAGCGCGTTGGTGGCAACCTGCAGATCGCCGGCTCGGAAAAATACGCCGCCCTCTTCGAACTTGAGCAACCGCTGCTCGATGCCCTCTGGAACGTCACTTACGCGAAGCGCGATCCCGGTCCTCCCCCGCCGCCTGCGACGGTCACCCCGCCGCCCGCCGCAGCCACCCCCAAAGTCTGACGCGCCGCCGGCCTCGCCATGCAACCTTGGCTGAAACTCTGCTGGCAGGGCACGCGCTTTTGCACCGCCTGCCTCGCCTCGTTCTGCCTGTGGTCCCTCTGGCTCGCGCTGGCCATCCTGCTTGCCTTTCAAATCTTCATTGCCAGCTCCCGCGAACTTGCGCTCCCCGGCTTCGTGCTCCGCAGTCTTGAGGAGCGGCTCGCAGTCTCCGGTGCGCGGGTGGAGTTCGGCCGCGCCAGCTTCGATCCCGCCGGCCACGTGCTCATCGAACAGGTCCGGCTCACGCTCCCCGCCTTCACCGATCCCGTGGTCACCGCGCATTCGGTTTACATCACCCTCGATCTCTGGGCGCTCCTGCTGGGCCGGTTCGAACCGCGTGAACTGCAGGTGTCCGGCGCCAGTCTCCAGGTGCCTGCGATGCTCTCGCCCACCGGGCGCAGCGAGCCGCTGCTGCACGATCTCGACTTCACGCTTGTGCCCGGCCCGCGCGTTTTCACCCTCCCGCAACTCGCCGGCCGGCTGTCGACGCTCAAGGTCACGGCGCGTGGCGCCTTTCAAACCACACCCCTGCACCGTGACCGCGGCGAGTTGCTGTCCCTCCCCGCACTGCTGGCGCGCAATTATCCCGCCATCTGCCGCCATTTCATCGAGCTCTCCAACCGGCTCGTCGTCCTTGAAGCACCCACCGTGGACCTCGTGCTCACTCCCTCCGCCACGCACGGCGCCCTCGTCGAGGTCGAACTGCTCGCCGCCAGCCTGAAACTTGTCGCGCCGCTGCCGCTCGAAGCCGCCCGGGTGCGCGTCGCCACGCGCCTGCCGTTGTTCGGCGACACTCCCAGCATCGCCAGTCTCCACGTCACCGCCGGCTCGGTGAAGCTTGCCCCGGAGTCGGGTGCCACCGGTGTGCGTGCCCTCATCCGCGGCCGCCTGCAACCCGACCTGCGCCGGTTTGATTTCCTGCAGGCCGAGGTCACGGCGACCGGCGTTTCCGCCCCCGGCCTCGTCACCGGCCCCTGCGCACTGAGAGCCGCCGGCCCGCTCCCCGCGCTCCAGGCCGAGCTCACCACGCGTGTGCTCGGCGAGCCCCTTGTGCTGGCAGGCACGTTCAATGCCGCGGAGCAGAGCGCCCGTTTCCGTGCCGCCGGCCGCTTCGCCCCCGGCTTGCTCGTGCCGCTCGGCCAGCGGCTCGGGCTTGGCCTCCGCTCGTTCATCGATTTCAGGTCCGCCCCCAGCTTCGACCTTGAGGTCAGCTTCACCCCCGGCTGGAAATTCGCCCGCCTCGCCGGCTACATCGCCGGCGCTGATGCCACGGCCTACCATGTGCCGATGGACGCCTTCGCCGGTCACATCGAGTTTGACGGGCGACGTTTCCTCGCCACCGAGGCCGTCGCGTTCATCGGCGATAATTTCGCGCGCGGCAGCTTCGAGCAGGTGTTTGCTTCGCGCGAATTCCGCTTCCTCCTATCGGGCCGGCTGCACCCGCCCGTTATCAGTGGCTGGTTCCGCGAGTGGTGGCCGAAGTTCTGGGAGCATTTTGACTTTACCCAGGCCGCGCCCGTGGCGGATGTGGACATCCGCGGGCGGTTGGGGCATGGGCCGGAAACGACTGTCTTTGTTTTTGCGGACTGCGTGCAGCCCGTCATCAACAGCATCGCGCTCGACCACGTCATTGCGCGCCTGTTCATCCGGCCGCACTTCTACGATGTGCTCGAGGCGTTTGCGACCCGTGGTGGCGGCGCAGCGCGCGGCAATTTCACGCGGCGCGTGGCCCCGGTGGGATCCGCCTTGGAGAGTCTGACGTTTGATTTTGATTCCACCCTTGAACTGCCCGCCGCCGCAGGTCTGGTCAGCCCGGAAGTGCGCGTGATGCTCCAGCCCTTCGTCTTTGCCGCCCCGCCCAGCGTGCGGGCCCGCGGCCGCATCGACGGCCCCGCCGCCCCGCAGGGCGCGCACCGCCGGATCCACATCGAGGGCCGCGGCTCCGGCGCCTTCTCCTTCCACGATTTCCCCCTGCAGCATCTCGACTTCAACGCCGTGCTTGACGACGACGAACTGCGTATCTCGCCGCTTGAGGCCGGTTTCGCCGGCGGCACGGTCACCGGCAGCATCCGCCTCACCGGGCCCGAGGACCGCCGGCGGCTGGGTTTCACGCTGTCGCTCCGCGAGGCTTCCCTGCGTGACGCGGCCACCGCAGTGGAGGCTTTCTTCGCCCTGCGCCGCGGCGCCCCCCCCGCCGCGAACAGCGCCTACATCGAGCGCACCGCCCAGGTGCGCATGGCGCTGGATGTCAGCGCCGAGGGTGACACCGCCGATCCCCGCAGTTTCGTTGGGACCGGCCGCGCCGACCTCAGGGGCCAGGGTCTCGGTCGGGTCCGGCTCCTCGGTCTCCTCTCCGAGCTGCTCAATTTCACCGCCCTCCGTTTCGACACCTTGCAGACCGACTTCAAGGTCGAACGCGACTCACTCGTCTTTCCTCATGTGAATCTCACCGGGCCCGACGCCGCCGTCACCGCCCGCGGCTCCTACTTGCTCACCCGCAAGGAGCTCGATTTCCACGCGCGCGTCTTCCCGTTTTTGGAAAGCACCTTCATTCTCAAAAGCGTGGTCGGCCTCGTCCTCATCCCGCTCTCGGGCGTGCTCGAGGTGAAACTCACCGGGCAACTCAACAAGCCCGAGTGGACCTTCGTCATCGGCCCGACGAATTTCCTCCGTTCCATTTTTACTCCCCCCGCCAAAGACCAGCCGGTTGCGCCCAACCTCCTAGCCACTCCGCCCTTCACCGCACCGTGACCTCTTTCCAGAGCGCAACTCTTTCCCGGAAACAAGATTGCTCCGCGCCAAAAACTCCTCATTTCTAGGGTAAATACCTTAATGGAGTCCTTGCCCACATTGCCGCGCCGTTCTTGGACCGAACGCACCTTGCTCATGCTGGTGGCCGTGCTTACGGCAGTGGGTGGGCTCACCCTGATGGGCTGGATTTTCCATTTTGCAGTGTTCGTGCAACCGCTGGGCCATCTCGCCCCCATTCCCCTCAACAGTGCGCTCTCCCTCTTGATGCTCGGTCTGGCCCTCCTCGGCCAGGAACTCGGCTGGAACAGAGCCGTGTGGCTCGCCCTTGCGCCCATCGCCTCAAACTGCCTCGTCTTCCTCCACGACGCCACCGGCCGCACCTTCCATCTCGACGGCTTGCTGGCCGCGGACTTTCTGCCGGGTGGCGCGGCACCGGCGGGAAGCACCTCCTTGGTCGCCGCTTTCTGCCTGCTGCTCACGGGCCTCAGTGTGCTGCTGCCCGCCTGCGGCCTCCCGGTGCGGCCACGTTCCTTTCTGCAAGCTGTGGCGGGCTCACTGCTTTGCTCGGCCGGTTTCATCACTGTCATCGGCTACCTCGCCGGCCTGCGCCAGGTTTACACCTGGGGTGGCCAGCTCGCCGTTTCGCCAGTCACGGCTGCCAGTCTTTGCGTCCTTGGTGCCGCCCTGCTGCTGCTCGCGTGGAATAAGATCCTGCAAAGTGAGGGCGCCGCGCCGGCCTGGGTGCCCATACCCGTCGTCATCGGGGGCGTCACGCTCACTTTCGTCCTCTGGATGGGCCTTCGCGACCGCGAGGAAGCCTACCTCGGCGTCCGGACCCAGACCTCGATGGAAACCCTCGCCATCCAGATCAATGCCGAGTTTGACCGCCAAAGCGCCGCCTTTGAACGCCGCGCCCGCACCTGGGGTGACAACCTGCCCACCCGCCCGGTCTGGGAGACCGATGTCCACACCCAGTGGATCGAATCCAGCGCACTCGGCGCCAAATCCTTCGCCTGGGTCCGGCCGGATGGTCGCAACCGCTGGGTCTATCCCACCGAAGGCAATGAGGACGCTGCCGCCTTCGACCATGTCAGCGACCCGGCACGCGCCGCCGCGCTCGAGGCCGCCCACACCCAGAACAAGCCCGTCATCTCCGGCACCGTCACCATCGCCGGCCAGGGCCCGGGCTTCGTCATCTACACCCCCATCAGCCACCGCGGCGAGCTTCTGGGCTATGCCGCCGCGGAATTCCTCTACCGCAATTTTTTCGAGACGCTCACTGCGGTGCGCCTCAAACTGCAGGAGGACTACCACCTCTCCATCGGCATCGGGGGCGACACCCTTTTTTCCACCATGCCGGCCGGCGCCGCCGCGGACACCGGCTTCACGGTTGAAAAGTTCTACACCATCTACGACCGCCGCCTGCATTTCAGCCTCGTGCCCTCACCCGAGGCCCTCGCGCGCGACCGGCGCTACCTGCCGGAGTTCGCCTTCATCGCCGGCCTCGGTCTCACCCTCCTCCTCAGTCTCAGCGTGCACCTGTCCCGCCGCGCCCGCGCCGACCAGCGCACCGCCGAGTTTTCCAATGCGAAGCTCCATGCCGAGAACGAGGAGCGCCGCCGGGTCGAAACGCGCCTGAAGATCGCCGACGAGCGCCTGCACCTCGCGCTCGATTCCACACAAATCGGCATTTTCGAATTCCAAGTCGCCGCCCGGCACGTCCATTACAGCCCGGGCCTCTGGACCATGCTCGGCTATGACCCCGACCTCATGCCCTCCACCAACGAGGCTTGGCGCAAGCTCATCCATCCCGAGGATCTCCCGCATTATCTGGAGCGCGAGCAGGCGCAACGGACGGGAACCTCCGCGTTCATCGATGCCGAATACCGCGTGCGGCACCACTTGGGCGCGTGGCGTTGGATTTCCATGCGCGCCAAGACTGTCGCCGCCGGTCCCGATGGCCGGCCCACACGTATCATCGGCACGATCCAGGACATTACCACCCGCCGCGCGGCCGAGCAGGCCCTCCGCTCCAGCCAGGCCGAGGCGCGCAAACTCTCCCTTGTTGCGGCCAAGACGGACAACCCCGTCATCATCGGCTCGTCCGACGGTCGCATTGAATTGGTCAACGAAAGCTTCACTCGCGTCATGGGCTACACCCTCGAGGAGGCCATCGGCCGCCACCCCCTCGACCTGCTGGCGGACCAGGAGACCGACCCCGCCATTCTCGGGCAGATCCGCACGGCCCTGTTGCAAGGCCGGCCCCTCGCCACCGATTTCCCCAGCCGGGCCAAGTCCGGCCGCAAATACCATCTGCACCTCGAGATCCAACCCGTCAGCAACGAGGCCGGCGCACTCGCCAATTACATCGTCATCGCCACCGACATCACCGCCCGCGTTGAGACGGAACAGCAGCTCCGTCTCGCCAAGAGCGAGGCCGACTCCGCCTCCCGCTCCAAGAGCGATTTCCTCGCCTCCATGTCGCACGAAATCCGCACGCCCATGAACGGCGTCATCGGCATGACGAGCCTCCTCACCGAGACCGAGCTCACCCCGGAGCAGCGCGAATACGTCAACACCATCCGCATCTCCGGCGAGGCGCTCCTCACCATCATCAACGACATCCTCGACTTCTCCAAGATCGAGTCCGGCAAGATGGACATCGAACACATGCCCTTCGAGCTCTCGCTCTGTCTCGAGGAGGCCTTCGACCTCTTCGCCCTGCAGGCATCCTCCCGCAAGCTCGAACTCACCTACCATATCGAACCCGAGGTCCCCGCTTGGATTCTCAGCGACGTCACCCGCCTCCGCCAGATCATCGTCAATCTCGTCAACAACGCCGTCAAATTCACCCCCGCCGGCAGCGTCTCCATCGAGGTCCGCCGCCGCCCTGCCGCCGCCGGCTCCCCCGCCGCCGCTTTCGTGCTTGAGCTGGCCGTGCGCGACACTGGCGTCGGCATCCCGGCCGACCGCCTTGACCGCCTCTTCAAGGTTTTCTCGCAGGGAGACTCCTCCACCACCCGTAAATACGGCGGCACCGGCCTGGGTCTCGCCATCTGCCAGCGCCTCATCACCCTCATGGGCGGTGACATCCGCGTCAGTAGCACCAAAGGCAAAGGTTCCACCTTCACTTTTACCATTCTCACCGAGTCGGCCGAACTCGATCAGGACGCCGCGCCGCCCCCGATGCCGTCCTCTCTGCGCAATAACACCGTCCTCATCGTCGAGGATCATCCTGTGACACAGGCCCGGCTGCGCACCCAATTCAAAGCTTGGGGGCTCTCCTGCGAGATTGTCTCCACGCCCGACGCCGCCCTCAAATTCGCCGCCACACTCCCGCGACCACCCGCACTGCTCCTCATCGATGGTGACGAGACCGAGGGTCACTCCCCGCTGGAAGCTCTCCTTTCCATCCGCGCACCCCGCCTCCTCATGCTGCCTTTCGGCCAGACCGCCGCAGATGCGCCCGGTGATGGTCTGCCCTTTGGCACCATTTACAAACCCCTCAAGACCCCGGCGCTCCTGCACGCCCTCTCGCATATTCCCGATCCCGTTACGCTGCCAGCACCCGCCGCCACTCCATCCTCCCGCCCGCTCGCCGAAGAAATCCCGCTTAGCGTGCTGCTTGTCGAGGACAACCCGGTGAATCAGAAGGTAGCCCTCCGCTTCCTTGAGCGTCTGGGCTACCAGGCCGACGCCGTCGGCAACGGACTCGAAGCCGTCAAGGCCATCGAATCCCGCCACTACGACCTAGTCCTGATGGACCTGCAAATGCCCGTAATGGACGGTCTCGAGGCCTGCCAGCAGATCCGCCGCCGCCTGCCCGCCGAACAGCAGCCCGTCATCATCGCCCTCACCGCCAATGCCATGCAGGGTGACCGTGAACGCTGCCTCGAAGCTGGCATGGACGATTACATCAGCAAGCCCGTCAAGTCGCATGAGATCGTCGAGGCCATCCACCGGCAATTCATGGTCAGCGATACCCACCCCGCGGAGCCTCCGGCCGCCACCGACGGCGAGTCCGGCACCACTTGAGCGCAATTTTCTGCGGCCGGAGGAAGTAAGCGTGTGGCAGGTCCGCCTTTCCGAAGGCCGCTTGGTGTCCTTCAGGATGCAGTCCCGCGGACCGATTTTGGAGGAGCGGGCTTGTGCGTGATTCAGCCCAGCCTGCGCCTCAGCGTTGCCAACTCCCCCGCCCTCGCCGGATCCGTCGCCAGATTGTGCCTCTCCAGCGGATCCGCCTCCAGATCGAAAAACAGCCAGGTCGCGCCGTCATCGCCCAGCACGAGCTTGCGCCCTGGTGTGCGCCAGCCATGCCACACGCGGTCGCACTGGTGCGGCCACCGCACCACACTCGGCATCGAAATCGCTGCCGCCGCCCGTGCGCAACGCCAGAGGTTTCCTTCCGCCCACGCCAGCGTCATTGCCTGCAAGTCGAGCAGTGAAACCGGCGCATCGTCCCGCCGCGGCAGCTCCCGGGGGTGACGCACCAGCAACGGCACACGCACACTTTCCTCATGCGGCCAGCCCTTGCGGAAAAGCCCGTGCGCACCGTGCATGTCGCCGTGCACGCTGGTGAAGACGACGATGGTGTCACCGTCCGCTTGCGCCACGAGCCGCCCGATGGCGCGGTCTGTCGCCGCGATGTGCGCATAATAACCCGCCAGTTCACGCCGCGCCTGCCCGGTGGCCGCGACCGGCACATTGGCCGCCAGCTCCACCGCCCGCCGCGCCACGCCCGCCGCCGGTGCGTCATAGGGCGGATGTGGCGCCTCCAGGCTCACCATGCAAAACCAGTGCTCCGGTTGCCGGTTGCCCGCATCCGCCATCCACCCCGCCGCGCGTTCGCAGAGCACGTCGCTTTGGTAGCCGCGCACCGCCACCGGTTCCGACAGGCGCGTGCCCTGCAGCCACGGGTCGTTCAGCAAAAACCCGCCCTCGAATCCCTCCCATAAACCAAATCCGCCGCGGGCCGCGGGGGGCACGATCATGCGCGCGTGAGCCTCTCCGACCGGTGGCGCCGCCGGATCGCGGCGCGCCAGATGCCACTTGCCGAAAAACGCCGTCGCATAGCCGCGCCCCTCCAGCTCATGCGCGATCGTGCGCGCCCCGTCCGGCAACGGATCGAAATAGTCGCACACCCCGTTCTGTGGCGAGGGCACCCCGGTGAGCATCGCCGCCCGCGCGAAGGGACCGAAGGGATGCGGCGTCACCGCCTGCGCATGGTTCACACTCTGCGCCGCCAGTTCATCCAGTGCCGGCGTGCGTGCATTCGCATCCCCCGCATAGCCGCACGCCTGCGCCCGCCACTGCGTGGTCACGATCCACAAGATGTTAGGTTTCCGCGCTGCCATGGATTAGCCGCCACCTTCCGACGTCCCGCCTCCGATGACAATCCCGGACCTCGGGGCCGGGCCGCACCGCGCAGTCCGCCGCTCACTGCACCTTGAAGGGCAGGCTGCGGTAGCGCGCGGCGAGCTCGTCGAGGATTTGGCCGGTTTGCTGGGCTTTCACGTCATCACCCGTGCGGAGGCTTTTCGTCGGGAGCACGTTGTTCACGATCACGCAGTAGCCGCTGCTGACCATGATGCCGAGCAACTCACCGGTTTTGCTGAAAACCAGATCGCCGCGCGACGGCGCAAATTCGCCAAACAGCCGCGTCACGAGCCGGTTGTCCACGCTCACATAGCCGGGCTGCGCGGCATCAAGCTTGAAGGTCACCGAGCCGTAGCCGGTGCCACCGCCGCTGATGAGCACCGCCTCGGAAAATTTGAACGGCTCCAGCGCGGTCTGGTAGACCTTGACCCCCAGGGCCGCCGCCTGCTCGGCACTCACTGGCAGCACCACCACGCGCGGGTCGAGCGCGAGAAAGTCCAGCCGCTCCGCCGCCGTGCGGTAGTTGGGCGGCCGCGAGAACTCCGCCGTCAGCTTCTCCCAATCCGCACCGTTTTCGTGCAGGGAGAATGGGGTGTCATCGATGTGCAGGAGGGCATAGATCTGCGCCCCGTCGGTGATGAACACGGTGCGCGCCTCCTTCGTGCGCGTGATCGGACCGAGAAAGGATTTGCGGTGGGCCGTGAAAGCCGTGCTGACCCGGTTGTGGAGGAAATCGTTGAACAGCACATTGGCGTTGACCGGCCGGTGGTCGCGGATCTCCCGCGTGAGCGCCCCGGATTGTTCCGCGAGATCGCCGACGCCCTGCGCCAGTTGCACCGTCGTGGCCTGCACTTTCTCGCGCTCGGCCCGCTCCGCGGCGGCCTGCAGCCGGAAGACCTCGGCAGTCTCCTTGAGCATGACCTTTTCCTGCTCCGCCACCTTCACCGCCACGGACAGGCCCTCGATCTTCTGGCGGGCCTCGCCCTGCTGCTGCTCCAGGCTGGCGATGGCCCCGGCCTGGCGCTGCGCCTCGGCGCGTTTTTCGTCCAGCTCGCGTTGCAGGCGCACGAGTTGCTCCTTGGTCATCGTCGCGTCCTGCGTGGCGGCGGTGACCTGCCGGGTGAGCACCTCGGCCGCGCGCCGTGTATCGGTCAGCGTTGTCGCCAGCCGGGTTTTATCCGTCTGTAATTGCGCGAGATTCTGCTCCCGCTCGGCCAGCGTGGATTCAGTGGTGGTGAGTTTCTCCGCCAGCGAGTCGCGCGTGCCGCGCTCGTCCGTCAAAGCGGCCTGCATCACCGCGACCAGATCCTGGTCCTTGGTGGTGGCATTGGCCGCCAGCTTGGGCACCGGCGGTTGTTTCCCGGACGCCGGCTCCGCGATTTCCCACCGGGTCAAAGCGAGCAGGTTGAGCAGCAGAAAATCACAGATGATGAGCAGAAGCGTCTTGTTCATCGGGTGGCGGGTTCGGACTCGGCCAGACTGTCGAGGATCAGCCGGCACTTGTAGGGACGCACGTGGCGGATCTTCACCAGCGCGACGCAGGTGATGCCAAAGAGGTTGGAGGAATACGCCGCGAGCAGGTTGGGCTCGATAAAGCCGAGCACCTGCATCACCAGCGCGGCGGCCGTGCCGCCGATGCCTACATAGAGCCCGCCATCGAAGAGGTTCTCCTCGTTCTCCATGAGCTTGAGTTTCACGAGGGGTGGCACGGGTTGGAGGGCGACCTCGCGGATCTTGGCGAGGCAGATGAGATACATCGCGATCTGGAGCGCGGCAAAGAAGCCGATGGAGAGGATGGTGGAAGTGTCCATGTGGGGAGGAGTCTGGTTGGTTGCGGGAGTTGGAGATTCGGCGGTGTTCACCAGCACCGGCAGCACGAGCCGGGCCTTGAATTCGGAGGGGGGCGCGGCCTTCAGCAGGAAGGGCTCGGTGGCGAGCACCAGCAGGGCGGCGAAGAGGCAGGCCAGCACGCCGCTCTTGGCCCGCGGCAGGGCCAGCGCAACGCGCTCGGCCGGCGGGATGAGCCAACGGTCGAGGCCGCGGAAAACCAGGTAGGCGCCCAGCAGGTAGGCGAGGTATTTCAGCCAGAGGGTTGCCTGCGGGTGCAACAATGCGAGCGTCGCGGTGCCCCCGATGGTCGGACCCGCCTCGCGGTTGACCGGCACCTGCCGCAGCAAGAGCAGCCGCACCGCGCCCTGCCCGTGCGTCAGCGCCAGCCGCAGGTCCCCGAGGCCGGTGGTGCCGTATTGGATGAGGTAGGCCGCGACGCGATCGGCCGAATCCGAGGCCAGCGCCGCCGTATAGATCAGGGCGAGCTGGTCCGGCGCGACGCGCGCAAGGTGGGCAAATTCGCCCACGGTCTTCGCGTCCTGGGTGCGACGCAGCAACTCACTGAGTTGCACCCAATTCAAGCGCCGGCCCAGCGAAAGCAGGTCCATGAAAAACGGCTCAAGCTCCCCGAGCTGGCGGTTGGCCACCGCCGTCTCCGCCAGTGCGCGCAGTTCGCGTTGCAGCGCGGCTGAAAGATGCTCCCCCTGGTAGAGCAGGGCCGTGAGCAGTATGACCGCATCGAGCGGCTGGCCGCCCGGCTGCAGCGCCGGCACGAAGCGGCCGGTCGCGGTAAGCGGCCGGGTCTTCAGCAGCGCCTGCACGCCGAACGAGCGCGAGTTTTCCAAGTAACCGCGCAACACACTGCGGGCCTGCTCAGGCAGCAGAAAGGTCAGCACGGGCGTACTCACCGCCGGGGTTGTGCGGTCACGCAGCTTGAACAGCGGGTCGAGGAAGGGATCCCAGCCGCCCCACGCCACCAGCTCCGCCTGTTGCGCCGCCAGCGCGGCCACGTCTGCGGCCAGCGCGGAGGCCCCGGGCGCTCCGATCGTCTGCGCCGCCGTCAGCACAAGCTCCGCTGGGCCGATCTTTTCCGCCGCCACCAATTGCCGGCCGAGTTCCGTCACCGATGGGGTGCCGGCACCGGCCGCACCCAGCAGCGCCGGCGGCACCGAATTCATATTCACCGGCAGCATCCAGGCCGCTGCCGCCAGCAACAGCCCCGCCCCTGCACTTAGCAGGGCGCGACGGGCACGGCGGGGACGGGAGGCGGCGCTCATTGAAATAGGAATATTGAATTGCGGACGCGCGGAGGCAAATCCACGTTTGCCTGCCTTACCGACCGATGTCCCTGCCGATTGTTCACTACAACGACCCGATTTTGCGCAAGAAAGGCGCAAAAATCACCGCCTTCGACGCCGGGCTCACCCAGTTCGCCGCCAACATGATCGCCACCATGCAGGCGGCGCACGGCATCGGCCTCGCCGCCCAGCAAGTCGGCCGCGCCCTGCAACTCTTCGTGGTGGACCTGCGCGCCGCTGAAATGGATTTCATCTGGGAACTCGACGGGGCCAAACCCCCGCTTGAGCTCTTCATGCCCCTGACGCTCATCAACCCGGTGCTCACGGTGCGACCGGACACCGATGAATATATTTTCGAAGAAGGCTGTCTCTCCTTCCCCGGTATCCGCGGCGATATCATCCGCCCCGACGCCATCACGGTGAAGTTCCAGGACGAATGCGGCATCCCGCATGTGTTGGCGTGCGACGGCCTGCTGGCGCGCTGCATCCAGCACGAGTTTGACCACCTGAAGGGCACTCTCTTCATCGACCGCATGGGGAAAAAAGTCCGCACCTCCGTGGACCAGGCCGTTAAGGAACTGGCGCAATGCACCCGCGAAAAGACCAAGGCCCCATGAGCTCCATCGCGACCCGCACTGGCGACGGCGGCACCACGGGACTGCTCTACGGCCAGCGCGTGCCCAAGGACCACCCGCAGATCGAGGCCGTGGGCACCTTTGACGAACTCAACGTCGCCCTCGGTGCCGTGCGGCCGCATTTCGGTCCGGCCGATATTTCGATCCTGACTCTGATCGGCGCCCTGCAGCAAAATCTCATCGCGCTGATGGGCGAGCTGGCCTGCGCCGAGGCCGACGCCGCGCGCTATGCGGCCTCCAAGTTTGCCAAACTCACAGACGCTGATACCGCCCGGATCGACGATGCCATCGCCGCGCTTGAGGCCAAGAGCCTGAAGTTCGACGGTTGGGCCACGCCCGGGGCCAATGCCCGGGCCGCCGCCTTGGAAATCGCGCGCGTCACCGCCCGCCGCGCCGAGCGCCGTCTCGTCGCCCTCCCCGCCCACGGCCGCAGCATTCGGCCCACGCTGCACCGTTTTGTAAACCGGCTCGCCGATCTGCTCTGGTTGCTGGCCCGGGAGGCCGAAAGCGGTTGACCAAGGGGCCGGGTTGCGAGCAGCGGAGCCAATTGCACTGCCGCCATGGTGGCCCGCACTCACACTTCCCCCGACCCAAATCCCGCGTCCCCGTCAGATGCTTCAAGTCAGCCTGATCCGCCTGGCGGGCCCATGCCCGTGGTGTAGGCCAAGTTCGATGACACAGCTTGGAGTGAACCAATTATAACCAGATGAACGACCAACCGCTCCTGCTCCTGTTCATGATCGCCGCCACGGTTTATGTGGCAAAGCTTTGGCGTGACGATGGCCGCGCCGCGGCGGCCGGACGGCCCCACCCGCGGGCACTGCCTGGCGCAGTTCCGGCCGGATCCCGGGCGATAATATTGGCCGTGGCAGGAGCCCTCTTGCTGCTGCTGTTCGAAACTTGGGGGGAGATCCGCCTCGGGATCGCCGGAGAGCAGTCGCACATCACCGTGCTCTTCGGAATCTACACGCTCGCGGCTGCTGTCATCGAGGAGCTCATCTTCCGCGGCTATCTGGTCATCACCCATCGCGGCTGCGTCGTGCGCTGGGCCGGCATCCTCGTGGCGTCACTGCTTTTCGCAGCACTGCACCCATTCCTGTGGCAATGGGACGGCGGCCTCGTCTGGACCACCGGCCTCAAGGGCTGGTTCAGCACCGGCGCGGTCTTCCTTGGCTCACTGTGGTTTTACACCGTGCGTTTCGCGCGTTGGAATCCCGGCCGCTCGCTCCTGCCCTGTTTCGCGGCCCATGCGGCCAAGAACCTCGGCGTCATCGCCATCAAGGCCGCACAGGGGTTCCTGGTCGGCTGGTGGTAAATCGGGCGCACAGGTCGCACACCGTGCTTTCACTGAGCGCGGCCAGTCCGTCCACCGTCCCGTGGGTTCAACTGCACTAGCCTGCCTGCTGCCATCTCAGAGCAGATCCGCGGCAAGTTCAGCCAGCCTGGAACGCTCGCCTTTCATCAGCTTCACATGCGCGGCGATCGCCTGGCCCTTCATCCGGTTGTGGCAATAGACCAATCCGTTGCTGCGGGAATCCACATAGGGATTGTCGATCTGGGCAGGATCCCCGATGAGCACAATTTTCGAGCCCTCGGAAATACGGGTGATGACGGTCTTCACCTCGTGCGGCGTGAGCTGCTGCGCCTCGTCGAGGATGAAGAAACGCCGGGCGATCGAGCGGCCGCGGATGAAGGCCAGCGCCTCGATCTCAACCTGACCGGTTTTGAGCAGCCGCTCGTAGGGCTTGGCGGGAGGGGCATGGCCATGGCTGCCGTTGTGGCTGGCATGGCTCGGTTGCGGCGCAGTCATCTGTGCGTAAAACTGCTCGTCCCGCTTCTTGTGCTTTTTCTTGGAGACCTTCTTCGCGGTGAACTGCGGCTCCTTCGGCGGTTTGGAGGGTATGAGCACCTCCAGGGCGTCGTAATAAGGCTGCAGCCAGGGCTTCATCTTCTCTTCCAGGGTGCCGGGGAGAAAACCGATGTCCTTGCCCAGGGCCATCACGGGACGGGAGATCGAGACCCCGTCGTAGCGCGACTGGTCATCGTGCGTCTGGTGCAACGCGCAGCTGATGGAGAGCAGGGTCTTGCCGGTGCCGGCCTTGCCGAAGCAGGTCAGCATGTTGATGCTGTCGTCCAGCAGCGCATCCATGAAAAACTGCTGCTCGAGGTTGCGGGCGCGAATGGGGATGCCGCCGGGGGCCTTCACAAAATCGGGCAGCTTGAGCCGGCGAACAACGCCGTCGCCAAAATAGCGGGCCGGCATGGTCTTGCCCTCGTCGGAGCGGAGCAGGAGGTATTCGTTGAGATAGAGTGGCTTGGCAGCTGAGCCTTCGATCTCAAAAGCGCCCTCGGAGCAGAAGCGCTGCAGTTCGTAAATGCTGAGGGAAATCTCACGGTAACTGGCCTCGTCGTCGACTTCCGGCACCTTGTCATTGAGATAGTCCTCGGACTCCAGACCGACGGCCCGGGCCTTGAGCTGCACATTCACATCCTTCGTGACCAGAATCGTCGGGGGCGGAAACTGTTCCTGCACAAAGAGCGCGGCGGCGATGATACGATTGTCTTTTTTAGTCAGGTCGGGCAGGATCGCCCGCAACCGCACCATGGCCGGGGAATTGCGTGCTGGATCAATCAGATAGGGATTGATGATAATGGAGAGCGTGCCGCCGTTCGGCAATTCCACACCCTCATGCATCGCGCGGGAATCGGGCAACAGTTCCTGCAGGATCCGATGGACCCGGCGGGCGTTGCGGCCGCGTTCCGTGGACTGCTCGCCCTTGATGGCATCGAGCTCCTCCAAGACCTCCACCGGAATGGCGAGGTTGTTTTCCTCGAATTTGAAGATCGATTGCGGATCGTGCAGCAAAACGTTCGTGTCGAGCACGAAGGTCTTCACCTTGGCCGTGATCCGCATCCGCGAATTTGGGGCAGTCGCCCCGCGCAGGTTTTCCATCGGTGGATATCTTGTTAGTAACCATGCACGAACCGTGGCGTTTGTAAATAATGGAGTTGAGAAATCCCTCTAATGTCACCTGTCCGTGACCTCCGTGCCGCTTTCGCCCCCCCGGCCGTCACCGCCGTAAAAGGAAGCGGGCCGTCTACCCCTAGACGGCCCGCTATTGCTTACTTACCCCAAGCTCCCCCGCTAAGCGGAGGAGAAACGGGCATACCGTCTAGGACGCGTGCGCTCGCCAAAGGTTTCAAAATAAATCTGCTGATTTCTCCGCCGGAGTCCGGCGCTTGGGCCGTGGCTCTGTCCAAAATCGGATCAGGTATTCGGCGAGATTGCGCGTGCTGGTGCGGTGCAGCCCCTCCCGCTGGGCCGCGCCGCGAAACGGCTCCACGACGGCGCTGCGCTCGACCAAATAGGCCCACAACTCCCCCTGCAGCCGGTCCACCGCGGCCTGGGCGTCGGCATTGCTCTTCACGATTGTGCGAACTTTCTCCCGCCAGTGTTGTCTCTCGTCGGGATGCCCTTGGAGATAGTCATGAATCATTTGCTCACAGCGGTTGAGGCTCACGCGCCCAACCTGCCCCGCGTCCGGGCAATCTCAAATCGAAAAGCCGTCCGAGCGCAGCGTTGCTTTTTCCCCTCTTCTCCTGTTACCCTGCATATCTGTTAACCGCTTCAACCCCATACACGTCATGTGGCAAAAACTTAAAGACCAGCTTCCCACCATTCTGCTCACGGTGATCCTTGTCGTGGCTTCCGCCTTCTGGATCCACCAGCGGACCGTCTCGGAAATGTCCGTCAAGCAGCAGGCGGAACTTGCGCCGCTGCGCGAACAAAACGATGCCCTCAAGGTCGCCGCCGAGGACAACCGCCGGCAGATCGAGGCCGTGGACAAGCTGCTCAAGGACGCCATTTCCAAGCGGGCTGCCGATGTCTTCATGACCGACGAAGAGGTCACCAAACTCAACGCGGAGAAGATCAACCAGCTCGCCGAGGCCGTCGCCAAAAAGGTGATGCCTTACAATGCCCTCCCGAAGACACCCGAGGAGGCCGAGCAGATGCAGAACGAACAGGTGGACAAGGTTTCCAGCCGCATGGCGGAAAAAATCCAGCCCATCCTCACGGAGATGTCCAAGGACCAGAATCTCACCCGCGAATCCATCGCCACCTACAGCCAGAAGATTTCCGACCAGGTCGGCACCGTCCTGACCTCGGAACTGGCGAAGAACCAGAAGTTGAACAACAACCTGCAGGCCACCCAGGCGATCGCCCAAGATTCCATCGTGCTGTCCCATGAGATCACCGCGCTCTATATCAGCTCGCTGAAGGATCAGGGCCTGCTGACGCGACTGCTCACCCTGCCCGCCAATGTCGTGAAGGACGTGGCCAATTTCAACATCGTGGAAAAACGCGACAAGGAAAAGATTGCGCAGGATCTCGTCGCCAAAATGGGTGTTATTGAGAAACGCCTCACCGAGATTCAGGCCCAGCAACCGGCACGGTAAGTCCGGCCGCGCCGCCCGTCATCTTGCAGCCGCACTGTTCCAGTGCGGCTTTTTTTTGCCTGCGCGACAACGCCATCGGGCTTTCCCGGCCGCCTCCCGCTAAAAGCGTCTTGGGGACAGTGCGCGCCGCCTTTTCGTCTGCGTTTATGCCAACGTTTCAACCCAAACAGACATTTCGTGATGGGCAGGTTATACCGATCGCCCTGATTATTTGCTCTTGCGCAGACCGCCTGCTTGCAGGCGCTACGGCCGTCCACCAGCGAAGGCCTGCCGGCATTCAAAACCCAGGCATGTAAATAGTTCGGGGCCCCGCCCTCACTCGGTCAGATAGAAGGGATTGGGGAGCTTGAAGGTCCGCTCCGCCCGCCCGCCCTCAAGGTCGCTGGCTTGGTCGCCGATGTTGGCCAGAATCACATGGCCCTCGGCGACCAGTTTCCGGCGCACCCCCGTCTTGAAAGCCCGGGTCGTGCCCTTGTAGTCGTCGGGCTGGCAGTAGATGCCGGTCCAGGCTTCATAGCCGACATCGCGCAGGTTTTTTTCCGTGCTGAGCCGCTCGCTCTCCGTGCGTCCCGTGATGAAAAACACCGCCAGTTTCAGGCGCAAGGCGGTGTCGTAGACCGTCTGCACCGGGATGATCGCGTGGGCCCGGCCCTCGGCGACCCATGCCGCCCAAATTTTCGACGAGGAGCCGAAATCGTTGGCCAGGATGTGCGGATAGTTGGTCAAAGTCGTGTCATCGATGTCGAACACCACGGCGATTTTTTTGCCCTCGGCGGCGAGCCGCGGTGCCTGCTTGGTCAGGAATTTGTTGGCTTCCAGCGCGACCCGGGCGATTTCCCGGCCGTATTCTCCGGAATTCACATAACCCGCCACCTGCTGCTTGCGCACGGTGAGGTTGGTCGGCTCGGGGACGGCGGTGGACGCCGGCGACGGACTCAAGGTGGTGGAGCAACCGGCGAGGACCAAGGCGACGCCGAGGGCCAGCGGCACGCAGAGAACACGTTTGCACATGCCGGAGATTAGAGCGGTCCCGCCGGGAAAGACAACCCGGGAGGCAAGCTAGGAACCGGCGGCAGCAACCAGCGGATAGGATGGCTTCTGGCGGTCTTATCAGGACTCGATCTTCCCGTCGGGCGTGAGCGTGATCCGTGTGCCCTTGCGCAGTTTCCGGCTGTCGCGCACGAGGTCATCGGCGAGGCGGCAGGATTTGAGCCGGCCGTTTTCGTGCAGCTCGATCCAGCCGCGGACCAAACCCGTGGCGCAGGGCACCCCGTTGATGGTGGTCGGGCTGCGGCGGGAAGAACTGCTTGAGTGCGCCATCAGGATAAAACGACACCTGCACCCCCTTGGGACCGCCGGTGCCACGACACCGGTGGCCCTGAACCTCGGTGTCCTGTAGAAAGGCGCAGACCGTGACCACGCCGTCCGGGTTCTGCCGCACCCAGGTGCCGGCGGGAATCGCGGCACGCGCGAGTCTGATCTCCCGCGCGGCGGTGAACGCCGAAGCCACGCCGTTGGGATGGAGATGCAGCCAGCCCTTTTGGCATGGGCGGTCATGCACGATGCTATCGGCCTCAATCCGGCCGATCAGGAGGCCGTTGGCCGCGGTTCTGACCTTGGCAAACGCGCCCCCCCGGAGGGTCACGTCATGCTGCCATCCGAAGCAGTCACCCGCAAGGAGCAGGCCGACCACACCGAGGGCAATGGCTCGGCAAAAATTCATGGCAAGCCTCACAGTAGACCAGCCGCCGCAATAACTCCAACCTGGAATCGGTGCCGAGCGGGCTTCTGTATCTGCATCTTACTGAAAAGACTTACAATGCATTGGAATGAAAAGTCACAAGCCGTAGGATTCATTTAAAGCGAGGTCGTTTCACTTCTCTTCTTTGATCGACCACATGGTGCCGGTGAGGACCTTGGCGGTGCAGGCGGAAACTGGGACTGGGGTGAGGTTGAAGTCGATTTTGCGGACGCGGGCACCGGAGCGGCCATCGAGCCCATGCGACGGGTTCGACAAGCTCACCGCAGGCATGGCGATCTATGGTCGTCAGGTTTTGACTCTGGACCGAGCTGCGGTGGCACGTTGGCTCCGCCCTGCCCTTTTGCGTTTTTTGAGCCTTTTGTGGCCAATTCTCTCAGCGCCTCTGCCGCCCGGCGGCTCTGCGTGAGCAACCGGCGCACCCGGCGGTTGCGCCCTACCTTGATGAACACAGATCACTGACAGGTAAACGGCGCGTTAAGGATAACGCGCCCTACCCCAGGGCGAGGTCGTTGCGCTTCACGTCCTTGATGTTCCACTTCGTTACCGTCAGTCCCTTGGCCGTGCGGGTGCTGACTGGGACGCGGGTCAGATCGAAATCGAACTCGCGGATGCGCGCCTTGCCGCGACCGTCGAGTGAAACATGGACCGTCTTGGGCATGTCCTTCTCCTTCGCGCTGACCTCAAAAAATACCACGCGCGAGCCTTCGCTCTTCACCAGCGGATAGAGTTTGTCGCGGGACAACCCGCCGATCTGGAATTTCTTGGCGAAGGCCTTCCCGGTCGCCTTGTCCTGGTAGATCATCGTGTAGAAGTTGGCGTCGCCCTCCTTCGGCCACACGGCGCAGTGGATGATCTCGCGGCCCATGAATATCTTGTCGGCCACCTTGGAGACCTTGAGCGAGCCGTCGGCCATGATGCAGAGCGCACTGTCGAGGATGCTGCACTCCGACACAAAGGTGTGCTGGCGCCAGTTTAGTCCGATGAAGCCGTCCTCGCGGTTGACGTAGAGGCGCTGGTTGGCCGAGACCACCTCCGAGGCGTCGATCTGCTCGATCTCGTCGTAGCTGGTGAGGCGCTTCCGGCCCTTGCCGTATTTCTCCTGCAGCATCTCGAACCAGGCGACGGCATATTCGGTGAGTCTCCTGAGGTTGGCCTTCGTCTCCTTGATGCCCTCCTCGATCTTCTTCATGGCCTCGTCGGCCTGGAAGCGGTTGTAGGCGGAGATGCGCTTGATGCGGATCTCGGTGAGGCGCGTGATGTCCTCGTCGGTCACGTCGCGCTTGAGCTGCTTGAGGAATGGTTTCAGGCCGCCGCGGATCTCGGCGAGGACACTTTCCCAGGTCTTGGATTTTTCGATGAGGCGGTAGATGCGCTCCTCGATGAAGATGCGCTCGAGGGAATCCCAGTGCCACTGCTGCTCGAGTTCGCCGAGCTTGATCTCGAGTTCGAGCTTGAGGAGCTCGCGGGTGGCCTCGGCGCTGGTCTTGAGGATGTCGCGGACACCGAGGAAGTGCGGCTTGTCGTCGCCGGTCTTGGGGTCGCGGACGATGACGCAGGCGGCGGGGTTGAGCTGCACCTGGCAGCTGGTGAAGACGTAGAGCTGCTGGATGACCTTGTCGGGCTCGGAGCCCTGCGGGAGGTGGACGAGGATCTCGACCTTGTCGGCGGTGTTGTCGTCGACGTGCTTGACCTTGATCTTGCCCTTGGCGTTGGCGGCGAGGATGGACTCGATGAGGCTCTCGGTGGTGACGCCGTAGGGGAGTTCGGTGATGGCGAGGAGGTATTTGGAGCGCTCCTCGATCTTGGCGCGGACCTTCACCTTGCCGCCGCGCTCGCCGTCGTTGTATTCCGCGAAGTCGGCGGTGCCGCCGGTGGGGAAGTCGGGGAGGATGCGGAAGGTTTTCCCCTGGAGGTGGTTGATGGCCGCGCGGCAGAGGTCGTTGAAGTTGTGCGGGAGGATCTTGGTCGAAAGGCCGACCGCGATGCCGTCGGCGCCCTCGAGAAGGACGATGGGAAACTTGGCGGGGAGGGTGATGGGCTCCTTGTTGCGCCCGTCGTAGCTGAGCTGCCAGGTGGTGGTCTTCGGGTTGAAGAGGACGTCCTTGGCGAAGGCGGTCAGGCGGGCCTCGATGTAACGGGGCGCGGCGGCCTCGTCACCGGTAAGCATGTTGCCGTAGTTGCCCTGCGGCTCGATGAGCCAGGCGCGCTGGCCGATGGACACGAGCGCGGCACCGATGGAGGCGTCGCCGTGCGGGTGGAGCTTCATCGTGGCGCCGACGACGTTGGCGACCTTGTGGAAGCGGCCGTCGTCCATGTCCCAGAGGGTGTGAAGGACACGGCGCTGAACGGGCTTCAGTCCGTCGTCGATATGCGGGACGGCGCGGTCGAGGATGACGTAGGAGGCGTAGTCGAGGAACCAGTTGCGGTAGCTCTGCGCGAGCGGAGCCGGGTCGTCCTGCACTTTCTCGCCCTTCTTGCGCTTGGGTGGCGGAGCCTCGGTCGCGGCCGCAACGCCGGAGAGACCAGAGATCTGAGACTTGGGACCTGAGGTTTCGGATACCTCCGGTTTCAGGTTTCCGGTTTCAGGTTTTGCGTTCACCGGTGTATCGTCGCCGCCGAGCGGCAGTTCGGACTGGTCGTTGTTATTGGAGGATTTCTTCTTGGCCATTGCGGAAAGGAATTGGTCTCACGCAGAGACGCGGAAAATGACGAGGGATTGTTTTGGAAGAAATGTCTCACGCAGAGGCGCGAAGTCGCGGAGAATGCTATCATACTGGTTTACTCCGCGTCATTGCGTCTCGGCGTGCGATCACAGGAATCAGGCTTCACCGACGTCCTGCCCGCTGCGGCCGTTGCCGACGATGTCGGATCGCCAAGGTGGAGGCGGGCTTCGCCGCAATAGATATTCATCCGGTCGGCGCGCAAAAATCCCACCAGCGTCAGCCTGCCACGCACGGCGCACTCGATGGCGAGACTCGAGGGTGCGCCGATGCCCGCGACGAGCGGCACCCCGGCCGCGAGGGCCTTTTGCACGAGTTCAAACGAGATGCGGCCGCTCAACAACAGACCGTGGGCGGACAGCGGCAGGCGGCGGTCGAGCAGGGCGCGGCCGAGCACCTTGTCCAGCGCGTTATGCCGGCCGACATCTTCGCGCACGAATTCGAGCTCGCCCGTCTGGTTGAAAAGGGCGCAGCCGTGGAGTCCGCCGGTGCGGGCAAAGACGGGCTGGGCCGCGCGCAGCCGCGCGGGCAGTTCCGCAAGCCTCGCCGGATCGAAGACCGGCCCTGGCGACACAGGCGGAAAGGTCTGGAGCACGGCGTCAAGCGTGGCCTTGCCGCACACGCCGCAACTGGAGGAACTGAAGACGTGGCGCGTGAGGCGGTCGAAGTCCACCGGCGCAGCCAGACCAAGGACGGCGTTGATGACATTGCCCGAGGCGCCGCCGGCCTGATCGCGGCAGGGCAGAATATCGATCACATCGTCGGCGTGGCGGATTACCCCCTCGGTGAGCAGGAAGCCGGCCGCCAGCTCGCGATCGTGCCCCGGCGTGCGCATGACCACGGCCACGCTGCGGCCGGCGACCCGCAGCTCGAGCGGCTCCTCGATGGCGACGGTATCCGAATCCGTCGAACTGGCGCCGGCCTGCCAGCGACGCACGGAGACTTTGCCCGGTGCGGAGCTCATGCGGACACGGTGGCGCCGGACCGCACGGGCTCGAGCCGCACGCGGGTGTTGTAGTCGGGCGTGTCGCTCGCCGGTTCACGCGCGTGGCGCGGCAGCAGGTGATTGCCCTCCGGCCAGTGGATTTGCAGGTTGCCCGGGGCGATGGGGGCGACGAAGACGCGACCGGTGAAACGACCGAGCGAATTGACCAGCTCGACGCGATCGCCCTGCATCAGGTGGTGCGCGGCGGCATCGTCGGCGTTGATGAGCACGGCATCACGGCCGGCGCCGTTGAGCGGGTCGACCTCAGCGTAGATGAGCGTGTTGAACTGCTTGCCGCGCCGGGTGCTCACATGGAACGTACCGTCGTCGGACACCGCGGCCGGCAGCGCGGGGGCGGTGAAGACGGCGCGACCGTCCGGCAGCGGAAAAATGCCGCCGGCGCAGAGATGCCGGCCCCCGTATTGGAAGGCGTCACCGGTGTCCCGGAGATGCTGCACGCCATCATAGAACGGCACCACGCGGGCGATTTCCTCGCGCAGGGCCCAGCCGTCGGCGGCGCCGAGGAGGGCGGCGCGCTCAGGCCATGCGGCCGCGGCAAGATCGCGGAAGATCTTCCACTCGGCGCAGGCTTCGCCGACCTGGCGCGGCAGTTCGGGGCTGAACATCACGCGGCGCTCCGTGCTGGTCTCGGTGCCGCCGTCATCCTGTTCGTAGCGGGTCTTCGCGGGGAGCAGCCAGACCTCCTCGCCCGGCTCGATGAACATCTGGTCGGTGAGGATGATGTCCTGGTGCACGCGCACGGGCACGCGCGCCAGCGCCTCGCGGACATAGTCCGGGTCGGGCATGGTGCGGAGGAGGTTGCCGCCCGCGCAGTAGAAGATGTCCAACTTCCCCCGATGGGCGGCCTCGACCATTTCCGGGGTCGTGTAGCCCACATAATGCGGGATGGGAAACTGGTAGTGTTGCTCGAGCGCGGCGGCGTTTTCGACCGTGATGGGTTTGCCGCCTGGCAGCGCCGTGGAATAGCAGCCCATCTCGGCGCCGCCCTGCACGGAGGAATGGCCGCGGATCGGCACCACGCCGCAGGCATCCCGCCCGATCCAACCACGAGCCAGCGCGAGATTCATGATCATGCGCACGCCATCGGATCCGGCCGGTTGCTGCGTGATGCCCATGCTCCAGATGAGGATGCCATCGCGGGCGCCGCCGATGAGGGCGGCAAATTCCTCCATGCTGGCGCGGGGCAGGCCGCTCCCGGCTTCGAGTGCCGGCCAGTCCAGTGCCGCGACCTGTTGCCGGAGTGCGGCAAAGCCGGTGGTGTGGGCGTCGATGAAACCCTGGTCCACCTGGCCGGTGGCGAAGAGTATCTTCAAGGTGCCGTAGAGAAATGCGATGTCGCCGCCCTGCGCCACGGGAAACCAATGATCGGTCAGGTTGCTGCCAAAAATAGCGCTCCTGACATCCGACGGCACCCAGTAGCGCTGCATGCCGGGCTCAAGGTAGGGGTTGACGAGAATGACCTTCGTGCCGCGGCGCTTGGCGTGCAGCAGGTATTTGGTGGTGACGGGCTGATCGTTGGCCGGATTGGCCCCGAAGAAGACAATCACCTTGGCGTCATACCAGTCGATGTAGCTGCAGGTCGAAGCGGCCGCGCCGATCATCTCCTTCATCGCGGCGGTCGAGGGCGCATGGCAGAGGCGCGCGGCGTTGTCGACGTGGTTGGTGCCAAGGAAACGCGCCGCCTTCTGGGCCATGTAATAGACCTCGTTGGTCACGCCGCGCGCGGTGATGAAAAAAGCCAGCCGCTGCGGGTCCACGGTCCGCAGCCGGGCGCCGAGCCGCGTATGCACCTCGGCCCAGGTCACGCGCGTGAAACCGCGTTCGCCGCGGCGGCGCACCAGGGGGCAGGGCAGACGGCCGAATTCGCGCAGGGCGGCATTGTTGAGCCCGGCCAGCTTGCTGACATCGGCAAGCCGCGCCGGGTCCAGGGCCCCGACGGTGTTCAGCCGGAGCAGGTTCAGGCGCGTGATGCACAGGTGCTTGTCGGTCATGGTCCAGTCATTCAACCCGGCCACGCCCAACGCGCAGCCGTCACACACGCCGCGGGTGAGCACTTTCCACGCGTAGCCCAGATTGTCGCGGTTGCGCCACACCACCATGAGCATGTCGCGAAAATGTTTCGGCTTCCGCCGGCCGATGCCGAGGGGCAGCAGACGCAGGAGCCGGTCCAGCAAGCCGGAGCGGAGGCGGTGCGTGTCGCCCGGTGAAACGGCGGTGGCCGGGTGGTCGTGGTCTGGTTTTTTGCCGTGGATCATGCGTGGGGTGCCTTTGATTGTTTAAACCTGAAACCCGGTTGGCGCAATGCGGATAAGGCGGCGGCCAGGTCGGAACCCCCACCGCTGCGCCTCATCGTTCCGCCTCGATCAGGTCCTGCTCGATCTTGAGATTGGCGATGATGAAGTCCTGCCGCTCGGGTGTGTTTTTGCCCATGTAAAAAGCCAGCAGTTCGTCGCTACTGGTGAGATGGTGCAGGTTGACCGGCTCCAGCCGGATATTCTCGCCGATGAAGTCCTTGAACTCGCCCGCCGAGATCTCGCCGAGGCCCTTGAAGCGCGTGATCTCGTGGCTGGCACCCAGCTGCTTCACCGCCGCCTGCTTCTCCGGCTCGGAGTAGCAGTAGACCGTCTCCCGCCTGTTGCGCACGCGGAAAAGCGGGGTCTCAAGGATGAAGAGGTGGTTGTTGCGGATGATGTCGGGGAAAAACTGGAGGAAGAACGAGAGCAGCAACAGGCGGATGTGCATGCCGTCCACATCGGCGTCGGTTGCGATGACGATCCGGTTGTAGCGGAGGCCGTCGAGGCCGTCCTCGATGTTCAACGCCGCCTGGAGGAGGTGGAACTCCTCGTTCTCGTAAATGATCTTCTTCGACAGGCCGTAGGTATTGAGCGGTTTGCCCTTGAGGGCGAACACGGCCTGCGTCTGCACATCGCGCGTGGCGGTGAGGGAGCCGGCGGCGGAATCGCCCTCCACGATGAAGAGCGTGCTCTCCTCGGCGCGCTCGCTGCGGTCGCCGAGGTGGAGGCGGCAGTCGCGGAGCTTGCGGTTGTGCAGCGAGGCCTTCTTGGCGCGCTCCCGGGCAATGTTGCGGATGCCGGCGAGTTCCTTCCGCTCGTGTTCATTCTCCTCAATCTTGCGCCGGATGATCTCGGCGGTCTCCCGGTTCTTGTGTAGCCAGGTGTCCAGGGACTGCTGCATGAACTTGCCGACAAATTCCTTCAGCGACGGGCCCTTGGGGCCGACCTCGGTGGAGCCGAGCTTGGTCTTGGTCTGGGACTCGAAGATCGGCTCCTGCACGCGGACGGCGATGGCGGCGTCGATGGACTGGCGGATGTCGGCGGCGTCGAAGTCCTTCTTGAAGTGATTGCGGATCGTCCCGACCAGCGTCTCGCGGAAGGCGGCAAGGTGCGTGCCGCCCATGGTGGTGTGCTGGCCGTTGACGAACGACCAATATTCCTCGCCGTAGTGGTTGCCGTGGGTGAAGGCCACCTCGATGTCCTCCCCTTCAAGGTGGATGATGGGATAGAGCGGCTCGCCGCTGAGCTCCTTGGTGAGCAGGTCCTTGAGGCCGTTCTCCGATTTGAACGACTTGCCGTTGAACGTCAGGGTGAGGCCGCGGTTGAGGAAGGCGTATTTCCACAGCATGTCCTCGATGAACTCGGGGCGGAACCTGAAATCGGCACCGAACAGGATGGTGTCCGGGATGAATTCGATAAGCGTGCCGTTACGCTCACCGGTCTTGGTGACGCGCGACTGGGATTTCAGTTTCCCGCGCTCAAACTCGACCACCTTGGTCTCGCCGTCGCGGATGGCCTGGGCGCGGTAGGTGAACGAGAGGGCGTTGACCGCCTTCTGGCCCACGCCATTCAGGCCGACCGCCTTTTGGAACGCCTCCGAATCGTATTTGGCGCCGGTGTTGATGATGGAAACGCAGTCCAGGAGCTTGCCCAGCGGGATGCCGCGGCCGTAGTCGCGCACGCGCAGGGTGCGATCGGTGAGCTCAACCTCGATCCGGCGGCCGGCACCCATGGTGAATTCGTCGATGGAGTTGTCGATGGTCTCCTTGAGCAGGACGTAGATGCCGTCCTCGGCGTGCATGCCGTTGCCCAGCCGGCCGATATACATGCCGGGGCGGAGGCGGATGTGTTCGAGCGAACTGAGGGTCTTGATGCTGGCTTCGGTATAGGCTTGGGCCATTGCGCGGTGAAAGGTTGGGCAGAGCGTCTGGGCGGGCGCGGTCGTGACAAGCGAAAATCCCGCTTCTGTCCGCTTGCCGCGACCCGCCCGCGGCCTAGACTCAGCCGCATCATCCATGAACAAAAAACTTCGCCTCTCCCTCGCCATCATCGTCGGCCTGGCCGTGGTGGTTTACATCGGGCTCACTTTCTTCCTCGGTTCCATCGTCAAGGCCGGAGTCAACTCCTTCGGACCCAAGCTCACCCAAACCAAGGTCGTGCTGGCCGGCGCGCATATTTCTCCCCTGACCGGTTCGGGCAACCTGTCCGGCCTGGCCGTGGGCAACCCCAAGGGCTGGAGCGATGCGAATGCCTTCTACCTCGGGAAGATCCACCTCGACGTGGAGCCCTTCTCGGTCATGGGCGACCACATCGTGATCAATGAACTCATCATCGATCAGCCGGAGTTCCTCTACGAAACGAAAATCGTCTCAAGTAACATCAAGGACCTGCTCAAGAACATCGAGGAGTTCACCGGCAAGGGCGGCGAGGAACCCAAGTCCAAATCGGGCCAACCCATCAAGTTTGTCGTGAAGAAATTCCGCCTGACCAACGGCACCGCCAAGCTCGGCGTGGGCCCAGCGGCTATTCCCCTGCCCCTACCACCCATCGCCTTCGACAACCTCGGGGTCAAGGAAGGCGGCATCACCCCCGACCAACTCGTCGGTGCGGTCATGAAAAACGTGCTCAGCAGCATCGTCGGGGCCACAGCCAAGGCCGCTGCCAAGGTTGGTGGCACCGTGGGCGCGACGGCGGTGGAAGCTGCCGGCGATGCCGCCAAGAAAACCAGCGAAGGCATCAAAAAACTCTTCGGCGGCAAAAAATGACCCGCAGCCTCCTGCGCCACAAGCACCGCTGCCGGCGGTCGTAACTTCATTCCCACATCACGCATGAAAGTCACCTACTACCTTGAGATTCTTTCGTCCTGGTGTTTTTACACCGAACCGGTGTGGGCCGAGCTGAAAAACCGCTACGCCGGCCGCGTGGAGTTCGATTGGAAGATCGCCTTGGTGAATCCGGGGGACTTTCCCGTTTCGCGGGCGCAATGTGACTGGTTCTACCGGCGCAGCGGCGGCACCGTCATGCACGCCCCTTGCATGCTCAACTCCGGCTGGGTCGACCCGAAGCTGCAGGGCCATTACGAGGCGCCCGATCTCGTTGCCGAGGCCGGCAAGGATTTTGGCGTGTGGGACGACCGCCTCCGACTCGCCCTGGCGCACGCCGCCCTGCGCGAAGGGCGCCGGGTTGGTGCGATGGCCGAAGCGGTCGCCATCGGCACCACGGCGGTGAAGCTCGACGCCCGCAAGCTGCGCGCCCGGGCCGAGTCCGCCGCCGTGAAGGCCCGGTTGGCCGCCAGCACCGCGGAGTTTTTTGCCCATCAAATCAACCAGCGGCCGGCCTTCGTGCTGACCGATGGGATCGGGGACAAGGCCGTGTTCTCCGGCCTCGTGCGGATCGAACCGCTCGTCACGACCATCGAGGCCATGCTGGCCGACACCACCGCCTACGCCGCTCACGCCGCCCACCACGGCAAGCCACCCTCAGTATAAACTAACCGGCCCTTTCACCTGCCCCCACCTCCTCCGCCATGCCCCGTCAAGTCAAAGTTGCCCTCATCGGTTGCGGTAACATCAGCGAGGCCTACTTCGCCGGTTGCCCTCGCTACGATATCCTCCAGCTCACCGCCTGTGCGGACCTCGATCCGGCCCGCGCCCAAGCCAAGGCGGAAAAACACGGGGTGCGCGCCTGCTCCGTCGACGAGTTGCTCGCCGATCCGGAAATCGAAATCATCATCAATCTGACCATCCCGCAGGCGCACGCCCCGCTCAACGAGCGCATTTTGCGGGCCGGCAAGCACGCCTACACAGAAAAGCCCTTCGCCCTCGATGGGCGCGAGAGCCGCCGGGTGCTTGCACTCGCCCGCCGGCGCAAACTTCTGGTCGGCAGCGCGCCCGACACCTTTCTCGGCGGCGGCATCCAGACCGCCCGCCAGCTGCTCGATGACGGCGTCATCGGCCGGCCGCTGGCTGCCACGGCCCACATGTTGTGCCGCGGCCATGAATCATGGCATCCCGCGCCGGAGTTTTACTACCAGCGCGGCGGCGGACCAATGTTCGACATGGGGCCGTATTACATCACCGCGCTCGTCAATCTGCTCGGCCCCGTGCGGCGGGTCAGTGGCAGCACCAAGGCCTCGTTCTCCCACCGGCTCATCACCAGCCAGCCGCTGGCCGGGAAAAAAGTGAAGGTCGGGGTGCCGACCCACTATTCCGGCACGCTGGATTTTGCCGATGGCACCGTGGCCACCGTCATCATGAGCTTCGATACCTGGCCGGTTCCCGACCAGCCGTGCATCGTCATCTACGGCAGCGAGGGCACGATGCTTGTGCCGGATCCCAACAGCTTCAGCGGTCCGGTGCGGGTGCGCCGCGGCGCCGACAAAAATTACCATGAGATGCCCCTCACCCATTCCGATCAGCGCCGGCGCGGCACGGGCGTGGCGGACATGGCCTACTCCCTGCTCCGCCGCCGGCGCCGGCACCGCTGCAGTGGCGAACTCGCCCACCACGTGATCGAGGTGATGGCCGCATTCGAAAAATCCTCCACGAGCGGCCGCCATGTGCGCCTGACCTCGGCCCCAGCCCGGCCCGTCGCGCTTCCCCCTCATCTGCCCCTGAACCTGCTCGACGCATAATTGCCTCATGTCATCCACCCCATCCAACCCCGAGGTTCGCCATAATCCTGCCTCGGGCCGCTACGAGACCGAGGTCGACGGCCATCTCGCCGTCGTCGATTACACGCTCGAAGGCGACCGCATGACCCTCACGCGCACTTTCGTGCCGCCGGAGCTGCGCGGACGTGGCGTGGCTGAACTGCTCGTGCGCGCAGCACTGGAGACTGCCCGTGCAAAAGGCCTTCGCATCGTCCCGCAGTGCTCCTACGTCGCGCGGTTCATCGAACGAAACGCCGGTTACCAGACACTGCTCGTCGGCTGAATCGTGCGGGAGCCGGCTTGCTCCCGCTGTTGCCAGGCGCGCCGGTCCCCGGGGCTGGCAAGACCCGGCAGCGTCACTCGTGTGCGCCGCGGTAGTTTTTCTCCCCCGCGGTCACTGCGATGGGCATTTGATTCTCCTTCGGGGGCAGCGGACAGGTGGCGAAAGGGGTGAACGCGCACGGCGGGTTGATCGCGCGGTTGAAGTCGAGCATCACCTTTCCTGCGGTCGGCGGATCTGCGTAGAGAAAGCGCGCCGCCCCATAGGTTGCCCCGCCGCTCGTCAGATCCGAGATGATAAAAAACAGCGGCTCATCCGGTGCTTCCTGGATCGGCAGCAGCGTGATGGTGCGGCCCTCGCGGGTGAAGACCGCCTGACCGAGCACCAACGCCTTTGATTCCTGGCCAAGGATATTTTTGATCGGCACCTCATGCGGCCGGTCAAAAGCCACCCAGTCCGCCTCGATCCGCCACTGCGGATCCGTCGGGAAATTGTCGATACCGGCAAACCTGCTGCGCCGCTCCGCCCCGCTGTCTTTCACCCGGAGCGCCTTTTTCCCACCCCGGTCTATCACATGGAAACTCACCGTGCCACAGACCGCCGTCACCAGCCGGCTGCTCCGGCCATCGCCCAAGTCGGCGGAGAGCACCGCTTCACCGTTGACCATCACCGCCACGCCGGGTGTGACCAGCAGTCGCACTGCACCGCTTGCCGCAACGGTCACCACGCCGACATGCGCCGGGCCTCCGGCCAGCACCACCTGGTTGTCCGGGGCGCTGCCCACGGTGCTTTCGCCCGGGTCGAGAAAATGCAATCCGATCAGTGACAGCCAGCCGTCGGGCGCTGTCAGCCGGCTCACCCGCTCGCTCCGCCATTGTTTGATTTCCCGGTCATGGTCTTCCCCGGCGGTGCCCGCCACTGCCAACAGCAGCCCGAAGCCAAGCAACGTGACAAAGGTCATTCGCATCTGGGGATACGCCACAGTTCCCGGGCGCCACCAAACTCACTCGGCCCGACCCATGCTCAGAGCTTGATGCGCCGGTAGGTATCGCCAAAAAGCACCAGCGTATCGGCATCCTTGATCTCAATCATCGAGCGGGCGCTCGTGATCAGGACTTCCTGGCCGTTGGCCGTGGCTGCCTGCACCGTGAGCAGCACCTCGTCCGGCTTCGGGCCGTATTTGACGACGCGGAGGTTGCCCGTGCGCACAATGGTCATCCAGCGGTCGCCCGGCTTTGGCCCGGTCTCAAATTCACCCGCCACCGTTGCGAGCAGCCTTTCGGTCGCGACCGCCGAGAGCAGTTCGTGCGGCGGCAGCAGGTCCGGCGGCGACCGCATGAGCATCCAACCGGAGACGGCGTTGATGCCGGCGAAGAGGATGACGAGCACGCTGATCTTGATCCAACCGGGGATGGCGCTGAGGGCCGATTCCCGGCCCATGGTGTGGTCCCTCTGCGGTGCAGCCTTTGCTGCCGGATGCTCCGTCGGCGCGTGGTCACCAACGCTGGCAAGGATCTCGTCCACGTCCATTTCGCGCGTGCCTGTTTTGAGGTTCCAACTATGCAGGCGGAGCCGGCCGTCGGCGGACTTGACCATGAAGACGCCGCGGGGGCTCGTGATGCGGATCTCGGGCGCAGCGGGGTCGGAGGCGGATTGCCGGGCCACGGCTTTCGTCATGGCCTGCAGGATTTCGCGCAGGCGGCCGGCATCCACGTCCGGCAGTTCGCAGTCCGCATGACGCACCCCGATCTCCCGGGCATCGGGAGAGAGGTGGCGGAGATTGAGCTTGTAGATCGTGGTGGGCATCAGCGTTCGATGATAAAAATCGGGTCTCCGTTGGCACCCGTGCGGAAGCTGCCGGTGGTGAGGATGCCGTCATCGATGACGACATCGATATCGCGCAATTGGTCGGCATCGACCCGCATGGGGGCATCGCTGGTTGCAGAAATGGCAATGGCGGCCTTGTAGCGCACACCGGCGTGGAGTTGGTCCTGCTCCCAGTTGTAGCGACCGCCCATGGGCGAGATCCTGGCCCAGGCAGTGCTGTTAAGCTGACCTTCCAATCCTTCAGGCACTACGCCAGGATCCGTATCGGCCGGCCAGGTGCCATGCTCCTGGGCGTAGGTGTTGAAGACCGTGGCAAATGTGCGAAAATCGCTGGCAATGGCGGACGAACGCGACCGCCGCTGAATCCTCTGAAAGCTGGGTATGCTCATCATCGCGAGCAGGCTTATGATAACCACAACAACCATGATCTCCACGAGCGTGAAACCGCACCGGACCCCCTTGGTCGACCGTTTTGGCGACAACCAACCGCGACCTTTTGGAAAATAATGAACTGTGGTCATCGATCAGTGATATCGGTTTAGGTGCGATACCTACGAGAGGCAAGCTTGCGCTGGCCAACCGGTTCATTATTTGTGCGTCTTGCGGGATTATTCAGTTTCAAGAGCGTAAATAAAACGCCACTACCTCCTTTCGGGCCTACTGCGCAGCCTCCAAGAGCACGTTCCAGACAGTCCGAGCCCGACGTTTGCCCATTATCTCTATTTCTTATCATTAATACCATGATTGCTTATCTCCTTTTCACCGCACATGGCCAACAATGGTCCTGCTCCGTGTAGAATTTCTCGTCGTCAATGACATGGCGCGCTTGGCGGCGAGTCGCATTGGGACCAAGCGACACATCAACGGTCACCCCTGCTGATCTGCATGGCCACGGTCTGCGCGTCGTTGTCCCGACGCCCCTGTCACCAGGGTCCAACGGCTGGGACGTCCGCACTGTGTCATGCACGCGGGCCGATCCGCACTGCATCCACAATTTTTCTGCGGCACGGCGGGGCGCCCGGTTAGTGGCGGTCCCGCTGCGCCTGCTGAAGCCGGTCAATCAGCACGGCGATGTAGGAGGTGAAACCGTGGTTGCAGCTCGCACTGACATCCAGGTGCTCCCAGAGCGTACCGGTCCTGCGCGCCATCGGTGCGAAATTGCGCATCAGCTCCCGGTGCGCCGCCGCCGGCTCGCCGTGGGCGATGAGCAGCTCCAGCCGCAGCAGTTTGCCGACAAAGGCGTTCGCCGGATGCAGCCCGCCATAGTCACCGCGCACAAGCCGGCGCCAGAGCGCAGCCTCCCGTTGCGGCGACGCCAGGCCGAAGGTGAACGCGTAGTATTGGCAGACCTCGCTCGCGTCGTCCGCCACCGCCAGCTTCCCGTCCGCACTGCGCACGGCGTGGTCGGAGAAACGCCCGTCGCGCCAGGCCAGCACGCGGATCGCGGACTCGATCCGCGCCGCCCTGGCCGCCAGCTTCGGCTCACGTAGCAGCCGGGCGGCCGCGCGGAGCGTGGCGGCATACAGCATGTTGGTCGGAAAATTCACGTCCTGCACGAACGCGTTGGCCTTCGACCATTCGACAAACACCCAGCCCTCCAGCTTCTCGAGCAGGCCGAGCTCGTTTTCAAAACGACGGAAATATGCCAGCAATCCGCGCACGCGGCGTGCGATCAACGGCTGCCACGCCACCGGCAGGCGGCGCGTGCGCCGCGCCTCGTCGAGCTGCACGACGAGGAACATCGCCCAGTTCGGGATGAACTGGTTCTGCAACGCCTCCGCCGGGTAGCACATCGGCACCATGCCGCGTGGCAGGCCGGCGAATTGCGCCGGGCGCAGGTAGTTCTCCAAGAAGGCGCGCTCGATGGGATTATCGCCGCAGAAGTGCCACTCGGCCCGCGCCGTGAACAGGCTGTCGCAGAGCCAGCCCGCACGCTCGCGTGATGGGCAGTCCATGAAAAGATCGAGTGCGTTCTGCCGGAACGACGCGAGGGCCGCCGCGCGTACCCGCGCCGCCGCCGGTGGCAGCCCCGCGGGGGCCGGCCGCACGGTTTCCGCGTTGATGAAATTGCGCAGTCTCACGTCCGCCACCTCCGCCGCACCCGTCACGACCAGCACCTGCAGATGCTGGAAGGTGTAGGGCTCGAACGCCTCGAAGTTCAGCTCCGCGCCCGCCGCGAGATCGAGTCCCACTGCGTTCACGCAGGCGGAACGATCGTGGACGAGCTGTCCCTCCACCAGGATCTCGTCGAACACCAGCAGCAGGCGGGTCGCCCGCCGTGCGCGCACCCGCAATGCCGGGAAGCCCGTGTGCACCGCACCGAAATCCACGCGCAACCATTGCCCCGCGGCCAGGGCAGCCGGACGCGCGGTGTGGAGCCGCACCCGGTGCGTTGCGGTGAATCTGCCACCCGACAGCTCGCGGTGCAGCGACCACTCCACCTGCCCCGGGGGGAAGCCCGCAGAGATCTTGGGCACGTCGTCGATGAAGCGGTGTGCCCGGGCCCGCCGCGCCCGGGCCGCGCTAAAGGCAGCCCGGCCCCGCACCGCCACCGGCCGCGGCTTCAGCTCCGACAGGTCGGGCCGCGCCACGCCGCGCTCCAGCCAGCTGCGCCGGTGCGCCACGCACGCGAGCGCCGCCGGTTTCCCGGGGTTGTAGCCCGGCATTTGCCAGAGGGTCCCGTGCACGCCAAAGCGGTAGCACTCAACGAAGGCACGCTGGTAACTGTAGCGCTCGACCTTCTGCACGCGCTCGCAGCGATGCTCCGCCACGAACCCGCCGCCGCGCGGCGCCGTCCATGCGAGCACCTTTTTGCCCGCCACCAGTTCGGCGCACAGGAACGCCGGCTCGTGCGTCGAGCAGAAGGTCGGCACGCCGTAGCCCATGACCTCGATGATAATCTCCAGCCCGTCGGAGACGCCGCCCGTCAGCGGCCACTCGTCCACGCGCGCATGACCGTGCGCCGTGCGCGCCGGACCACGCCCGGCGAGTCGGCCGTTGACCCACACGCGGTAGGCCTGGGCCGCCGCCACCCGCAGCGTGCCGGCGGTCCGGCGGGCCAGCTCCATCCGGGCGTGGAAGCTCACCCAGACATTCATGCGCCCGGCCAGCGGGGCGGGCCAGACGGGAATTGCTTTGGAAAACGGCAGGGAAGGGGTCATCGGGAAAGATGCCAGTGACAGTCACGATGGGTTGCGTTGGCAAACCCAACTTCCATGCTAGACGGCCGCACCGTTCCCATCCGCTGATCACGCCTCCGCCACGTTCACCTCCATGCTCACCCATCTGCACACGCGCTACGAGATCGCCGACACCAACGTCAGCACCGCCGTCCTGCCAGTCGGCGCCATCGAGCAGCACGGGCGCCACCTGCCCGTCGGCACCGACATGATGCTCGCGACGGCAGTCGCCAAGGAACTCGCCGCGCACCTCGACGCCTACCTCCTGCCGCCGCTCGCCATCACCTCGTCCATCGAGCACAGCCGCGCCAAGGGCACGGTCTACCTGCGCGCCGACACGCTCGCACTGGTCGTGCGCGACATCATCCAGTCCCTGCGCCATTCGGGTTTCACGCGGCTCGTGCTGGCCAATTTCCACGGCGGCAACTGGATCCTCAAGCCCACCATCCGCCAGCTCAACCGCGACCATGCGGACTTCCGTTCCATCCTGATCCAACCGGAGATCTCCCCTGCCGACTACGCAACCGTCTTCGAACACCAGAGCGGCGACGTGCATGGCGGAGAATACGAAACCTCGCTCATGCTGCACCTGTATCCCGACTCGGTGCGGCCGCTGGTCGCGCCTCCGCCCGGGACCGAACCCGAGAAATTTCCGCCGCAGTTCCTGCTCGATTACTATGATATAACGGAGATCACGCGCACGGGCCATTGGGGCTGGCCGGAGGAGGCCACCGCCGAGAAGGGCCGCCGCGCCATGGCGTTGCTGATCAAAACCGCGCTGCGTTTCATCCAGCAGGTCGAAACCGCCGGGGCGGCATCATGACCGACGCCTTGCCCGCCGTGATCGTGCGCCAGATGACGCCGGCCGACATTCCGTTTGCGGACGAAGTGCGCGCCTGCGCGCGCTGGAACCAGACGCCCCGAGACTGGCAGGGTTATCTGGGCTTTGAACCGGAGGGTTGCTTTGTCGCCGAGGCCGGCGGCCGGCCCGCCGGCACCGCCGTGGCCATCGGCTACGCCGGCCGCATCGGCTGGATCGGCATGGTGCTCGTGCATCCGGATTACAGGCGCATGGGCATCGGCACGGCCCTGCTGCAGGCCTGCCTGCGTTACCTGCAAGAGCGCGGCATTGCCACCATCAAGCTTGACGCCACACCCATGGGCAAAGCCGTCTACGTGCCGCTGGGTTTTCGCGACGAATACGAAGTCACCCGCTACGAGGGAGCCGCCCCCGCGGGGATCGCCCGACCCGAAGGCGTCACGGCCCTGGCCGAAGCGGCCAGCGACGAAATCGCCGCGCTCGACGCCCGGGCGCTGGGAGCGGCCCGGCCCGCGGTGCTCGCCGACCTGGCCGGACGCAACCCCGAACTCTGCTTCGCCCTCCACGACGGCTCGCAGCTGGCCGGCAGCCTTGTCGCACGCGAAGGCGACTCAGCTCTTCAACTCGGCCCGTGGACCGCGCGCGACACCCAGACCGCGGACCGGCTGCTGCAGGCGTTTTTCCACCATGTGCCCGGCCGGCGGGTGTTTCTCGATGTGCCCGATGTTAATACCAGTGGGCGTGAGCTCATCGTCCGGCATGGGTTCACGGTGCAGCGGTCGTTCACCCGGATGTTCCTTGGGGAAAACGCCCACCCGGGCGAACCGGCGCTGGTCTTCGGCACTTCGGGAGCGGAAAAAGGCTGAGCAGCCCGGCAACGCGCGGCCGGTCGCCGGCACTCACGCTGCGGGCCGCCTCCCTCACGCCGCGTCACGGGGACGGCGCAGGCCCAGCACAAGCGGCAGCATGAGCGCAGGGGCGAGGGCCGAGATCGCCAGTCCCCAGTGCAAATTGTGCCTGTCCGCCACCCACCCCACGATCCATGGCATGCAAATACCGCCCATGTTGCCGCAAGCCCCCAATGCGCCATACATGCTCGCGCCGCCGTCCGGATAACGGTCGGCCGTCACTGCGAGCATCGTCGGCCAGAGACAGCTGCCGGTGAACCCCACCGCGATGCAGGCTGCCAGCGCCAACCACGGCACCGGGATGAATGAACCTCCGATGAACAACAGCGCCGACACGCCACAGCCCCAAGCCATGATCTGGAAGGGATTCCACCGCGGTCCCGCCGCACCCACCACCATGCGCCCCGCGGCCATCGCCACGGAAAATAACAGCAGCGCCCCGCCCCCCAACCAAGCGGGGAAATGCAAGGCCATCTCCGCGTAAGCCGGCAGCCATTGCGCCATGCCCGCCTCGGTTGCCCCGCCAAGCAAGATCGCCACCAACGCCGCCCAGAACCACCCACGCCGCCCCAGCGTGCGCAATCCCAAGCGACCTCCGACCACGCTCAATGCCGGGAACTTCAGCGGAGCAAACGCCAGCAAGAGCCCGCCTGGGAACGGCAGCAAAATCAGACAGGTTGCACGCCAGCCCAAGCCCGCGCGCAAGGCGAGTGTGCCGGTGAGGATCGTCACAGCCGCCCCGACGCAGTAAAATGAATGCAGCCAGTTCATCGCCGCCGCGCGACGGGTCGGATTTAACGCCGCGACCACCGGGCTCAGCACCATATCAAGCACCCCCGCCCCGAGGCCTAGGACAAAAATTGCCCCACCCAGCAACGCATAGCCCGGTGCAAACGCCGCCGCCACCAGGCTGATGGCGATGAGCGCATTGCCCAGCTGGGCAAACGGCTTCGCCCCCCACCGATCCGCCAGCGGACCCGTCACCAGAATGCCGGTTACCAACCCGGCGAACATGATTGCGCCCAGCCGGCCCAACTGCTCCTGCGTCAGCCCGTCCGGCCCGCCATACGTCGCACTCAACGTCGTGAGAAAGACCGGCAGCAGATTGAGCCCGATGGACAGGCTCATCATCGCCACGTAGCTGAGTCCGGTCAGCAGCCGGGGTGCGACCGCACGCTTCAAATTGAATTGCCCCGGATGGCCGCCGCATACCAGCGGGCGGAGTGCTTCGGCGTGCGGCAGCCGGTCGTGAAGTCCACGTGGTGCAAGCCAAAGCGCTTGCTGTAACCAAAGGCCCATTCGAAATTATCCAGCAGCGACCACACAAAATAGCCGCGCAGATCCACACCGTCCTCGGTGATGGCAGCGTGTGCAGCCTCGAGGTAGGAGCGGAGATAAGCGGTGCGCCGTTCGTCCTGGCGGGCGACGGCCACGTCTTCTTCCCCGGGCAGGGCGCAACCGTTCTCCAAGATATAAATCGGCGGGTGGGCGTAGCGGTCGTGAATCCACCGCAGCATCTTGCGGCAGGCCCACGGCGTGATGTTCCAACCCAGGTCGGTTTTCTCCCAGGCGGGATCCTCGCTGAGCACGACCTGTTGGTCCTCCGCCATGCCGCCGTTGCCTGCGGGTGACAGGTGCCCGATGGGCGCGTCTGGCGCAGGCTCGGACGCATACATCGCAGTGTAGTGATTGAGGCCGAAAAAATCGCTCGATCCCAGTATCTGCACCCGGTCCTCCGCTGTGAACTGCGGCAGGCGCCCGCCCACCCGCGCGCGCATCGAATCCGGATAGTCACCGCGGTAAATCGGGTCGGCAAACCAACCCAGGAAAAATTCCAGTCCACGCTCCGCCGCCGTCTGGTCAGCGACCGTGTTGGTTTTTGGTTCCCGCCAGTCACAGTTGTTCGTGATGCCGATCACGCCGCGCTGCACCGCTTGAAATTTTCGGCGGTAGACCGCCACCGCCCGGCCGTGCATCCGGAGCAGGTTGTGCGCCGCAAGGTAGGGCTCCGTGGTGCTCGTGCGCCCCGGCGCGAAAAACCCAAGCCCGTGACCGAGCACCGCACTGCACCACGGTTCGTTGAGCGTAATCCAGTGCTTCACCCGGTCGCCAAAGCGCTCAAAACACAGCTCCGCGTAGCGGGCGAAATGCTCGGCGATGGCGGGGTTGAGCAAACCGTCGAGCTCCATTTGCAGCGCGAGCGGCAGGTCCCAGTGATAGAGGGTCACCCACGGGATGATGCCGTTGGCGAGCAACGCATCGATGAGCCGGTTGTAGAAGGCGACCCCCGCCTCGTTGACGCTGCCGCGGCCCTGCGGCAGCAACCGGCTCCAAGCGATGGAAAAACGATACGCCTTGAGGCCCATGGCCTTCATCAGGGCCACGTCTTCCTCCAAGTGGTGGTAGTGGTCGCAGGTGACATCCGCCGTGTGTCCTAGGTGGGTCTTGCCCGGCGTATGGGCGAATGCATCCCATATGCTCGGGCCCCGGCCTGCCGTCTGCCAGGCCCCCTCGACCTGGTAGGCGGCCGTGGCGGCACCCCAAACAAAATCATTGGGAAAGGTCTTCATGTGCGTCCGTTGTTGGATGAATCGACAGGGTGCCGCAATCCCCGTCTGCGGCTATCTTGCCACCCACCCACCCGTCTGGTTATTGCTGCCTGACCGCGTGCGCGGCCTCGAGTGCACCTCGCGCCCGGGCGTGTCCGGGTTGCAGCCGCAACACGGTTTCAAACTGCGCCACCGCTTCGTCAAACCGACCGCTCAGGCCGAGGGCGACGGCCAGATTGTAGTGCATCTCCACCGCGCCGGGCGCAGTCTCAAGCACGGTCGTGAACTGCGCGATGGCTTCCGGCAGACGACCCGTTTGCAACAGGGCCTTGGCCAAATTGCCCCGGATGGGGATCGCATCGCCTGTGGGCGGGGCCAGCTGCAATGCTGCCTCGAACTGCTCAATCGCTTCGGGCCAGCGACCGAGTGCCGCGAGGACACTGCCAAAATTGCTGCGGCCCCGGGCGTAGTCGGGCCGCAATTCCACCGCCCGGCGGCAAGGGCCGAGCGCATCGGCTGGTCGACCCAACTGGGCGAGCGCGATGCCAAGGTTGGTCTGGGCCTCCGCATAATTGGGCCGCAGTCGCACCGCCGCGGCCGCTTGTTCAAGCGCTGCGGCCGGCCGGCCGGCCTCAATCAGCATTTCGGCAAGATTGATGCGGGCGCGGGCGTTGTCCGGAACCTTGGCCACCGTGTCGGTCCAGAGCGCCAGCTCGCTGCGGTAGTCAAGATTGCGCTCCAGCGTCAGCAGGACCAACCCCAGCCCGACCACAAGCGCCGCCCCGAATGCCGCCCGACCGAGCAGGGCGTAAGCCGCCACCACCACCAACGCGATGACCGCCGCGAGCGGCAAATACATGCGGTGTTCAGCGATGGTCTGACTGACCAGTGGCATAACGCTGGAACTCGGGGCGAGAATCACAAAGAACCAGGCGCCCAAAAATCCCAACGGCGGGCGCCGCCACAAGGCCGTGAGGGTGGCGCCCGCGAGCAGGAGCAGCGCCACTCCTTGCACCCAGACGGCGTTGGGATCCCGGATGACTTCCGTCCCGTAGTCAAACACCAGCGGATGCGGCCATAAGGCGAGTTTCAAGTAGAGCAGGAGGGCGCGGCATTGCGTCAGGACATACGTCCATGGCGTGACCCCGAGACCGAGGCCGGCGGCGGCTCCACGGGTTCCTCCTGCACTGAATACCAACCAGCCGAGGAGCAGCCAGGTGCAACCGAGGCCGAGGTAGTAGCGCCAGTGCACCTGCCAAGCCTGGCGAAATGATCCGGCCCAAAAGGTGCGATCATAAAGCAGCACCAGCAGCGGAGCCGTAACCATGATTTCCTTGGTGGCCATGCCTAGGAGACAAGTCGCGAGTGAACCCCCAGCCCACCACCTGGCGCTGGCGGACGAAAGCCTGCAGCGGACAAAGCCATATAGCGTCAGCAGGAAGAATAAGCCCGCCAGGGACTCCGTGCGTTGGACAATGGCTGTGACTGATTCCGTCTGCAGCGGATGCACGAGCCAGAGCATGGCCATGGTCCCAGCCAGCGGCAGGGCGGCGGTTCGCACCCGCTCTGAGAACACCGGACGCATCAAGGTGCGCCGCATGATGCCAAACAGGGCCAGACCGGCGCTGACGTGAATCAGCAGGTTGAGCGCATGGTAACTCCACACGGCCTCGCCGCTGAGGCCATGGTTGAGGGCAAAAGACAGGTTCACCACGGGCCGGCCTGTGACGCTGCTTCCATCCACAGGCGGGGATAAAGCCGTGCCCAGTTGTCGAATCGTCGGGTTGCTCAGGATCGCCGGCTTGTCATCAAACATCAACGGCACGGACAATGTGTTGTGATACGCCCCCACCCCGGCGATCATCAGCAATACAGCGACCACATACACTTTCATAGGATGGGGTCAGGCCTCTATTTCTTAATTTTATGCGCCCTCTGCCTACTCATGTAAACGCTCAATGAGCTGGCTTTGCCCATTACCAATGCCTCAGCGATCCATGCATTTGTTGCGGTGGTGGTTTCACGCAATTTCATCGCCAGGCTAATTTTCCATTCGGCAGCAAGGCTGTCTGCCTTGAGGTCGGCTTTGGTTTTTTTCTCCGCCTCCAGCAACTGGGCCAGAGCCTGTGCCCACACCGCCTCCTTGAGTTCAATTGTTTCAGCTCCCCGCAAAACACTCGGTGTCACCGTGGTCACATACTCTTTGGCCAAGGCCTTGCGCCAGGTATCACCGCCAATCGCCCAGCCCTGCGACATCGCGTCAAAAGCCTGTCGCCGTTGTTCATCCAAATCCGCTGACAACCAGTTCAAATGCTCCTGATACTGGCGCCATCCATCAGGATTGTCCTGCAGACCACCCAGTTCTCTCAGCCAGTTTTCACACACGAGAAACAGCGGTCGGTCGTCGCGTACAAAGCGACGGTAACTGCCCCATCGGAATTGCGCCAACTGCTCCTGCCGCACGATGCCCGCGCGAACGGGGTTCAGATGGATATAGTTTACGACCCGGGCCAGATGTAGTCCCGGCTCCACAAGAATGGCCTGGTAGCGGCTCTGGAAAAGATGCCCGCGCTCGTCACGGAAACGATTGAACCGGGTCGCAAATGTGCTCTGCAGCCAGTGCATCCCCTCCACCAGATTGGCCCGCGGTGTCTCTAGCGCGAGGTGGTAGTGGTTCCGCATGATGGCATAGGCGTGCAGTTCCCATCCCGCCTGCGCACAGGCCTCAAACAGACACTGCTCAAACGCCTGTGCCGCACCGGCCGATTCAAAGATATCGCACCGGTAATTGCCGCGATTTATCACATGATAGATCGCGCCTTCAAACTGAACCCGTGGTTTGCGTGCCACGGGTAAGGAGTGACGGTCAACACTTCACCGTAAGCAATTAATTAATTAAGAAGTAGAGGCCTGACCCTCTATAGCCCTGTATCAAATGTGTATATTTCTGGTTTCGGCCAATTCACGTCGCAGGTCAGCCTGGAAGTCTGGGTGAGCAATTGAGATGAGTGCTTCACCCCGCTCCCGCAGACTCATCCCGTGCAGGTTCACCGCGCCGTATTCCGTGATGACCCAATGCACATGGCCGCGAGTCGTGACCACGCCAGCTCCAGGGGCCAGCGAGGACACAATGCGTGATACCTTGCCGCCCATCGCCCGTGACGGCAGCGCGATGATGGGTTTGCCTCCGGGCGAAAGCGCCGCGCCCCGGATGAAGTCCATCTGGCCGCCGATACCGGAAAACACCCGGTAGCCGATCGAGTCGGCGCACACCTGTCCGGTGAGATCGATCTGGATGGCAGAATTGATGGCGACCACCTTCGGATTCTTGCGGATAACCGAGGTGTCGTTGGTCCAGTCGCAAGGATAGAAACTCACCAGCGGGTTGTCGTTCACAAAATCGAACAGCCGCTGCGAGCCGTTGATGAAACTGGTGATGATCCGGCCCTGCCCGACTTTTTTGAAGCGGTTGGAGATGGCTCCGGCTTCGACCAGATCCACGATCCGGTCAGAGAACATCTCGGTGTGGATGCCGAGATCCTGCTTGCCCTTCATGCGGGCCAGGGCCGCATCAGGGATGCCCCCGATGCCCATCTGCAGGGTGGAGCCGTCTTCCACCAGGTCGGCAATCAATTCGCCGATGCGTGCCTCAACTTCGGACTCAGCCTCGATGTGATGCCCCAGCAGCGGCCGATTGGTGGTGATGAAGGCGTCGATCTGGCTGAAGGGAATGAGGTTGTTGCCGTGGGTGCGCGGCATCTGCTCGTTGATTTCCGCAATCACCACGCGGGCGGTTTCGGCGGCGGCCTTAGCGGCGTCAACCGATGTGCCGAGGGTGCAGTAGCCATGTGCATCCGGCGGTGAGAGCTGGAGGACAGCAACATCGAGCTTCACTGCACCGGACAGAAAGAGCCCGGGGATGTCGGACAGGAAGATGGGCACAAAATCGGCCCGACCCTCTTGCACCGCGGCGCGGAGTGGCGCGCCGGTGAACAGCGAAACGGAGCGGAACTCCTTGTCGCGGCCCTTTTCCGCGAAGGGTGCGGGACCGTTGGTGTGCAAATGATAGAGCCTCACTCCCTCCAGATCACGCCGGGCGGCCAGGGCCTCGATCAATGGCGTCGGGGTGGCTGCAGCTCCATGGATGAAAATATTGGTTCCGCTCCGGATGTGCGCCACCGCCTCCGTCGCTGACACCGCCATATTTTTATAGTCAGGTAGTAAATTCCTCATAGGTGTGCCTATGCTGCAACAACGCCGGTGCGGGGCAATCCTGCAAGCTGCTCAGATTATGGGGAATAATGCGCAATTATTGACGTGGAAACGGCCAATTGCTGCCGGACTGCCACCACCCTCCCTGGCAAGCTGTGGCAGAAAAGCACTGATTCGAGCAGAGAGGCCGTGGGTTGGGACAATGGGGGGCACGAAGCGGCTCATTTTAGGCTGGTGCGCGGCAAAATGGGCCGCCAAGTGGGCACAGGGGGAGGTTGACAGGATTTTCGCGGTGTCCGCTTAAACCACGCGCCACCGGCAAGCACCATATCAGAACCAAGTAAGTCAGGCCGAGCAACAGACTCACCCTGCTAATAAAGATCTTTGGCCAGCCCCGGGGCATGGGAGACAAAGCCTGTCTGGTGGATTTTACGCGAGCGAGCTTGCCCGCGGCGGCCGGCCATCGCGAGCCAGCTCACTCCTACATGCCCAAATCAAAGCGGAGCCAGCTGTGGGCGTATCCGGCCCAACAGGCATGAAGCCGGGGCATCATCGCCCCGGCCCACACCCCTCGTCTGCGTCAACTGCCGAGCAGCCACGCTGGCCAGAATGGGCAAACTTGCCGACAAATGCAAAAAAAGCTGGCGTCGGCTCAATGACCACGAACAAATCCACGGGCTGATTGAAGGCGTGCGCTTAGTCGAGGGGCCGCCGAAAACCCCATTAACCCCACACTCATGGCTTACTGCCATCCACCCCCGTCCACAATATGTGGAGATATCGTTCGCAAAATCCGCGGGGTTCCTCACAAAAGACGCGGAGGCAACGACGACGCTATTCGTTAGGCTGCAGTTGGCAATAGGCACAACGGTGCACCCCTTTCTCCACCCACAATCCTCATTGGTTTATGAAAGAATACTCCCCTTCAGACCTGAGAAATTTTGCCGTTCTTGGCCACGCGTCCTGCGGCAAAACCATGCTCACCGAGGCCATGCTGGCCTGTGCCGGCCGCATCGGCCGCATGGGCTCCATTACCGCCGGCACCACCGTCTCGGATTACCATGCGAGCGAGCATGAGCACCAAATTTCAGTGCACGCCTCCCTGCTCAATCTCGAGTGGCAGAACCGCAAATTCAACCTCCTCGACACCCCTGGCTACGTGGACTTCATCAGTGAGGGGCTGGGCGCCCTGCGCGTCGGCGACTTTGCCCTGATCGTCATCAACGCCGCCCACGGTCTCGGGGTCGGCACCGATGCCGTATGGGACTACGCCACGCGCTTCGGCCTGCCAAAAATGTTGGTCGTAAACGCACTCGATAAACCGAACACCGATTTCAACACCCTGCTCGCCGATATCCGCGCGCACTTCGGTAATAACGTCCTCCCCCTGGCCATCCCGCTCGACGCCGGCCCGGGCTTCAGCCGCGTGCTGGATGTGATGCGCAACGAGGTCGTCACCTACAAGCCCGGCGGCGACGGACGCTACACCGAGGCGCCCGCGACGGGTGCGGATGCCGAACTCGTCCAGCAATTCCATCGCCAGCTCATCGAGTTTGTCGCGGAGTCCGACGACACGCTCATGGAGCGGTTTTTCGAAAAAGGCATCCTGGCCGAGACCGAGTTCCGCGCCGGCCTGCACTTGGCCATCCAGAAGCAGGTCCTCGTGCCGCTCTTTGCCGTCTCCGCCGAAACTAATGTCGGCGTCGCCCGCCTCATGGATATCATCGCGAAATACGGCTCGTCACCGCTCGACCGTGCCGAGGTGCCGGCCCACGATCCGGCCGGAGCGCCGGTTTCCGTGGCCCTGTTACAGGCTGAACCTGTGGCGTATGTTTTCAAAACGATGAACGAACCGGGCGTCGGGGAGCTTTCGCTCTTCCGCGTCTACTCCGGCACACTCCGCAGTGGCAGTGAGCTCCGCAATGTCACCCGCGATGTCACGGAAAGGCTCGGCCAGCTTTACCTCCTCAACGGCCACGAGCGCATTCCCGTGCAGCAACTCAGCGCCGGCGACCTCGGTTCTGTAGTTAAACTCCGCGGCACCCACACCGGCGACACCCTCAGCAGCCCCCGCTTCCCAGTCGTGCTGCCCAAGGTTGAGTATCCCGCCCCCAATATCCATGGATCCCTCCGGCTCCGTTCACGCGGCGACGAGGACAAGCTTGCCGTGGGTCTTGCCACCCTCCACCAGGAGGACCCGACCTTCCACTATCGCGTGGACGACGAGTTGCACCAGACCATCGTGTCCGGCCAAGGTGAGATCCACCTTCAAGTCATTGTTGAGCGGCTGCAGCGTCGGTTTGGCGTCGTCATGACGCTTGAAGAGCCCGGGGTCCCCTACCGGGAGACCATTCGCGGTCGCGGCGAATCGCGCTACCGCCACAAGAAGCAGACTGGCGGCGCGGGCCAGTTCGCCGAGGTCTGGCTGCGTATCGAGCCCGGCCCGCGCGACAGCGGCGTCGTCTTTAAGCAGTCCCTGGTTGGCACCAACGTTGACCGCGTCTTTGTGCCATCCGTCGAGAAGGGCGTGCAGACTGCGTGCAAGGAAGGCCAACTCGCAGGCACGCGCGTCACCGACGTGAAGGTCGATTTCTACGACGGCAAGATGCATCCGGTAGACTCCAAGGACATCGCGTTCCAAGTCGCCGGGTTCCACGCTTTCAGAGAAGCCTGTCAGGCCGCCGGTTCCTGCCTCTTGGAGCCCATCCATGTCATTGCGGTGACCGTGCCGGAGGAATACGTGGGCACCATCATGGGCGACCTATCGTCGCGCCGCGGCCAGATTCTCGGCGTCGAGACCGAGGGGCACTTTCAGATCATCCGCGCGCAGGTGCCGCAAAAGGAGCTCTATCACTATAGCACCATCGTGCGTTCGCTCACCAGCGGCCGCGGCCGCCACACCGAGAGCTTCAGTCACTACGCCGAGTTGCCCGCCGAACTGGCCCCACGTCTGCTCGCCGAGTTCAAGGCCCGCCGCGAAGCCGTCGCCGCCAAGTGATCCCGCCACTTCTCAACCACAATTCATCCCTCAACCCCTAATTTGAACACCCATGATGACTTGGAAAATAGAGATTACCGAACCGCATAGCGGCGAACTGGGCGAAGCCATCCTCCATGAGGACCACGGCTTCGCCATGGAAGAATACACCTACGAAGCCGGCCACTTGATCGATGTCGCCGTGCATGATACCCATGACGAGCACTGGCACATCTTCACGGACCTCGACTCCGGCCATCGCTTCAAGATTCCGCCCGCGAAATACCGCAAGCTCTGACAGCCCGGGGCCGGCGACGCCTCAGCCCGAAGCGAGGTGCCATTGGCGGCAGAGCGGGCACAGGTAGGCCAGGCGTCCGTGCTCCACCCCCGCCAGCAATGCCGCGTCGAGCGCATCCCCCTGCGTGCGGTATTTGCGTTTGCGAGTGCACATCCGCCGCCGCTGTTCCTGTGTGGAAGGTTTCATGGGATTTCTGGCGCCAGCAGCCTGCGTCCTGCACCACCAAGGGCAAGCGCCCGTGTGGCTGGATGAACGTCTAGCCTGCCCGTTTTCCGCCGCATCACCGCACTATTTTGCCGCTGCCTGAACCCGGCTGACCCCGCAACAACTGGCTTCTTTCTCTCCCGCAGCTGCCGGTTCAACCCGGCCCGCCCGACCAACGCATCGAGCTCATGTCGATGGCCTTTACCCTCTTCCGGGCGGCACTGTTTCCACTTGGAGCAAAGCCCGGCGGCGACCGTCGCCTCAGGACACTACCCGCAAAAACCTGCGCCGGGTTTTGCGCGTCCTCCCACGGCCTGCCTCGGCGGACGTTCAGACCGGAGCTTTTTCAGGGAACAGCACCCTGAGCCCGTCGGCGCTGGCATGGCAAATACCACGTTCGGTGATCAGGCCGGTGATCAACCGCGCCGGCGTGACGTCAAAGGCAGGATTCGCCACCGGACTGCCCTCGGGCAGGAGTGCAACCATGGCAATGGAGCCGTCGGCAAGCCGGCCGGTCAGATGCGACAGTTCGCGCGCGCCACGTTCTTCAATGGGAATTTCGCGCAGGCCGTCCCGCAGTGTCCAGTCAATGCTTGGGGACGGCACGGCAACATAGCACGGCACGGCATTGTCGTGCGCCGCGAGCGCCTTGAGGTAGGTCCCGATCTTGTTGCACACGTCCCCCGTGGCCGTGGTGCGATCGGTGCCGACAATGACAAGATCAACCTCGCCCCGCTGCATGAGGTGACCGCCTGCATTGTCCGCAATGACGGTGTGGGGCACGCCGTGATTAAGCAATTCCCAGGCGGTGAGGCTCGCCCCTTGGTTGCGCGGTCGGGTCTCGTCCACCCACACATGCACGGGCACGCCCGCATCATGAGCCGCATAGATCGGCGCCGTGGCGGTGCCGATATCCACCGTGGCGAGCCACCCGGCGTTGCAATGCGTGAGAATGTTGACCGGTGTGCCGGGCGGCTTTCGCCCCGCCACCGCGCGGATCAGCGGCAGCCCTGCGGCCGCGATGCCGCGGTTGATGGCAACATCCTCGTCGCAGATGGCGGTCGCAAGCTTCCGGCTGGCCGCTGCGCGCTCGGCCGGTGGCAGCCCCACCAACTGCGCCCGCACCCGATCAAGCGCCCAGCGCAGGTTCACGGCCGTGGGGCGTGTGGCCAGCAGTGTGGCGTGTGCACGCCCAAGACCCAAATCCGAGGCTTCGGTCCGCATCGCGAGCCACAGGCCCCATGCCGCCGTGGCCCCGATCAGCGGGGCCCCGCGGACCAGCATGGCGCGGATTGCCTGTGCTGCGTCGTCGAGCGTTTCGAGTCGCACCACGACAAAGGCATGCGGAAGCCGGGTCTGATCGATAATCTCAACCGCCATGCCGTCTGCGGACGGCCAAATTGTGCGAGTGGGTCGGCCGGAGACATTCATGTGGGCGACATATTGGCCGCCCCTGACCTCGATTCAATGCCCGATGGTTCACTGTTCGTAATGCCCACGGTTGGGGTCGGCGGTGATGCATGCTCAAATGATGCCATCCGGTCGAAATCAGCAGGCAGCGGAGCTCTGGCTCCCTATGGGCGGGCGGTAAATGTGCCAAGCCCGCGCATCGTGGCATCCGTCACGGCACGGAATTTCCATCGGCCGGGCCAGTCGCGATGCAGCAACTGGTCGAGCCGGTCGGAGCCCCCCGAAACCGCCACGGTGTGCAGCAGGTTGGTGCCGCAGTGGGCGAGCAACGGGAGGCGCGCGGCGCTAGCGCGGGTGAGACCCTCGATCACCGCAGCCAGCATCTGTGTTCGCGTGCTGGCCAGGGTCAGGCCCGTAAACGCGCCCTGCCGCTGCTCGAGGCTGGTGCGTTCACCGGCCAGGTAAGGCTCGAACCGCACGCTGCCGGCGGCCTCCGGCCCAACCCGGCTCAACCGGTGGAATTCATCCTGAAATTCATTGAGCGGCATGCCTGGGAAGCACTGGTCACGCACCCAGTAAATCGCCGAGGCCGCCGCCGCCAGGGTGCTCACCTGCAGCCATTTGCCCTGCAAGCCCAGCGCTCGCGTGAGCAGGCGCTTGTGCGGCTTCGGCCGGTCCGTGCAAAGCGCGAGCACGTCGGTCGAGCCGCACACATTGAAAAGCTGCCCGACTTGCGCCCCCGCCAGCAACATCCCGGCGCTGCCATCCATCAGGCCTACGATCATCGGCGTGCCGGCGCGCAGACCAAACGCCCGCGCGGCTGCCGGCGTGATGCCGCCGCCAATGCGATCCGCTTCGCGGACCTCGGGCAGCAATGTCGGGCTCACGCCCAGGTTGGCGCACAACTCTTCGCTCCACCCGTCAAGTTTGAGCGTGCGATACAGTCCGGTAAACGAAGCGTTCGAAGGATCCGTAACCCGCGCCCCCGTCATCCGCCGGTGCAGAAAAGTGTTGAGGTGCCCCACGAGGTCGGCCTTGCGCAATCGCTGCGGCTGGTGCTCAAGAAACCAACTCCACGTGGTGGAACTGATCCCGCCGGGAAACGGCCGGTTGCCGCAAATCCGCAGGTGCCGGGCCGGGCCGAGTTTCGCCTCCAACGCCCGCGCGTTGGCGACGCTGCGGCGGTCCTGATGGGTCACAATCGGGGTGAGCGCCCGGCCGTTGCGATCGAGTGCCACCCAGGCCGGGCACATGACGGCGAGATGAATCGCGTCAGCCTGCTTCGCCCGTCCGCCCAGTCCGGCAATCGCTGTGCGCATCGCGCGCAACAATTCCTCGGGATCAACCTCGACCTTCGGGCCTTCACAGCGTGAGCGGAAGAACGCGCGCGGCGCCTCAACGACAATCTTGGTGCCATGCAGAATGCCGGCAATAACCGAGGAAGAACCGATATCGAGCCCGAGGACCGTGGACATGTTTCAGTAGCACTGGCCGAGCCGGTGCGGGGTGACAATGCCGGTTTTGCCGGGCGGCTTCCGCCGGGAGTCATGCTGCTTTGTGTTCGCGGGCCAAAATCAGACAGACCAGGGCCGACCTTCTTCACTTATGGCCAGGCCGATCTGTGATTTCCCCCCCAGCAGGTAACTGCCGTATTCCTTGTTGCGCGAGTCCCCGCCGCCGTAACCCTCATACCAGAGGTAATATCGGTCACCAATCTTTTCCACCGTGGTGAACCAGATCGCCCCTTCATCCCAATCCCCTTCGTGGCCACGGGAAAAGAGGGGATTCCTTGCGTCTTTCTGCCAATGGATCAGGTCCGTGGAGGTCGCCAGTCCGGCATAGGCCGGATAATCACTGAATCGGTCCGAACCGCAGTAGAACATGCAGTAGCGCCCGCCCTCCTCGAAGATCCGCGGGGTCTCGACCGTGTAACTGTCCCACTCGCCTAGCGCCCCGACGGACAGGACCGGCGCCGCTTGGTATTCCCGGAAAGCATATCCGTCCTCTGAAACCGACAGATGCAATTGGAAGCCAGTCGTGCCGGGCACAGATTTCCAGTAGTAGAGATGAAAGCGGCCCTCCCGCCAGACGACTTCTGGTCCGCCGCCGATGACCACCGGGTTACCGGGGAATTTTTCGAAGTGAATGCCGTCGGTCGACGTGGCCAGGCAGATGCTGCGATGGCACCGCTTGCTCACTGCGGAATAATACAGGTGGATCACCCCGTTAACCAGCACCGTGGCGGGATCCAAGACATGCTGCTCATCCCAGTCGCCTGACGCTCCGACATCAAGGACGGGTTGCATCCGGAGATTCCAGGTTGCGCCATCAAATTGCTCCCGGGGGATCGTCGCCACCCCGATGCGGTCGTGCCCTCCCTGTTGGCCACGGAAATAAAGATGGTAGGTGTTGCCGACCAGCAACAGGTCCGGATTCGCCGTCTGCGATTCCATCCAAGTGCCCGGGATTGCGGGCAAGATCGGGTTGCGGTCTGATTTTACAAACCGTCCGATCATGGCGGGCACCCTTCTGTCCTGGGCTTGGGACTCTCCTGGCGCGGGAAGAAATAGAAGAGTGCGAGGACCAGCACAACGGCCGGCGCGTGGTAACGCTCGCCCATGAGCCACCAAAAAATGAGCGAAACAAAAGGCACACCCAGCACCATCAAGTGAATCAGGACCAGTTGCAGGGAAAATGGTTTGAAGGGCACCCGCCAGGGACTGCCCGTCATCGCCAGATGGATGTCAGTCGCAATCGCACCCAGCACCATGGGCCAGTAACGTTCGAGCAAATGCGCCACGGGGGTGAAAAAGTCCGAATTGATGAAGCCGTTCCGGCCAAACAGCACCTGCGGCTCCATCTCCGCGAAAACTGACAGGAACAGACCGTAAAATCCGAAGAGCCAAGCGTAGAGGTGGAACATCACGAGCGCGATGCCGACGGCGAGCAGGCCGATGGCCCCCCGCCACGCTGCGACCGGCACGGTGGCAAGCGCCGGCCATTGCCTGATGCGCACCGGGATGGTTTCGGCGGGAATCAGCAGGATGCGGAGTCCACCGACCAGTACAAACGCCCAGCAGTAAAAGAGGCCCGTCAGCCAGAAGCTCCAGCAGAGCTCCGGTAGTTTCCACTCATCATGGAGGGCAAATCCGGCACTGAGTGCAAAGCCTGCCCACGCCGCCTGTTTCCACGGTTTGGGCTTCATGCGGGACACGGGAGAGCACGGGCAGACATGACCGGTTGGGTTGGCCCAACCAATAGATCATGCCCGTCGTCGCTCCAGCCAAATAGAACGCAACCCTGCTGATCCTTGGTTTCGCCGGTGCGTTGATGAACGGCTGCTCACCTCGTTGACAGTTTCTGGCGGTGGAGTCAGGGGTTCAGCTGATGCTCAAAAAACTCACCATTGACATCGGCCGGTTGCACCCGTGCAGGGCCGGGCGTCATTGCTCTGGGCGTGCCTCGTCCCAACCAGATTTTCCCAGTTTTCCATGCGAGTCCTATCCTGCCTGCTCCTGATCATCCCTCTTGGCACCGCTGCGGCCGACACCCCGCTGGTCCAACCAGCCGATGTCCCTGTAGTGGCGGCATCAGGCACTCGGATCATTCGTGATCTCGAATACACGACGGGGGGTGGCAAGGCGCGCTCACTCGACCTGTATCTTCCCGCGCCCACCCTTGTACCGCTACCCCTGGTGGTCTGGATTCACGGCGGGAGTTGGCGGGGTGGCGACAAGGCTAAGAACAAGTCGGCATTTCTCAGCGCCCATGGCTTCGCGACCGCGAGTCTCAACTACCGCCTGCTGCAGGAGGCGCCCTTCCCGGCCCAAATCCAGGACTGCAAGGCCGCCATCCGCTTTCTGCGCGCGCATGCCGCCGAATTCAATCTCGACCCCACGCGCATCGGCGTGTGGGGCGAGTCTGCGGGCGGCAATCTCGCGGCGCTGCTAGGCACCACGGATCGCGTGGCTGAATTGGAAGGAACCGGGCATGGGGGTCAGAGCCGGATCCAGGCCGTGTGTGACTGGTTTGGGCCGACCGACATGCCCACTTTGCTGGCCCATGCGAAAACGGTTCCTCCGACGAGTCCCTTGGCCAAGGAAACCAAGACTATTTTGGATCTGCTCGGCGAAACTCCCTCCGCCGAGGTCCAACGGCAGGCGAGCCCGCTCGCCTTCGTCTCACGGGACGACGCCCCTTTTTTTATCCTCCACGGTGATCAGGATCCGCTGGTGCCGCTTGGGCAAAGTGAAGCCCTGTGCGCGGCGTTGCGCGCCGCTGGGGTGGAGGCATCCCTGCTGGTCCTGCCAGGTGCCGGGCACGGCGGTGCTGCGTTTGAAACACCCGCGGTGCAGGCCCGCATCCATGAGTTCTTCGCGACGCATCTCAGCGTCCAATGAAGCTGGCCTAGTCGCGCAATCTGATTTCCAGCAGCACCGCGGTGTGCAGGTGTTTCACGAGGTAGGCAAAGGTGGCGAAGCCGTAGCCGTTCGCACCCCAATTAGCTCCCCATGAATTTTTGAAGATGAAGGTCGCATCCTCCAGCCGGCCCGACGGACAGAGGTAGCCCACCAGGGTGACGGCATGACTGTAGCTCGGCTCCTGCGAATTCAGCAGGGCGGCCCGCATGTTGAAAAAACGGGGCCAGGCCGTGCCAATCGTCACCGGCAGACCGGCATTGAGCGCGTGCACAATGTTGTTGAGCTGCGTGGCCTGGTCGCGTCCCGGCACCAGTTGCACCGCCACCCGGGTGCGGGCGCGGGCTTCCGCGATGATCTGCGGCGTGGGCTCGGCCACGGCAGCGATGGCGCGACCCATGGTGTTGGGCATGCTGCGCTCGCGGGGAATGCCGTAGCTGCGCAACGCCGTCACGACCTCCGTGAGCGCAAACCCTGTGTCCGCATCATCACCGATCAGACTCTCGCCGGGGTTGCGATCCGTGCGCTGGATGGACCGCTGCGTGGCCCAGATGAGATATTCCTCGGAAAATTTTTCCGCCAATCCCGTGTTCTCCGCATGAATGAATTCCAGGGCACTCACCACGGCAAAGACGGCACAACTCGGCCGCCGCCCCTGGTTCTTGGCATACAATTCAAGTTCGCGGAACCGCGGCCGCAGGTCCACCTCAGGCTGCAACACGGCTGGTTGCCCGAATTCCTGCAGCACGCGGTCGAACTGGGAATTCGTCTGCGCCGCGCTTGCCGCCCGCGTCTGCGCCGC
>CAJBES010000095.1 GCA_903952145.1 uncultured Opitutaceae bacterium | reverse complement strand
TCATCCACACTGTTTCCGAACCGGGCCCCGGAAGGGCAGGTCGGTCTCACCGTCTTCGCCGGCGGTTCGCGTGCGCCCGATCTGGCCCGGCTGCCCACCGATGCGCTGCTCGCCCAGATCGCCCGCGACCTGCACGATCTGGTCGGCGTGAGTTCCCCGCCCCTTTTTGTGCGCCACACCTTTTGGCCCCGCGCCATTCCGCAATACACCCTGGGCTACGAGCGATTCCTCGATGCCATCGGGCACGTGGAACAGTCCGCCCCGGGTCTTTTTGTCGGAGGCAATGTTCGTGGCGGCATCTCCATGCAGGATTGCATAAAATCGGGCGAAAAACTGGCCCGCCAGACCGCCCTCTTCGCCGCCAAGTAGCTCCCCTCCGGCCGGCAGTCTCGCCACTTGACTACCCCCCACGGTCCGGTAGCCTCCCGCGCTTTTATTGCGATGGCGACCGATCTGAAAGACACTCTCCTGCTGCCAAAAACTGATTTCCCCATGCGGGCGAATCTGGTGCAGCGGGAGCCCGCCCGCCTCGCCCATTGGGAGCAGCTCGGCCTCTACGAACGCATCCAGCAACAGCGGGCCGGTGCCCCCGCCTTTGTCCTGCACGATGGTCCGCCGTTCACCAACGGCGACGTGCATATCGGCACCGCGCTGAACAAGACCCTCAAGGACATCGTCAACCGCTACAAGTCCATGCGCGGTTTTCGGACGCCCTTCGTGCCCGGCTGGGACTGTCACGGCCTGCCGATCGAGCAAAAGGTCTCGCGCGAGATCAAGGAGCAGAACCTCACCCTTAGCACCGCCGAAATGCGCGCCAAGTGCGACGCGTTTTCCGAAGTCTGGATCGCGAAGCAGACCGCGCAGTTCAAGCGCCTCGGCGTGCTCGCCGACTGGAAAAGCCAATACAAGACCAAGACCCCTGCCTTTGAGGCCGATGTCCTCCGGACCTTCGCGGCGTTCGTCGAGCAAGGTCTCGTTTACCGCAGCAAGAAGCCCGTCTATTGGAGCATCCCGTTTGAAACCGCCCTTGCCGAAGCGGAGATCGAATACCAACCGCACGTCAGCCCTTCCATCTGGGTGAAGTTTGCCGTGCCGGCGCCCGAAGCGGCCAAGTTTGGCCTGCCCAGCGACAAGCCCCTTTTCATTGTCATCTGGACGACCACCCCGTGGACGATTCCCGCCAATCTCGCCATCGCGGTGCATCCGGAGGTGGCCTACGTGGTCGCCGACCTCGGCACCGAAAGGATCATCGTCGCCCAGGCCCTGCTGGGATCGGTCGCAACCGCGGCCAAACTCGAGGCCCAGCCATCGGTGCTGCATACCCTGAAAGGTGCCGCCCTCGAACAGCTCCAGCCGCGCCACCCCTTTATCGACCGCGCCGCGCCCGTTGTCCTCGCCGATTACGTCACGACCGAAAGCGGCACCGGTTGCGTGCATACCGCCCCCGGTCATGGCGCCGAGGACTACCAGACCGCCCTCAAATACAAACTCCCCATCTATTGTCCGGTAGGCGATGACGGGAAATACCTCGATGATGGTCAGATCCCCGCCGACATGGTCGGCCTGACCTGTCTCGAGAACGTCGAGGATCTCAAGGCCAAGAAGACCTCGCCCGCCAACATTGCCGTGTTGAGGAAGCTCGACGCCGCCGGTGCGCTGCTCGCGAAGCAGCGCTATGAGCACAGCTACCCGCATTGCTGGCGCTCGAAAACCCCCATCATTTTCCGTGCCGTCGACCAGTGGTTTGTTTCCCTCGATCAAGCCGGCCATCGCCAGATTGCCCTCGGTGAGATCACCAAAATCGCCCAGACTCAGGGCTGGATCCCCGCGTGGGGCGAAGCCCGCATCCGCGGGGCCGTCGAATCGCGCCCCGACTGGTGCATCAGCCGCCAGCGCTCCTGGGGCGTGCCGATCATCGCCTTCTACGGCCCCGACAAAAAGGCTTACATCGACGCCGACGTCATCCGCGCCGTGGCCGCCAAGGTTGCGACCCGCGGCACCAATCTCTGGTATGACGCCACCCCGGCGCAGATCCTCGAGGGCGTGACCTTGCCCGCTGCTTGGCCCGCACCCGCCGACCTCTGCTGCGGCCGCGACACCCTCGACGTCTGGATCGACTCCGGCTCCACCCAGGCCGCCGTGCTCAAGCGTGGCCAGGGTGGCACCCACTGGCCCGCCGACCTCTACCTCGAGGGCAGCGACCAGCACCGCGGCTGGTTCCAATCCTCCCTGTGGTGCAGCGTCATCGCCTTTGGCCGGGCGCCCTACAAGGCCGTCCTGACCCACGGGTTCATCGTCGACAAGAACCGCCAGAAAATTTCCAAGAGCTCGACCTACCAGAAGCCGCAGACTGCCGACGCCTACATCGCCCAGCACGGCGCCGATGTCATCCGCCTCTGGATCGCCTCACAGGATTTCCGCGACGACATCCCCGTTGACGACGAAATTCTTAAAAACGTCGGCGAAGCCTACCGGCTGTTCCGCAACACCTTTCGCTTTCAGCTATCCACCCTGTTCGATTTTCACGCGGAAAAAAACGCCGTGCCGGTCGCCGGGATGGACTGGCTTGACCGCTGGGCGCTGCACCAGACCGCAGTGCTCATCGAGGAATGCACCAAAGCCTACGACGCCTACGAATTCCATCGCGTCTATCAGCTCTGCAACCAGTTCTGCTCGGTCACGCTGTCTGCCACCTATCACGATATCCTCAAGGACCGGCTCTACACCCTCGGCGCTGACCACCCCTTGCGCCGCTCCTCGCAAACCGCGATTCACCATATTTTCAGTGCCCTGGTGCGGATCCTCGCACCGGTTATCACTTTCACCGCCGACGAGGCTTGGAGCTATGCCACCAGCGGGCAGGAATACTCCGCCGACTCGATTCATCTTCAGGACTGGCCCGTTGCCCCGGCCGAATGGACCAACCCTGAAATCGCTGCAGATGTAACCCAATCGCTGGTGGTTCGCACCCTCATCAACGGCCAGCTTGAGGATTTGCGGAAATCAGGCGCGGTGGGGAAATCACTGGATGCGAATGTCGTTATCCGAGCGAGCGCCCTCAAATTTGCGCGCCCTGAAGCCCTGAATTTGGCGGAAATTTTCATGGTTTCCGGTTTGGCCGTCGTCGCGGACGCCCCGCAACCCATCACTGTATTTCCGGCATCCGCCACCTCGGTCCAAGGCAACCAGCTTGTCTCAACTCCCAGCGTCCGCTGTCCCCGCTGCTGGCGGTGGGTGCCGGTGCTTGTGTCGCATCAGCATGGCGATCTATGTCCGCGTTGCGTTGCAGCCCTTGCTAACTGATTCTTTCTAAACCCTCCCCGATTCTCCCCATGGCAAAAAACAAAAAAAACAAATCTGCGAACAAGCAGGCTCCCAGGTCCGCCAAACCCTTGCGCAAGCCCGCCCCGGGCCCTGCGAAGAAAGCCCAGTCGGCGCCGGCGGCCAAGCGAGTCACTGCCATCATGGAAAAGCCCACCAAGAAGTCCGCCCTGCGCAACAGTATCTTGAAGCGCAAAGCCCCCTCCAAACCCATCGCCTTCAGCCTCGACGAAGTGCGCGCCATCGCGAAGACCGTCGTGAGCAAATCCGGCACGGAGGCCGCGGCCAAAAGTGCAGACAGTCGGGCAGGATCGTCGCCGCTCCTGACAAACCGGCGAAACCCAACCACGTCAAGGCCGCCTCGCTCGCCGATATTCTGGGCTTCAATCCCAAAAAACAGGCCAAACTCGACCCGGCGGACGACAGGGACATTCCGGAGAAATACCGGCGCTACTACCGTCTGCTCGTCAATCTCCACAATCACCTTACGGCTGGCATTGAACTCCACTCCGAGGCGACCCTCAAGCGCTCCGCCAAGGACGACGCCGGCGACCTCTCATCCTACGGGCAGCATATGGCCGACGCTGGCACCGACACCTTTGACCGCGACTTCGCGCTCAGTATGGTCGCCAACGAACAGGACGCCCTCTCCGAAATCGATGCCGCCATCAAGCGCATCCGCGACGGCACCTACGGCATCTGTGAGCACACGCAAAAAGCCATCCCGAAGGACCGTCTGCTCGCCGTTCCCTTCACCCGCTACACCGCCGAAGCCCAGAAAGAGATCGAGCGGAACCGCCACCAGTCCCGCACCCAGGCCGGTCTTTTCGGCGAATTGGGCGAGGACGCCGGTAAAATCATGGATGACGGCGGCGACGAGTAAACACGTCCCGATGATCCCGGCCGAACCCCCACTGCCCGACCCGGCCCCGGACCCAGCCGCGGTGGTGTCGTCTGTGCCGGCCCCGGTTGCGACCTCCCGCCTGCAGCGTCTTTTCGCCTATCGGCGGCTGCTGATTCTGGCCGCCCTGGTCTTCGGCCTCGACCAGCTTACGAAATCCTGGATCCACGCGCGCATGCCGTTGGGCAGCTACGGCCCCTATGCCGGCATCGAGGTCCTTCCCAATTTTTTTTACCTGGTGCATGTCGGAAACACCGGTGCGGCCTGGAGCATGTTCAGCGGCAAGAGTGTTTTCCTCGCGTTGCTCGCCTTTGTCACCCTCGCCGCCATCTATGCCTGGCGCCGGGCGCTCGGATTGCATAGCCGCAGCACCCAAATTGCCTTCGGTCTGCTCTGCGGCGGCATCCTGGGCAACCTTGTTGACCGGTTGCTGCACGGCCATGTCATCGATTTCCTGGACTTTCACTTCGGCAGTTATGTCTATCCGACATTCAATATCGCCGACTCGGGCATCTGCATCGGTGTCGTTTTCTATCTCTGGCACTCGCTGCTGCCCCCGCGGTGAGGGATACACCGCCCCTTCACTCGACGTTGGCCATCTGTTCGCGGATACGCTCGAGTTCGTTCTTCAATTCAATCACGGCGCGGGCAATGGTCAGGTCGTTTGCCTTGCTGCCAATGGTGTTCACCTCGCGACCGATTTCCTGCAGGATAAACTCCGCCTTGCGGCCGATCTCGTGGGCCGAACGCAGAAGCGTGGCAAACTGGTCGAGATGGCTGCGCAGCCGCGTGAGTTCCTCCGACACGTCGCAGCGGTCGGCAAACAGCGCCACCTCCCGGAGCACCCGTTCGTCCGCCACATCGAGTGCCAGCTCCGCCTGTCGGAGTCTTTGCAAAAGCTGCTCGCGATAGGCTGCCGGCACCGTCGGAGCGCGCGCCGCGATCGCGTCAATGTGCCGGCGCAGGGCTTCCAGCCTCGGGATGAAGTCGATAAGCAGCGCCTCCCCCTCGCACGCGCGCATCGCCGCAAACCCGCGCAGCGCCTCGTTGACCGCCGCCGTCGCCACCAAGGCTGACTCCCCGGGCTCCGGCCTCTCGGCCGTCTGCCGCTGGGAACTGACAATTGACCAGAGTAATTCCGGGGTCGGTTTGAAACCCACCCCTCGCGCCTGGGCCAGTTCCGCCAGCCGGTCGAGCACGGCGCCGACCTCGGCCTCGTCCCAAGCCAGCTCGCTCCCGCGCCCCGGCCCGGTGAGTTCGAGGTTGAGGCTCACCCGGCCGCGTTGCGCCACCTTGCGCACCAACTCACTGACGACCGGCTCCAGGCTTTCCCAGCCAGCCGGCAGCTTGACTGCGAGATCAAGGGTCTTCCGGTTCACGGAACTGACCTGCACGGTCAGGGTGCAGGCCCCCACCGCCGCCGTCGCCCGTCCGTATCCGGTCATGCTTTTCATGTTTGGTGTCCGAGAATTTTTGCCACTTGCTGCACGTCCTTGTCACCGCGGCCGGAGAGATTGACGATCACAATCCGGTCCTTGGCCAGCGCCTTCGCGCGCTTCATGCCGTGCACCAGTGCATGGGTGCTCTCCAGCGCCGGGATGATGCCTTCCAGCCGCGAACAAAGCTGGAATGTCGCCAGCACCTCGTCGTCGGTTGCATAGGCGAACTCAATGCGGCCACGGTCGCGATAGAACGCGTGCTCCGGCCCGACCGCCGCGTAGTCCAGACCGGCGGAGACGGAATGTGTCAGCTCGATCTGGCCATCGGCATCCTGCAGGATGAAGGTTTTGCACCCCTGCAGCACGCCCAACCGGCCGCCGGCAAAGCGCGCCGCATGCTCGCCGCGCCTGATGCCGTGCCCGCCCGCTTCAACTCCGAACATCCGCACGCTTGGCTCCTCCAAAAACTCAAAAAAGAGCCCGATGGCATTGCTGCCGCCGCCCACGCAGGCGACCAGTTCGTCCGGCAGCCGGCCTTCGCGAGCGATCATCTGCTCCTTCGCCTCCAGCCCGATGACGCGGTGAAAATCGCGCACCATCATGGGATAGGGATGCGCGCCATAGGCAGTGCCGAGAATGTAGTGCGTGCTGCGAACATTGGTCACCCAGTCGCGCATAGCCTCATTGATCGCCTCCTTGAGGGTCTGTTGGCCGGCTGCGACGCTGCGCACCTCGGCCCCAAGGAGCTGCATGCGAAACACATTGAGCGCCTGCCGCTCCATGTCGTGCGCGCCCATGTAAATCACGCATTCCAAACCGAACTTGGCGCAGGCTGCGGCGGTCGCCACGCCGTGCTGGCCGGCGCCGGTCTCCGCGATGATGCGCTTTTTGCCCATGCGCTGTGCCAGCAGCGCCTGGGCCAGCGCGTTGTTGATCTTGTGCGCCCCGGTGTGGAGCAGGTCCTCACGCTTCAGGAAGATCTTCGCCCCGCCACAGTGCTCGGTCAGCCGGCTGGCGAAATAAAGCTCGGTCGGACGCCCCGCAAACTCCTTGAGGTGGTGCCGCAGTTCCTGCTGGAACGCGGGGTCCTGGCGGGCCTGCAGGTAGGCTGCTTCCAGCTCCTGCAACGCCGTCATCAGGGTCTCCGGCACATAAACGCCGCCATAGAGGCCGAAATGGCCGGCGGCATCGGGAAGGGAATCACGGGCGGGCACTGCTGGCGTGGACATCGAATCTAGGGCTAAAGCGCAGGCCCCCTGAGGCAATGCCCGATTTAGCGCGATCGCTGGGTTTCCCGAACTGCGGCCTCCAGCCGCTGTCTCACTGATTCAGCAACCCAGGCAGGAATAGTCATCTGGATGCAGATATTACGATCACCCCGCCGGGCAGCAGACAAAAAACACCGATTCAGGTGCGCTTCACCGTCACCAAGGTGAGGTCATCCCGCTGCGCGGTGGAGCCGACGAAGCGGTGCACATTTTCCAGGATGCCATCGTTCAATTCCTTCGCACTGCGGCTGTGCAGCGTGCGCACCGTGTCCGCCAGCCGGTTGCCGGAAAATTCCTTGTCCTCTTCGTTCGGTGCCTCGGTGATCCCATCAGTATAGAGTACGAGGTTGTCCCCGGCGGAAAATGGTTCGGTGCAATCCTCGATCACAGCCGAAAAAAGTTCATCCGGCACCATGCCCAATGGCATCCCCCCGGAACCGGCGTAAGTCTCATCCGGCACCCCGGTGACGGGGTTGCGTCGCGAAAACAGCGGCAACTCGTGCCCTGCCCGGGCGAACGTAACCTTGTTTTCCGCCGTGTCCACCACGGCATAGAGCATGGTGATGAACATGCCGCACAGATTGCCACCCAGCACACGGTTCAACTCGACCAGCGCCGCCGCCGGTGAGGCGTGGCGTGGCGCGATCTGGCGCAGGTTGGTGCGGCAGATTGCCATCAGCAGGGAGGCCGGAATGCCCTTGCCGGAAACATCCGCCACCGCCACGCCCAGCCGGGTCGCCGTGAGCGGGAAAAGGTCATAAAGGTCGCCGCCCACCTTCTGCGAGGGCGAGTAGCGGGCGTCGATGTCGAGTCCCGCAAGCTGCGGCGGCTCACCGGGCAGCAGCATCTGCTGGATGCCGCTGGCCAGCGCAAGATCGAGATCCAACTGGCGCTTCTCTATCTGATAATGAAGAAACTCCGCATTGTGCAGCGCGAGGGCCGCCTGCTCCGCGAGCGACTGCATGAGTAAGAAATCCGGCGTGGTGAATGGATTCCCGTCGACCGAATTTGCCACGGCTAGCACGCCAAACAGGCGATCGCGGAACAGCAGGGGAACCGCGATCAGCGAGCGCACCGCGAGCGCGGAGTCCTCGTGGACCACCACACGCTTGTCCGCTGCGGCGTCCGCGATGAGCTGGCCCTTCCCGGTCTGCACTACCGCCCCGACGATCCCCTCGTCGTCCGGAAAACTCTCGGATTTGAGAATCTGTTCAATGAACTTGGCCCGCGTTGCCAGTTTGTCGCGCACCGCCGGAGGCAACGGCCGGTGTGGTGGAAAGATGCCTTCCACCGCCACGCTGCACATCTGCCCCTGGCCGTCGCGTTCGAAGATGCATGCGCTCAGCGCCCCGGAACAAAGTATGGCCGCATGCACGATCCGTTGGTGCAGTTCCTGGCGGGTGAGGCTCTCGCCCAACGCCTCAGCCATGTGATGCATGAAATCCACCACAAGTTGCCGCTCCTGCGCCACCCGCTGCCGCTCGGCATCAATGCGCTCGGCTTCATTCCGGGCGCGATAAAGCGGCACCAACATGGCGAGCGCGCCGCACAGAAGACCGATGATGAACAACAGCATGGGAGAACGGGGACTTTCCTGACATGCGGTCCGGCCCGCCGCAATGGCGGAATGCAGCACCCGGTTCCGGTCGCCGCCCCGCCCACCGCGCCAGGCTGAACCGCGGCGGGTTGGGATCTGCCGCCGCCGTCATTCGTCAGGCCGGGGGCCGGTCAGTATTTGACGGAGCAGCCGTAAGGCTGGCTGGTGGGGGTTTTGACCGGCCGCCCGGCCTTTACCGCCGCCAACGCCGAGTTCACATAGTTCTCGGCTTTGGCAATGTCGGCCTTGTTCGCCGAGCGGATACTGTCGATCGCGCCGTTGTAAACCAAAGTGCCATCCGCCGTGATGACATACATGTGCGGCGTGGTTTTCGCGCCGTAGAGCCGGCCGACCTGGCCGCCTTGGTCCCGGATGTAGGCAGTGAAGGCCGCCCCCGTCGCCTTCGCCCATTTTTCGACCTGCGCCGGATCAAAGTCACCCTGTGCGCCGGGTCGTCCTGAGTTGATGGCGAGCCAGACCACGCCGTCGGTGGTTGCGGCCTTTTGGGTCGCGGGCAGATTGCCGCTGGCATAATGTTTCACGACAAATGGGCACTCTGGATTAACCCATTCGAGGATCACGGTCTTGCCCCGGTAGTCGGAGAGGTTGTGGATCCGACCATTGATGTCGGTGAGGGAGAAACCGGGCGCAGCCTGACCGACCTCGGCCGCCGGAGTCTGGATTGCCGTCATCAACACCGCAATGCACGCCACCGTAATAAACAGGAAGGATTTGGAGGTTTTCATGGATAATGGTCGCCATTTTACCCAGTTTCCCAAATCGCGCCAGTGCCATGCTGCGATTCGGTTTGCTGCTGTCCATGCGCCATCTAGGTTCACCTCGCCCTAGCGCCCGCGTATGAGTTCGCCCCCACTTAGCCAAGCACCCTTCTCCGCCCGGCTGAACTTGGGTTTGCTGGGTCTGCTGGTTGCAGCGCTCAGTCTCCTGCTCTGGCCCCATTGGCGGCATAATCCCGACCTGTCGCACGCCTATTTCATGCCCGTGCTGTTCCTGCTGTTGCTGCATGAAGGCCGCACCCGCGGCACTCCTCGCTATCTCCCGCCTCACTGGCTGCGCACCGGCCTGCTATTGGGCGCCCTCCTCGGGGCTTGCGCCGGCCTCGTCGCCGCCGGGCTCTATGCCACCGCGGTGGGGTGGACGCACACCGTCGTCTGCTTCACCCTCACGGGGGCCGTGGTGCTGGTCCTCGGCGCGGGGCTGGTGGCCCTCTCCGCTGATGAGGTGCGCGTGGTGCCGTTCAATTGGAACACCCTCGTGGCGCTGGGACTCTGGCTGCTGTGTGCGCCCCTGCCCCCCGGCACTTATTCCCGGCTCACGCTCGGTCTCCAGCTTTCGGTCTCGGAACATGTACTGACCGCCCTCCATCTGCTGGGCGTCGCCGCCAGCCGCAACGGCAACATCATCGAACTCGCCCGCACGTCCGTAGGCGTCGCCGAAGCGTGCAGCGGGGTGCGCAGCCTCATCTCGTGCATTTTCGCCGGCTTCTTTTTTTCAGCCACGCTGGTGCGCCGCCCCTGGGCCCGCACCCTCCTCGTGTTGCTCGCCGCCCCCCTCGCGCTGGTGATGAACTTCCTGCGTTCGCTCATCCTCACCCTCGCCGCCAATCGCGGGGTGGACATCTCCGGCACTTGGCACGATCTCACCGGCTTCGCCGTTCTCGGCGTCACCACGGTCATTCTCGGCGGACTCGCCCTCCTGCTGGAGCGGCCGGCCGGGGCAATTGGCCCCCCGCCCGCACCCCCGGCACCCGCTGGCCGCATCCTTCCGCTGCAAATCGGCCTCACGGCCGGCCTGATCACGGTCGCAGCGCTCGGGGTCTTTTTCGTGCTCAACACGCGCACCACTGTGCGCACGGACACGCTGGCACCTGATCTTTTTGCCCTCCTGCCGACCCAGGCTGAGGGTTGGAAGGTCGAGACCAGCCGTAATCTCTATCAGTTCAGCGCGACGCTGGAGACCGAATACCTCGCGCAGCGCACCTATTACCGGCGGACCACAGCCGGCGATCTGTTGGTCACCGTTTATCTGGCCTACTGGCGCGCGGGCCAGACCCCCGTCAGCCAGGTCGTTTCCCACACGCCCGACGCCTGCTGGCCCGGAGCCGGGTGGCAGGCTGCCCGGATGGATGCAACGCGCCAGAGCCTCGCCGTCGGCCGCCGCACACTGGCACCGGCGGAGGCCCGGCTCTTTCGCAACGGTGACTTTCCCCAATACGTCTGGTTCTGGCACATCTTTGGCGGGCGGCCCATCGCCTACGTCGATCCCTACTCATGGAATGAACTGCTCCGCATTGCCTGGCGCTACGGCTTCCGGCATGACGGTGACCAGTTGTTCGTGCGCTTCTCCAGCAACCAACCGTGGCCGGCATTACAGGACGAACCTCTGGTCCGCGATATCTTCAATCGGCTGCAACCCCTTGGGCTCTGATGCCGCTCCGTGTCACCAAACTTGAGCAACGCATCCTCACGCTCAGCGCTGCGGTGATCGTCGTGGGACTCATCGGCCTCGCCGTGCTGTAAGCCGGAGACGGCCGGACCGCCGGCTGCGCCGGATCTCAGCTGCGTTATCCTGTTGATTTGACCGGAGATTTTCGGACCATCCCGCGATTCCCTTCGCGCGCATGACAGGCCAATTCCCGGTAATACTTCCTCCCAGTCCGCCCATGCTTTCGCGCTGGACTCAGGGGATAATCAAGTCCGCATGATCCCCCCGGTCAAAACAGCCGGCCACGCCGTTCCCGAAGCTCCCACCGCCGGCGTCACGCCCTTCCGCCTCTCCTTCTGGCTCCCGCTCGCCGCGGCTGCGGCTTTGGCCCTCGTTGCCGCCTGGGTCGTCCAACTCTACTTTGTCAGCCTCAGCGAAAGCTCGCTCCTCCGCGAGCAGCAGGCCTTGGGCGAGGCAACGCTCCGCAGCGTCCGCAACCAGCTTGAGGCTGAGCGCCTGCTCGCCAACCGTCAGTTGCAGGACGCCACCCAGGCCATCGCCGCCCTCGAGCGTCAACTGCGCGAACCGGGCGACCTCACGAAGCTCCAGATTGTCAGCCTCAACTCGCCTCCGGGCAGCGCTCCGCGGACCCTCGCAGTTGCAGTCTGGAATCATATTGCTCAGGAAGGCATCCTCTGGATCGAAAAACTCCCCGCCGCAGCACCCGGCCAAGACTACCAGCTCTGGGTCTTTGCCCCACCGTCTCCCCTCCCGGTTGACGGCGGTGTCTTCACCGTGGACGCTTGCACCGGCGAAGTCCGCTACCAGTTCAAGGCCGGCCAACCCGTCAAAAATGTCACCCGGTTCGCCGTCAGCCTTGGGCGCAAGGGCGGCGTCCCTCAACCCGAGGGTCCGATGGTGCTTATCAGCCACTGATCGTGGCTTGCGTCCCGGGAAATCAATTCTCGACGCCCTCTTTACCCCTGCCGAAACTCAACACTTATGATAATCAAACCGAAGGTTCGCGGATTTGTCTGTGTCACTGCCCACCCTGCGGGCTGCGCCGCTCATGTGCAGGCGTGGATCGCCCACGTGCAGTCTCAAGGGCCAATCCGACAGGGACCGAAGAAGGTGCTCGTGATCGGTTCGTCCACCGGCTACGGCCTCGCTTCGCGCATCACGTCGGCCTTTGGCTCCGGCGCCGCGACCCTCGGTGTCTTCTTTGAACGTCCCTCTGAGGACGGACGCCCTGCAACTCCGGGTTGGTATAACTCGATCGCGTTCACCCAAGCCGCCCGGGCGGCCGGCCTCTACGCCGAAAATGTCAACGGCGACGCGTTCTCCGACGCCATCAAGGCGCAGACCATCGAATTCATCAAACGCGACCTCGGCCAGGTCGACCTCGTCATCTATTCGCTGGCGTCGCCCAAGCGCGTCCACCCGCGCACCGGCATCGCGCATCGCTCGGTGCTCAAACCCATCGGGACCCCCTACACCAACAAGACCGTCGACGCCGACACCGGCGTCGTCAGCGACGTCACCATTGAGCCCGCCTCCGCCGAGGAGATCGCCGACACCGTCGCCGTCATGGGCGGTGAGGACTGGGAAATGTGGGTTGAGGCCCTGGCCCAGGCCGGCACGCTCGCCCCCGGTGCCACCACCGTCGCCTACTCCTATATCGGCCCCGCGCACACCTGGCCTGTCTACAAGAACGGCACCATCGGCCGCGCGAAGATCGACCTCGAACGTGCCGCCCGCACCCTGCACACCCGCCTCGCGCCGACCGGCGGCCGCGCCTTTATCGCCGTCAACAAGGCGCTCGTCACCCAGGCCAGCTCCGCCATTCCGGTTGTGCCGCTCTACATCGCCATTCTCTATCGGATCATGAAGGCGAAAGGGCTGCACGAAGGCTGCATCGAGCAGATGCAGCGTCTCTTCGCCACCCAGCTCTACAACGGCAATCAGCTGCAACTCGACCGCGAGGGTCGCGCCCGCGTCGACGACTGGGAGATGCGCCCCGACGTGCAGGCCGAGATCGCCCGTCTCTGGCCGCTGGTCACGACCGAAAATCTCGCCGATCTCACCGACATCGCCGGTTACCGCAAGGAGTTCCTCAAGCTCTTCGGCTTCGGCCTCTCCGGTATCGACTACGACGCCGACGTTGAACCGCACGTCCTCATGCCGTGAGGCGCAGGCCGGTTTAGACGAGAAATTGAGGTGCAAGTTTCTGACTGAAACCGTCCGACGCAGTCCTTCCTCAACCTAACCCGCATACCTAAACCCTATCCCCCGATGCGGGTCGTCATCCAACGCGTCTCTTCTGCCAGCGTGACCATCGACGGCGCCGTGCGCGGGCAGATCGAACGCGGCCTGGTCGTCTTTGTCGGCATCGAGGCCGCCGACACTGCCGCCGACGGCGAGTGGCTCACCCAAAAGATTGTCCGGCTGCGCCTGTTCCCCGACGACGCTTCACCGATGAACCGCTCGGTGCAGGACATTGGCGGCGGCATCCTGCTGATCAGCCAGTTTACTCTGCACGCCAGCACACAGAAGGGCACGCGGCCCTCGTTCCACCGCGCCGCCCGTCCCGAACATGCCCGGCCGCTCTACGAGCAGTTCACCGTCCAGCTCGGCCACGCCCTCGGCCGCCCGGTGGCCACGGGCGAGTTTGGTGCCATGATGCACATTGCCCTCGTCAACGATGGCCCGGTTACCATCCTCGCCGACAGCAAGACCCGTGAGTAGCCTGCAGCACTTCCCTCTGCCACCCATTTCGTCTGCGCTCCGTCAACCAATTCTGCCGCCATTCCCGAAAATCAATTTCATGGCCACCACCACCGACGCCCAACCCCGCGAGACCCTCAAAACCCTGCCTGGCGACGATGTCCGCCAGATCATGTGGCGCTACCAGGACCGCTACGACGTGCAGATGCTCATCCAGTCGTCCCGGTCCGTGGCCCGCGGTATCGTCGCCCGGCTCGTCGCCGACGGCGCGCGCAACACCCACGAGTGGACGCCCGCGAAAGCCGCGCTGCTGAAGGCGTTCGACGACGCTGGCATCACCACCTGCTTCATGGACCCGCACCAAGGCGGTTTCATTGAGGGGCCCAAAAACCTCGTGCTCTCCCTCGTGGCCTTTGAACTCTCCTGGGTCGATGCCGGGGCCGCCACCTGCAGCCTCGCCGGCAACCTCGCGCTTTCGCCCATCCACGAACGCGGCACGCCTGAACAGCGCGACAGTTACATGGCCCGTTGCGTGCCGCCGCCGCCGGGCGAGCAGAAAGCGGTCGCCCGCGGCGCGTTCAGCCTCACCGAACCCCTGCCCTATGTCGGTGTCGAGACCGGCCTGCTCAGCGGCAAAGTCCGCATCGCCGAGTGGGTCGACGGTCAGGAACCCATGCTCCAAGTGGAGAAGCGCGCGCGGTTCATCACCAACATGGGTTTCGCAAATTTCACCACCGCCGCCGTCGACACCGACGACCCGCGCATCAAGTCGAGCTGCCTCATCATTCTCGAGGAGACGGACCCCGGCACGTTCGACCGCGGCGCGCCGACCAAGAAGATGGTGCACCAGCTTTCCTCGACCAACGACCCGGTCTTCAACCTGAAGGTGCCCGCCAGCCGGATCATCGGCGGCTACACCGTGAAGGACGGCGTGCTCGTGCCGAACTACAGCCACGGCGAAATCATCGAGGCCGTCTTCCGCCGCACGCGGGTCGGCGTCGGCGTGATGACGGCCGCCAAGCTGCTCTCCGCCGTCGAGCCGATCATCCGTTACCAGCGCTCCCGCTTCCGCGGCGGCGCCACCGTCCAGCCTGGCACGCCCCGCTTCGAGATGGGCCTCCAGCAAAAGGAGGACTGCCTGCAGCGCCTCGTTGACATCTGGGCCACCGGTGAAGCCGCTGCCGCGCTCGGCTTCGCCACCGCGCGCCTTTTCGACGAACTCGATCCGCTCGAAAAGGTGAAGGATGCCAAGTTCGCCGAGCAGGGTGTCGCGCCCGGCATGGCGCAGATGAAGGCCTTCCGCGTCATCGCCAAACAGGCGCTTGAATTCATCGCCCTCGATACCCAACCCGCCACCACGCGCGACGCCGCCCGTTATGATGCGCTCAAGTCCGATCCGCTCGTCCAGTTTCTCCTCCTCGATTCTCAGGCCAACGTCCTCTGCCCAGCCACCAAACTCTGGAACACCGGCCACGGTGCCAACGTCATGCGCGAGGCCGTCAGTCTCATGGGCGGCTACGGCATCACTGAAGACTGCCCGGGATTCCTCGGCCAAAAGTGGATGGACGCCCAGCTCGAGGCCACCTACGAGGGCCCTGAGGCCGTCCAGCGCCGCCAGATTTCGCTGACCATGGCGAATGAGGTTTTTCTCGGCCATTTCCGCGTCTGGATCGCCGATCTCCGCGCCATCGCCGCCCTCAAGCCCGATCTGGGTGCCTGCACACTTGCCAACGCCATGGACCTATGGCTCTGGTCGCTCGCCCACCTGCAGACCGCCAAGGACGCCAGCGGCGCCAAACTCTTCTCGGGCAACCGCCACGGTGTCGTCTTCCCGCTCGTTGACGCGTTGTGCTGGCTGCTCGCCTCACGCCAACAGATCCTCGACGTGCTCGAACTTGAGGCCAAGGGCCCGGCTAACCCCATCGTCGCCGAGGCCCTCGGCGGACTCGTCAACTTCTACTCCGACCTCGCGGCCGTGCAGGCCGCCAGTGCCGCGGGTGAATCTGCCCGCATCTGCGCCGAACTCGTCTACGGCTACAACGCCACCGATTCGTGCTCCGCCGACGGGTGCTGCTGTCAGGGTTCCGCAGCTGCCGCACTGGAACCGTTCGCGAAACTCCGCCTCAGGGTCGATGCCTGTCTTGCCGGCAGCCGCCTTGCCAAAGACCGCGCCGCCGACGCCCTCGCGCAAGTCATGATTCCCGAGGCACTCGACTACCCGGTGTGAGCAACACAGACACCGCCTCCGCTCCTGTCGACCGCCCGTCCATGAACGTCGACATCGTCTGCGTTGGCTTCGGGCCGGCGATGGGCGGCTTCCTAACCACCCTATCGAAGAACCTGGTGAAGGAAGACGGCACGCCAGCCATCGAGAGTGCCGCCGCGCCGGGTCTGCCGCCGCAGGTCATCTGCTACGAGCGTGCCGACGATGTTGGCTTCGGCGTCTCGGGTGTGGTCACGCCGGGCCGCAGCCTCAAGGCCAGTTTCCCGCAGTTCGATCCGGCGCAGATCCCGCTGGCCGCGCTGGTCAAAACCGAGCACATCGCCTACCTGCTCGATCCCATCGGGGCCAGTCGCCGCTCGCTCGCGCTGCGCTCGGCCGATGCCGCGCTCAAGGCGTTCCATTGGGCGCTGCCGGTCAGGCACCACGCCTTCGAACTGCCGTGGGCTCCTGCGTTTCTCCAAAAGCACGGCGGCTACGTCCTCTCGATGGGCCAGTTCATGCAGTGGGTCGGCGCACAGGTGATGGGTTCCGGCACCGTGCAGGTGTGGCCGTCCACACCCGTGGCGGGCGCGCTCGTCGAGGACCACAAGGTCGTCGGCGTGCGCCTGATGGACCAGGGCACCGACAAGCAAGGTAAACCCGCCGACGGTTTCACGCCGGGCATGGACATCCGCGCGGCACTGACGGTCATTGGCGACGG
>CAJBES010000094.1 GCA_903952145.1 uncultured Opitutaceae bacterium | reverse complement strand
GCCTTGGCATGATCCTGAAACTTCAATTTCTCGCCGCAGCGGCAGACCCAGCCCGCCAACCGCGCTGGATTGCCGCGCACCAGTGCATAATCCGGCACGTCCCGCGTGACCACGGAGCCGACGACAAGAAGAAGCAATGAGCGGGCACGGCCGCGAACATGCGGCTCGCAATTGCGGGCAGAAGCGCGTGGAGCTTCTGCGTGGCTCGTTCAGGCGGGGGTGGCTGGCGAGCGCCGCTTGCCGGGGGCCCCATGAGCCTCTGAGTTCGTCTTGCCAAGTGCGCTGGCTGTCCTCTCCGCGCCAGCATCGACGGCATCAACGCCGTGCGATCCCTCCGCCCCTTGGTCGCGCAGTCTTCGACCGATCACCCATATGCGTTTCCCTCCCCCACCCGACCGGCCGATGCGCATGAATGACCGCCAGCTTTTTCGCCGGCCGGAGGTCGAGCGGGTGATGGGGCGCCCCACGGATGGAGTTCGCTGGGCCGTGCCAGCCAGATGCAACGGAAAGGACACAGGCCATGCACTGGATTGACTGGTGCATCACGATCATCCCGGTGGCTTTCGTGCTGTGGCTGGCGTTCTATACGCGCCGCTATGCCCGGGGGGTCGCCGCTTTTCTCGTCGCCGGACGGGTGGCCGGCCGGTATGTGATCAGCATCGGCGATCTGGAGGTCGGCCTGGGCCTCTACACCTTGGTAATGCTGGTGGAGATGAAATACCAGACCGGCTATGCGCTGATGTTTTGGGAATACATGGTCGCCCCGTTGGGGATCGCCATGGCACTGACTGGCTACTGCATCTACCGGTATCGCGAGACCAAGGCGCTGTCCATGGGGCAATTCCTGGAGGTGCGCTACAACCGGCCCTTCCGCATCTTCGCCTCCATCCTGCGCGCGACCGGAGAAACGCTGGGCAACGCCATCGGACCGGCGGTCGCGGCCAATTTCTTCATCTATTTCCTTGGGCTGCCCCACCATTGGGTGATCGGCGGCTTTGCCGTGCCGCTCTATGGAACCTTCATGGCGATCGGCCTGCTGATGGCGGTGTTTGTCATCTGGTCTGGGGGACGCGTCGCGCTGCTCGTCACCGACTGCATCCAGGGGCTGATGAGCTACCCGATTTTCGTGATCATCACAGTTTATGTTCTGACCACTTTTTCGTGGGGCAGAGAGATCGCTCCGGTGCTGATGGACCGCGTGCCCGGACAGAGCTTCCTGAACGCCTACGACATCGAGCAGCTGCGCGACTTCAATCTCTTCGCCCTGGCCGTGACCATGATGTTGGGCATCCTCAATCGCGCCAGTTGGCTGGGGGCTGACAGCTCCGGCGCAGGGCGCACGCCTCACGAACAGAAGATGGCCGGCATTCTGGGGTCCTGGCGCAATGGCTTTGCCACGCTGATGTGCACCATGGTGGCCATCGCCGTCATCACGGTCCTGTCGCACGAGCACTTCGCCACGCAGGCCCGGGTGATTCGTCAGGAACTGTCCGGCAAGGTCATCGAGGCCGTGGTGACGGACACCGGGATGCGCGACCGGCTGAAGGCCAACATCGCGACCATCCCCGAGCAGCACCATCGGATCGGCGCCGATACGCCGCTCTCGCAAAAGCAGAACCTCGACACCCCCTACCTGGACACGGTCAGCAACACCCTCGGCCATGACGGTGAAGGCAATTTCACCTTCCAGCAATTCCGCACCATGTACTATCAAATGATGCTGGCGGTCAGCTTTCGGGAGATGCTGCCGGTCGGGCTGACGGGGCTCTTCTGCCTGTTGATGGTCATGCTGATGCTCTCGACCGACGCCACGCGCATGTTCAGCAGCTCGATCGTGATCCTGCAGGACATCATCATGCCGTTGCGCAAGACCCCCTTGACCCCGCAGCAGCACATGCGGTGGCTGCGGGTGTCTTCAGGCATGGTGGCCGTCTTTTTCTTCCTGTTTTCCCTGTACTTTGTGCAGTTGGACTACATCCGCATGTTCTCGATCATCATGACAGGGATCTGGCTGGGCGGGGCCGGGCCGGTGATGATTTTCGGTCTCTACAGCCGCTTTGGCAACACGGCGGGCGCCTTTGCCTCCGTGATCCTCGGCTCGGGGGTCAGCTTGGGCGGCATGTTCATGCAACGCATCTGGGCCCAGTATGCCTATCCTTTCATCGATCGGATTGGCTGGACCGGGGCCTGTGACAAATTCCTCCGCGCCGTCTCCTCACCCTTCACGCCCTACGTCGACTGGCGGATGGATCCGGTCAAGTTCCCCATCAATTCGTGGGAGCTGCTGGGTATCGCGATGGTCGGCGGCCTCATCATTTATATTGGCGTATCGCTCCTCACCTTCCGCAAACCCTACAATCTGGAACGGATGCTCCATCGCGGCAAATACAGCATCGACGGGGAAAAGCGCCTCACGTCCGCGTGGACCTGGCGGTCGTTCATGGGCAAGCTCATCGGGATCACGCCGGAATACACCCGGGGCGACCGCTGGCTCGCGTGGTCGGTGTTTGGCTACACCTTTGTCTACCAGATCGGGCTGTGCTTCGTCGTGGTGGTGATCTGGAACTTCATCTCTCCCTGGCCTGCGGAATGGTGGAGCCTTTATTTTTACATCAACAGCCTGCTGATCGCGTGTGTCATCGGTGTGGTTTCGACGGTCTGGTTC
>CAJBES010000093.1 GCA_903952145.1 uncultured Opitutaceae bacterium | reverse complement strand
CTTGGTCGATTTCCGACGCCGTGCAGTTGATGGTGCAGATGATCTGTAGCGAAAGGAAGTCACCCAGCATCCCGTCAGAAAGGTTCAGGAGCGCGCTGACCTGCTCTTGGTTGTCCGCGCCTCTGGTCATGATCGCGGCATCGGCATCCTCAAGGATGACGGCCAGCCGCCGGTCGGAATGGATCTGCCGCTCGCCCGCCCAAAACCCGATGAAGTCCGACTCGGATAGAATTCTCATGTTCGACGGAGGGATGAAGTAAAACCGGTGAGTCTCCTGAAGCGTGCCCATCAGATGCCGCAAATACGTTGTCTTGCCGGTTCCCGGCGTCCCTTCAAGAATCGAGAGCCCGCTCTTCCGGACGGCGAGTTTTTCGACAAAATCCTGATGCCACGCCGACGAACCCTCCGGATACCGCAGCGCGAATTCCCCCTCCGTCAAAACCGTGTCCGCGCCAAGCGTTACATCCTCGCACTTGAAATCAAAGCGATCTTTCCTGATGAGTTGGAAGCGGCCACCGGTTTTTTGCGGGGTGGTGCCGTAGGCGGCCGTGAAGTCGTTGACGATCTTCTCCGCATCCTCGGCCGTCTCCCCATACCCGATGATCCTGAACTTCTCTCCGCAGAGGAACCGGCGCTCGCCGAACTGAAAAATGACATCCTCCCAGACGTCGGTGCCCGTTTTGCGAAACAAGCGGCGGAACGACCGGATGAGACCTCCGTGGTTCTCCGCAACTGCCCGTTCAAAATCCCATTCGCCCCCGACCCGGCACTGGTGCAGGTGGCCGTCTCCAAACGCCGTGAGGATCGGGACCGGTGGAGCATTTCTGTCCGGGAAAAAGGCGTTTCCCTGCGTCAGATCGCAGTGAAGGCGCGTGGGCTCGGTCGAAACAGGGAGCCTCGCTTCCCGGCTGTGGGCTGGCTCCGAGGCGAGGTGATTGTGGATTTCCATGCCTGCGATCCTCCGCGATACCGGAACAAGATTCCACGGATTCGATTGTCCCCAATCTTTGGCCAATCAATCCCCAAATCAGCGCATCCTGACAGAACGGCAGCTTGAACTACAAAAACAATGAAGATGGAACCACAAAGAGCACAGAGCACACAAAGAAATGCGTCTTTTTGCGCTCTTTGCGGTTAAAATCCATGTATTCCAACCTAGCCCAAGTTTCTTACGGCAGGGCTGGAACCCGCATAAAACCTAGGTGGTCGTCCCAAAGGCACTACAAAGTCGTCAGGCTTTTCTCACGGATTTCCTGGTCGGGAACGCGTTTTTCCAGTCGATTCCCAGGCTTTTGTACACCAGTGCCTGCTCGGCATCGGGCACGCCGGCTTTTCGGATTTGGATGAGGCGTCCGTCTACGAGCGGGAGCGAGGTGGTGGTCAGGCTGTGCGTGCTCAGGAGCCGTCGCACCGTGATCCAGTCCCGCATGTCGCCGAGGGGTTCGAGCTTGCGGCGCACCCAGCTCAGCAGGTGGTAGGCGAGCACGCTGATGAAAATATGCCCGTCCACGCGGCCCTCCTTCTGGTGGAAGTTCGGGCGCAGTCCCAACGAGCTTTTGAGCATGCAGAACCCCTCTTCGGCTTTGAGCAGCGTCATGTAGAGGGACCAGAGTTGCGGGGCTTGCAGAGTTTTGTCCGTCTTGAGGACATAGTCGCCGCAGAGCGAGAGGGCATCGCTCATTTTTTCCTCGTCGCGCACGGCCGTGAGCTTTCCGGCGTGGTAGTCCAAACTGTAAAGCCTTGCCAAGCGGGGATGCTTTTTCGTGAGCGCGGCGATTTTTTCCGCAATGACGCCGTGCTTTTTGAAGCGGCCGATTGCGATGCGCTCGCGCAGGATTTTTACACCGGCAAGGAAGCGTTTTTCGGCTGTTGAAATCATCGCCTCCTCCTTGAGACGCCGCTGAGCGCTGCGGCAAAGCACCAGGTGGCTGTCGGGATCCTGCGCGTCGGCGATCTTGAGGACCTCGACTTTTTGCTCGTTCTTGCGTCCGGGGAGCTCCTCGAAATGACCGTTTTCAAAAACCTCTGCATACTTCGCGCGGGTGCCCCGGGTGATGTTGACCACGTAGCTGTAGCCGCGTTCCTTGAGCATGGAGAGGTTGGCCGCCGAGGCGAATCCCGCATCGAGAATGACCACCGGCTTCAACGTGCCTTCGGGGACTTCCAGGCGATCGAGCACGACCGAGAGGGTCTTGGTGTCGGCGATGTTGCCGGCGAACACCTCGTGGGCCAGCGGCAGGCCGTGCTCGTCGAATGCCATCCCGACGGCCACCTGCCGGCAATCGCTGCGCTTCTGCTTGTTCTTTCCGTGGCGGGCTTTCGGGTTCCTTTCGCAAAGCCCTTCGAAGTGGGTGTTGGTCACGTCGTAGAGGACCACGCTGCGGCTCAGGGAAAAGAGGTCGGCCTCGTGGGTGCGCAGGGATTTTTCGATGGCCTTGCGATGCTTGAGCAGGTCGTCGCTGGTGTGGTAAAGCCGGTCTTTGGTGGATTTTGTGAGCCGCACGCCAAGGATCTCGGGCAGGGCGGTGCGCTCGGCCCAATCGATGAGCGCCCACTCGCTCAGAGGGGCGATCAGGCGGTTGGCGACCATAAGCTGCGCGGTGCCGATCCGGCTGGCATTGAGCCCCAACTCTTCGAGCAGCGGCGTCAATCCCAGCTCCTTCCAGGCCTGAAGTGCCACGAGCTGGGGTCCGAGTTGCACGTTATCGCCGGTATCAACCTTATCGAGGATCACGCCGTCGAGGGTGGGGCCTGTCGGCGGCTTGGCCGCATTGGAACGGCCGAGGAGATGCACGATGCGCGCCACCCAGACCGTCGCCTCCTGCGACAAATCGGAGTTCAGAAGATCCTGCGTGCCCTCCAAATATTGCTCGACGGCGCGGGCGATGCGGTGCTTTTCGCCCTCGGGAATCTTGGCATCGCCCAGGGAGGCCAGCACGCGCTGACGCGGAAGGCGTTCGTTATTACGATAAGAATGAACGAGTTGCACCAGCGGAGTGCCCTTGACGAACTTGGTTCGGAAATACATCTGCCACAGATCATGGCAGGGAAAAAAAGAGAAGCAAGATCCAGAAGATCGAATTAGGCACTACAATTGAAATGCATTTATTGATTATCAATGCCTTACGTCGCTTTTAAGGTCAAAAATAGGCGATTTTCGCCTATATTTTGCCCAATAATCGCATGTCGTAAGAAACTTGGGTTAACGGGAGAAGAATCCCACTGCCGCGAGGAAACGCAAGAAGTATCTTGCTCAATCATTTAAGCAAGGCCCATGCTTGATCGCATGCGACTTTCAGGATCCAGCGGGAGCACTTCTTGCAGAGGATAACGAGCAGGGCAGCAATACGGGCGTGTGGGAACGCGTCGGCGGGCGGCAGACTGCCGAAGGCCGTGCGCAACCGGTAGCGAGCGATTCCAGGGCAAACGCATGAAAAATCATCGCCCTTGAAAGCACGGGCCGCCAATGGCCCCGGATCAATTGATGTCG
>CAJBES010000092.1 GCA_903952145.1 uncultured Opitutaceae bacterium | reverse complement strand
GCCTCGACGCCCGGCGGGAGGGTGATTTCCGCAGTGGCGCGGCGGCCCTCGATGAAGACGCGGTTGCCCTCGAGCCGCATGGGCAGCTGGGTCGTCCAGTGGAAGATGGCGCCCCGGCCTTTTTCCACGGCCCATTCATCGGTGATGACAAACGTGTCGGGCGCCGGTGAGTCCCAGGTGCGCTGCCAGCGGCTGAACCAGCCTTCCCAGCCGCCCGCGAGGTTCATCGTGGCGTGAAACTTGGTCTCGTCTCCCGCTCCGTGCGGCTTCACGTCGACATGAATCGGATTCTGCGGCTTGGGCCGGGCATCGTCACTCCACGGCGTGAGCATGTTGTGGCGCTGGCAATGCTTGAGCAGTTCCATCACAGGGTTGGCGTAGTCGACGACACCGAAGTCGAAGGCGAAGCTGTCGCCGGCGCACTCCAGGACGAAACTGCCCTTGTCCTCATGCTGGTGGTCGCCGCCGGCCTTGTTGCCGAGGATGAAGAGTTTTACCAGCTCCGACCCCAGTCGGCGCACCGAGCACATCATGCCGGTGTCGGGCATCTCAAGGAAGGGCGCGAGAGCGGGACCGGTCGCAGGGACCTCACGCGCGAGCCGCAGGGCCAGCAGGAACGGCGCGGCGCCGGCGCGTTTGAGCTGTTTGTGCAGGATGGTGACCCAGTGCGACTGCGGGAGCAGCCACGCGAGGAACGCGGCCCCTTCGCCGACGGTGATGCCGGCGTCGCCGGTGAGGATCATCTCCTGACCGTCGTCGGTGGAGTAGAGCATTTCCGCGAGCCGGCCGGTGCGCAGCAGGGCCGCCGGGACGAACTCGCGCGGGTCGCGCCCGCGACCGCGGGCATAGAGCTGCGCGCCGAGGATTGCCTGGCGCGCGGTCCACGTGAAGTAGGTGGCGCCCTCCAGGTAACCGCCGTCGGGCAGCAGGGCGAGGCCGATGTTCTCGGCGAGGTTGGCCCAGGCGATGTCGGTGTGCGGGGCCACGCGGGAGACCGCCGGCGGCGGGTAGGTGCCGAGGCTGACGGGCATGGTGCGCTCCAGCACGAGCAGGCTGTAGATGCGGGCGGGCGAGATCCAAGCCATCTGGTTGGTGTGATACATGTATTCCCACCACCACGAGGCCTGGCACATGCCGCCATGGGCCTCGGTGGCGAGGCGGCGCAACACGAGCTGGCGCCCCAGCGGCGTGAACCACTCGCCGCACAGGTCCAGGATCACGGCGCAGTCCCACGCGCCGATGGAGTGCACGAAACCGCGTTGTTCCCAGGTGCAGCCGCGCATGTGCGCGAAGAAAACATCCTCCCAGTGTTCGCAATGGGCCAGACTGAGGGCGAAGCGTGCCGCGAGACGGCAGAGCTCCTTGTCCCGCCAGAGCACGCCGGCCTGCGCGGCGAACGAGCCGTGCAGGGAGAGCACCTTGTCCACATCGCGCTCGCGGCAAAAGCCATTGAAACTCCAAAACTTCAGGTTCTCGCCGATCCTGGACTCGGGCCGCACGCCGCGGGCGATTTCGGCCACGGCGCGGAGTTCGCGGGTGACAGGCGAGTCGCCAAACTCGCGGCGCACACCCTCGAGCTCCTGCGTGTTGATCAGGATGCCGAAGGCGGGTTCGAACTTGGGCTCGAACTCGGGCGGCTGGAGATATTTGTCCCACTGTTCGTCGTAACCGGTCCACTGGTCGAGGTGGGATTTGAGGCGGGCGGTGTGTTGCAGTCCGATCCACAGGAGCCAGCCCGAGCCGGCGCGGCAGAGCGGGCTGTGCAGTTCGATGGTGAGCGAATTAATCTGCTTTGCCCCCTGAAGTTCGACCCACTCCTCGCGCCGTGTGGCCCCGGCGGGCGCGCCGGTGCGCGAGCGCAGGCCGGCATCGGTCACCGCCGTGATCGTCATCACGGTTTCATCCGGGACGTTGAAGCACACGAGCAGCCGGTCGTAGTCCGCACAGGGCACCGGCTGGTCATAGGTGCGGTGCAACCGGTGCACGAGGCCGTCGGGGGCGGGCATCGTCCATTGGATGGTGACGAAAGCCCAGCCGCGCGCCTGGCTGATGCCGGTTGCGCCGGGGGCGTCGATGGTCCAGTGTTTGATCTCGTTGAGGTGCTCGTCGAAGAACGGTTCAAAGATCGCTTCGGCGCTGTTGATGGGAGTGAGACGCATGGGAGGCAACGGGTGGATAAGGAGAGCCATGCCATCTGGGGAGGGCACCCGGCGGAATGCAATGGTCCCATGTTTCTACACGTAGTATGCCGGGTGGGGATTCGCATGACCATGAGACGCATCGAGGGCGACGCGTCCCAATGGAACCTCGCTCACACCAGTGGTGAAATGGCGTCGCGGCTCCTAAGTCGCGGTTTGCCTCCGCCTATCAGATTGATGGGCGAACCCGGCCTACAGCTTCTTGTGTGCCCCGTCGCAGTTGGCACCGTTGGCAGAGTGCTTGCAGCCGCACCAGGCGACGGTCTTTTCCTCGGTGAGCACGACCTTCTGCGGGGCGAAGCCGGAGCCCTTGTGTGCCCCGTCGCAGAAAGGCTGGTTTTTGGACAGGCCGCAGGTGCACCACCAATAAGTGCCGGCGGGCATTTTCTTCACGATGGGGGATTTTTGGGCAATGGTGGGGGTGGGCATAATGGGTTGGAGGCTGCAGTATTTCTTATCACGGATCACACGGATGGCACGGATAAACTCATCCTGGATCGCCTCCGTGTTAACCCGTGAAATCCGCGGTCAATGTTTGGATGATACGGGATGGCCAAAGCGTCTTCACTTCACGGCGGCCCAGACGCGCTGGACGTCGTCGTGGTCCTCAAGGGCCTGGAGGAACTCACCGACCTCGCTGCGCTGCGTGTCGTCGAGCGGGGGATAGGTCTTGGCGACATAGCCGATCTCGCTGGTGATGACGGACCAGCCGTGCTCCTTCAACCAGGTGGAGACGGCGTGGACGGCGTTGCGTTCGGTGATGAAGCGCGCCCCGGCGTGGTTTTCCGGGATGTCGTCGTTCTGTTCGGACGTGAGCGGCTCGAAGTCGTTCGCGCCCGCTTCGATGGCGGCGGCCTCGAGGTCGCTGGCAGCGTCGGCGTGGTGGGCCTCGACGAGGCCGACGTGGTCGAAAAGGAATTTGTTGCTGCCGGCGTTGCCGAGGACGCCCCGCTTGAAGGACACGCGCATCTCCGGGGCGGTGCGCTGGTGGTTATCGGTGTAGACCTCGACGATCACCGGCACCTTGTGCGGAGCATAACCCTCGAAGACGATGTGCTCGAGGGCGATCTTGTCGCCACCGATGCCGGCACCCTTGGCGATGGCCCGTTCGATGACATCGCGGGTGACGCTGGCCTTCTTCGCCTTCTCTACGGCGGCGAAGAGGCGTGCGTTGGCCCCGAGGTCGGGTCCGCCCAGTTTGGCGGCGACGGTGATTTCCTTGGTCAGCTTGCCGGCAACCTTGGATTTTCTTTCGTTAACTATCGCGCGTTTCGCGTGCAGCCATTGACGTCCCATGGGCCGAGACTTGGGGCCGGGCGGACGGCAGGCAATGCGGAATCAGCCCGGGTTTGAATCGGTTGGACATTCCGGGGGCAACCCAGACCATGCGCCCCGAGATGAAGAACCTAAGTCACCTGTTCGCGCAGAACAAAGCCTGGGCCGGCGCCATCCGGGCCAAGGACCCGCAATTCTTCGAAAAACTCTCACGCCAGCAGTCGCCCGAATATCTTTGGATCGGCTGCTCCGACAGCCGGGTGCCGGCGAAGGAGATCATCGGGCTGCTCCCCGGCGAGGTATTTGTCCATCGCAACATTGCGAACGTCGTGGTGCATACCGACTTGAACTGCCTGAGCGTGATCCAGTTTGCGGTCGATTTGCTGAAGGTGAAGCACATCATGGTGGTCGGGCACTACGGTTGCGGCGGCGTGCGGGCGGCCCTGCGTTGTGAGCGGGTCGGACTGGCCGAGAATTGGTTGCGGCATGTGCAGGACGTGAGGGAAAAACATGACGCCTGTCTCTGCCGGCTGCCGGACGAGACGGCGCGATGCGCGCGATTGTGCGAATTCAATGTCATCGAGCAGATGGCCAATGTCTGCCAGACCTCGATCGTGCGCGATGCTTGGGCACGCGGGCAGGGGCTCACCGTCCACGGCTGGATTTACGGCCTGAAGGACGGGCTGCTGCACGACCTCGAGCTGGCTGCCAGCAGCCCCAAGGAAGCTACAG
>CAJBES010000091.1 GCA_903952145.1 uncultured Opitutaceae bacterium | reverse complement strand
GGTCCATCAGCAGATCTCCCGCTGCGGACAGACCTCCTCCAACTATCACGTATTCCGGATCAAGCAGGTTGATTAAGCCCCCCAAGGCGATACCGAGCATCCGCCCTGCCCGTCCATAGATCTTCCTGGCCAGAGGATCGCCTGCGAGCGCGGCACGGGCGACTGCCTGGGCGTCAGGGGAGCGCCCGCGAAGCAAAAGGGAATTGCCGAGCAGCGTTCCGTCAGTCCGGGCTTTGGCGGCGGCTGAAGCAATCGCCCGGCCACTGCACTCCGTTTCCAGACATCCCCGCCCCCCGCAAGTGCAGTCGAGACCGCTTGGATTTACACAAACATGGCCGAATTCTCCAGCCAGGCCGCGGTGTCCACCAAGCACATGGCCCTCGAGCATCAGAGCCGCCCCCACACCCATACCCAAGTCCAAAAATACGCCGTTGCGCACACCCCGCAATCCGCCGTGCAGCATCTCGGCCAAGCCTTTCATTTGCGCGGAAGGCCGCACAACCACTCGCGGCCCACAGACCGTCATGACATCGGCCAGGCGGAAATCCTGCCAGCCGGGAATATGCACTGCGCCAAGACTTCGCCCGCTGCCCGTCTCCACCATTCCGGGGTCGGCAATACCTAAACCGAGCAGCGGAGTTCCGAGCGGCAGTGCCGCCAGCAGTCGCGGCAACATGAGCTTCGCCGCTCCCAACGCCTCCTCCGCGTGGTTCCAGACGCGGCTGATTTCCAACCAGCCCAGCACCTGCCCGTCTGCCGAGAAAAGGCCCCCGCGCAAATGGCCCGATCCGAAATCCAAACCCGCAGCGGCGAAAGTCCGGGGATGAGCTTGGAGCCCGATCCGGGGTCGTCCGCGGGACGCGTTGCTTGGTGCCGCCGCCTCCACCAGCAACCCCGCACGAACCATGCCGGCAATTTGCTCGGAGATCGTGCCCGGGCTCAGGCCGAGCGCCTTTTGAAGGCCGGCACGACTGCCAGCACCACACAAGATGCCACGCAAAATACGGCGGCTGGAACCCGGCATTTCAGGATCGCGAATTAAATACCTTGCGTTTGTTTGGTTTCCGAACATAAAAGTTGACGTTCCTGCAAGCACGCTTCTTTTACCATGAGTTCCAACAGAGAAAAACCAAAGAAACCGAACCCCGGCGATTTTCGCTATGCCGTTGAGGGAGCGAGGATCCCTTGGCATGCTGTCGGGGAGCGATACAACCCATCGGATGCGCTGGCAGTCGTGAAATTTCTTTTCCCTCCGTCCGGCGAAAACGACGCTGCTTATGGAGAGGCTCTGGGGGAGATCGGCCGGGGATTGGAGGGGCTCTTCGCCGCAGGACGCAGCGCCAGCAAGCTGACGCTAGGCCGCGAAGTGGAAAAAGCCGAAGAGTTGGCCCGCGAACAACTGGGAGTCAAATATGCCAGTTTTACGTGCAACTGGACCACGGGAATGGAAACCGCCTACAAGCTCGGAGGCGTGGGACCGGGCGACGAGGTGATTGTTCCTGCCCTGACTTTTATCGCCACGGTGGCGTATCCGCTGATGATCGGCGCGAAGGTGGTTTTTGCCGACATTGATCCCGACACGCTCGGGTTGGATCCCGCCGATGTGGCGCGCAAGATCACGCCCCGCACTCGGATGATCGTGCCGGTGCATCTCGGCGGCTACGCGTGCGACATGGATCCGATCATGCAATTGGCCGGAGAGCACGACATCTTTGTGCAGGAGGATGCGGCACACGCGCTGGGGGCCACCTATAAGGGGCGCCAGC
>CAJBES010000090.1 GCA_903952145.1 uncultured Opitutaceae bacterium | reverse complement strand
CGCCACAAACAAAGTTTCCCCGTTTGTCAGTCTGCTAGGCCCAAAAGCGACCGATTATATGGGCAGCATGGCAACCTTGAGGCAGCTTCCGTTCATCCTTTCCTCAAATCAGGTCGAGACATTGCGAGTCCTTGTCTCCATCCCTTACAACCCTTCCAACATGCTCTCAGCCCTCGAGTTCAACGGCATTAAAAATGTCGCGGCGGACATTCTTTTACAGCAACCCGCCTTCCCTTCCGAGTTCCTGGCTGACCTCGCTGTCCAGCATGCCGACGCTTCTCAGGATGAGGTTTGGCGCGACTACTGCCTCCAGATGTTGACCTCCGGCTATCTCAACCTCGCTGGCCGCGTTGAGTCGGACCCTGATGCGCCTGCAGCCCGGGAACTGGCTCTGGCCACCCTGAAAGGCGCCAGTTCGGCAGGGGGTAGCACCTGGCCGGGTACGGCCCTGCTCGGACTTAACACCATCCTCGCCTCAGAGCCAGATGCCTTTCCTCGCGAGGAGCTCGACTCCCGCATCCTGGCCGTGCTCTGCGATACTTCCGCGAGCGAGGCTGCGCTTATCACCGCCTCCCGTCTTGCCGGCATGTCCCATCTTGCATCCGCCCGCACCGCGCTTGAAACCCTCTCCAAGTCATCTTCCTCAGAACTTGTCCGTACCGCCGCAGCCAAATCCTGTGCTAACAACCAGATTATGATCGTCTCAAAAATTTAAAATAGGGTAACACTCCAAACAAGGTTCTCATAGAGAACCGGAAGGAGTGTCATGAAAGAAGATACAGAAGTAGCATGGGAGGAGGTCCCTGAAGCTGGACCGGAGAACCTCCATGAAGGAGAAGAAGAGCTTGGTGAGGAACCGAGCGAAAAAGAAGGAAAGGATACGCCCGGGCCCGGGCGCGCGCGCGCGACGGGCAAGCGGGCGCATATAAAGCTGGCCGACGGCCGTCCGCGCGTCCACACATACCCGTTTGAACTGCGCAAGAAACTGGTCCTGCTACACATTGACAAGCGCATCCCCCTGAGGCAGATTGAGGAGGACAGCGGGGTCTGTAAGGACACGGTGCACGAGTGGGTCGTCCGCTACAAGAAGTCCGGGGACGCCGGGCTCAAGGTCAGGATCGGGCTCCGTAAGGGGCGCGAGCAGATCCCCAAGGCGGTCAAAGGGATCATCGCAAGCACGAAGCGCGCAGAGCCGACCTGGGGCGTCACAAAGATATCCCAGTTCCTGAAGCGGGTGCTCCACCTTCCCGGGAGCCCCGAGACGGTCAGGCAGACCCTGAAGGCCTGCGACATGATCGAGACAAAACCTCCGCGCCCCGCGAAGATGCCGACCAAGCCGCGCTTCTTCGAGCGGTCAACCCCGAACCAGCTCTGGCAGACGGACATCTTCACCTTCCGGCTGGGAGGCAAGAACGCCTACCTCATCGGGTTCATCGACGACTACTCGCGGTACATCGTCTCGCTGGGGCTCTTCAGGAGCCAGACCGCGGAGCATGTCCTCGAGACGTACCGCCGCGCGGTCGGCGAATACGGTGTCCCCTGCGAGATGCTGACGGACAACGGGCGCCAGTACACGGCGTGGCGTGGGAACACCCGGTTCGAGCAGGAGCTCAAGAAGGACAGGGTCAAGCACATCAAGTCGCAGCCCCACCATCCCATGACCCTCGGCAAGATCGAGCGGTTCTGGCAGAACATTAATGGTGAGTTCCTCAGCCGCACCCAGTTCGACAGCTTCGAGCAGGCCGTCGAGCGCGTGGCGATCTGGGTAAAACACTACAACCACAAGAGACCCCACCAGGGCATCGGCGGGATGTGTCCGGCCGACCGCTTCTTCGAAGTGCGCAGCGATCTGCGCAAGGTGATCGAGCGGGGCATCGAGGACAACCTCGTCGAGCTGGCGCTGAGGGGTAAACCCCAGAAGCCGTTCTACATGGTCGGGCGGGTGGACGGACAGTCGGTGGTCATGCAAGCGTCAAAAGGGAAACTCCTGATGACGGTCGGAGACGGAGAAAACAATCAGAAGAGCGAGGTCCTGTGCGACCTCCAACAAGGAAAGGTGACAACACATGAAGACGAAAATGGAAACGAAGTCGGAGGCGAAAACGGAAAAGACGGTGCAGGATCTATTGAAAGAGGGACGGCCATACAGGCACACGGCGCAGGAGAAGTGCCGGGCGGTGCTGGCCCTGTGGACGGAACGCAGCACGGGGTCGGAGCTATGCAAGGAGATGAACACGACATGGAACGTGCTGAACCTCTGGCAGGAACAGGCCATGGAGGGGATGATGCAGGCCCTCGAGCCGAAGCGGAAAGCGGAGCGCGCGAGCTCGCCCCTGAGCCCGAGGCTGCAGGGCCTGCTGGAGCGCAAGGCGGCGGCGAGGAGCCCGTCAGGGCAGGAGATCCCGTGGAGGAGGAGCCCGGGTCCCGGGAGGCCCCCGAAGCAGCCGAGGGAAGAAGCCCCGGCGCCCCGGCCCCAGCCCTGAGCCCCGGGTTCACGCTCACGCCCGAGCTCGCGGCGCGCCTGCTTGAAATGCTTGCGGCCGTGGCGGCGGCTGGCTATGATAATAGCATGAAGGGAGGCGCGCACCATGAGGAAGGCAGTCAGGCAAGAGAAGGAGGCAGCCCTGCGGGCCCAGCTCCTGCTGGACGTGATGGCCGGCAGGAAGACCGCCAGCGAGGCGGCGCAGACGCTCGGAATCTCCCGCAAGTCATGGCACAGTTGGCAGAAGGCGGGGCTCAACGCCCTGCTCCAGTCCATGACGCACGGGGAGCCCGGCCGCCCGCGGAAACCTGCGGTGGACCCGGAACTTCAAAAGCTCCGGAAGACGTCCGCGGAACAGGTGAAACGGATCAGGCAGCTGGAATGCTCGGTCATGATCCTCAAGGCGTCTTCCGGCCTGACTGGCCAGAAAGTTAAAAAACGCAGTAAAAAAAAAGGGCGGAAGAAACCTTGCAACGCATCATCGAAATAAGTAAGAAGACAAGAGCCCCGGCCGCGCAGATCTGCGCGGCCGCAGGGCTCGCTTACTCCACCTTCCGCCGCTGGATGCGCCGGGCCTCGGTGGGCTTGCCCCTGGTATCCAACCCGGGACCCAGGCCTGTCGAGCCCCTTGACGAGTCCAAGCTGTTCTCCGAGATCCTCGCGCTGGCCCACGGTGAAAAGCGCACGCACGGCACAGGCGGGCTTTATGAGAAGTTCAGGTCGAGCATCTCAAGGAGAGATCTTTATAAACGCATCCGCAGGGTCAGGAGTATGGTCTCGCGCATGCGCAAGGACGTCATCAAGCGGTTCCGGTGGAACCGGCCGGGGACGGTCATGGCGACCGACACCGTCGAAGTGAAGCTCGGGGGTTCGGTCTATAATGTGCAGACCATGCGGGATCAGGCCTCCGGCTACCTGGACGCCCACGCCTCGGTCAGCGTGCCCACGGACCTATGGATGGCGGAAAAACTGGGAGCGACGTTCGCAAGTCAGGGAGCGCCCATCCTGCTGAAACGGGACAACGCTAAAAACGAAAACGGCTCGGCCGTCAAGGCGCTGCTCGATGAGCACTGGGTGCTGCCGCTCAACAGTCCAGAATACTATCCCCGTTACAACGGCGGAGTGGAGGGCTCACAGAACGAGATACAGGCTGAACTTGAAAAGTACGACGTCCCGGCTCCATGCCCCCAAGGCCACGCCTCGGCGCATGTCGCCCGGGCGATCGGCAACCTCAACCACAAGCCACGGAAAAACCTCCATGGAAAATGTGCGTGCGGAGTCTTCCATTCGGGAGATCGCTTTGCTATTATGAGTAAGCGTAAACGAGTTAAGCTGGCAGCCGAACTCAAGGCGAGAGCCGCGAAACTGCTGGCTCAAAAGGGGGGCGACACCCCGCGGCAGGCTAGGTCAGCCTGGCGAATCGTCGTTGAAGAGTGGTTGCTGGAAAGCGGCCACATCACTGAGAAGAGAAAACATGTGTTACCCCTTTTTAACGTCAAGAGGTGCTCATAAATGGCTAGTCAGCACAGGGGTGATTTCGGCCAGAACTTGACTCTGCTTCCCAGAGGTCTGCATAATGAACTACACAGCATGATTGAGGCAAAGCTCAAAATGGCTGGACTTCCAGTTCGTCAAAACGGCAGATTCTTGTCATCAGAGGAATGGACTTTGATTCTTAAAAATGATGACGCTAAACAAAAAGCATTCAATGCCCTAGCGGATGCAACTCGCGAATTTGACAAAATCAATGGAACCAAGGTTATGGGGGATTTATGGAAGAATGTCTTCAATCCTTAAGTGATTCTACTTTTTATTTGCTTTTAGGACGCACAGACTGTGCGCGATTGGATAAACAGTATGCAAACGGTTTGTGGCAATGTCGCAAGTGTTTGACATATAGAACCTCGCTTGAGGAAACAGATATTGTGCTAAAATATTTGCCGCCAAGAGCGTCGATTACTTCAGTATGGGACACAAACTTGACGTTAGTGTCGAAGACTTTCTATCGTGCAGTAGAAGATGTATTGGGAGCGGACTGCAAAAATTTGTTTGAGATTTACGACGTACATACGAATCTCGAAAGAAGGATGGGCTACGTTGTTCTTAGATGCAAATTTCATATAACTGTTCGCGGGAGTGAAAAGGTCTACTATGTTATTTGCTCAGAGTGTAAGAACGCATCATATGTAGCTTTTGGTCGTCGCTATTTAGTTGAGCCGTTTGATCGATCAATACCTGTGTATGCCTCAGGAGCAGGGATGCTCGTGTTTCGTGGTGATGTATTGAAGTCACTTCATATCCATAAAGCTATGAATTTATATGTGGAGAATTTGGGTGTAGAGCCTATGCCTCTTGATGGACTGCCTCGTGATCTCCCGGT
>CAJBES010000089.1 GCA_903952145.1 uncultured Opitutaceae bacterium | reverse complement strand
GCGTGGATGGTCGAAAAGGATTTCTGGGTCTGCTGGCTCCTGGGCCGGCTGTTCACGCTGGACGCGTTCAAAAGTCACCTCGTGTTCAAAGGCGGCACCTCACTCTCCAAGGTCTTCGGCGTCATCCACCGCTTCTCCGAAGACATCGACCTGTCGGTCAGTCCCGCCCTCCTTGGCATCGACGAGTCCTGGCTGGAGGAGTCGGACACGAAAACGCAACGGGACAAGCGCATGGAGAAACTGGAAGACCTCTGCATCCAGGCGGTGCGTGAGCGTTACGCGCCGTTACTGGAAGCGTCGATCCGCGAGGAACTCGGCCCTCCCGGGAAACTCTGGAAGCTCATCATGTCAGTGGACGCGGTCACGCATTCGCCGGTCGTGCTGTTCGAGCATCCCCACGCCGCGACCTACAGGAGCTATGTGCCGCCCGCCGTGAAAATCGAATTCGGCTCGCTGACCGATCAGCAGCCAATCGGTGAACATCCCGTGAGGCCGATGATCGCGGAGCAATTTCCCGATGCTCTCACACTCAAGGAGGTCGTCGTCGTGGCAATGGAGGCCGAGCGCACATTCTGGGAGAAAGCGACCATCCTGCACGATGCCTGCCTGCGCCCCGCGGCAAAGCCCTTCAATGAACGCTCCAGTCGGCACTATTACGATACCGTGCTCCTGGCCGAGACCGCCGCCGGAACCCGTGCCTTGGCCCGACCCGACCTGCTGGCACGCGTGACGCGGTTCAAGAACCTGTTTTTCGCCAGTTCGTGGTCGGACTATGCGAGCGCCAAACCCGGCAGCTTCCGGCTGGTGCCGCCGGAAGCCCGCCGCGCCGAGGCGGAAGCGGACTACGCCAAGATGCAGGAATTTTTCACGGCCAGCCCGCCGGCTTTCGATGACTTGTGGGAGCGACTGCGGGTGGTCGAAGTCCGCATCAACGCGATGGCCAAACACTGATCCAGCCATGGCATTCCCCCTCCAGTCAAAAGCGAAGCGCCGATCGCGTGCGGACGATGCTGCTGCATCTGCCATAAGTTTTGCGGCACAAAAATGGAATGTAATCATATCGTTCCGGAAGCGCAAGGCGGGGCGGATACCTTGGATAACTGCATTCCGTTCTGCTTCGACTGCCATGCGGATGTAGGTCACTACAATGCCAAGCACCCGAAGGGCAACAAATACACTGGAGGAACTGGGCACCGCGACCGCTGGTATGAAAAGGTCAAAGCTACGGCCGGCCTGGTCGCTTCCCCGGAGACACGGGACGTGGATCGGCAGACTTTCCACCACCTCCGGGAACTGCTGCCGAGCGATCCAGGCTATACCGCATGCTGTGAGCAAATCAGGTTGTCCACAGGTTGCCAAAAATCTGTTTTTAGCTTCAACTCACTGCAGTTTTCTGCTCTCATCTTTCCGCTAGAAAACATTAACCATCAACTAGGTCCGCGCTAATTAGGCGACTTAGCTTCGAGGCGGCGAAGGGCTCGAATCCCTCCCTCTTCCTGAATATTTTCCTAGCGGCCAAAATGCTTAACTGCGCTGTCTTGACCCTCGGTTGCCATGCCCATGATGGTGGAAATTGTCTCGCCATTTAACGCGCATTACCCATACGTTCGCTGTGTCACGGAAACGGTCCCGGGCCTGAATGGCAACCGCGATCCCCCGGTGAAGTTCATCAACCTCCGTTGGCAGGGATGCACGTATTCGGAAGAGCGCGCGTCAAGAGCTGACGGCCACCCCTCCCCGAATATGCAACGAACGAATTCTCTATCCTTTGAGCCCGACGAGCCCGCACTCCTCACCCTGCAACAGACCGCCCGTTCGCTCGCGATTTCCAAGCGAACTCTGGATCGACTGATCGCTGGCGGCTCTTTTCCCGCGCCTCTGAAAATCGGCCGCTCTTCACGTGTATCGCGCGTAGACATCGCTGGCTACCTTGAGCAACTCCGCCGGCAACGCGGCGATAGAATCGGCCAGTCATGATCGCCTATCTTTTCCAGCCTTCGCGCGACGGCGATAAATCCCGCCTGTGGTCCGCCCGCATCCGGCTCGACGAATGGCCCAAGGCCCGGCGATTCCCGCTCCATGTCACCGACAAGCGGGTCGCGGACCATAAACTTCGCGACCTCGTAACCGATTTGGAACGGGAAGCACACGGCGTCGGTATCCCAAAGCCGACGCGTGAGGCCGGAAGGGTCCTGCTGACTGAGCACCACAAGGCGTTCCTTGTGGCGTGCGAGGCGGCTCGCCTATCCGCCAACACCCTTGGCAAATACCGCCTCAGTCTCCCGAAACTTTTCGGACGCTGCCAGTGGACGACGATCCGCGATATCACTGCGCAATCGTTCACTGCCTGGCGCGACGAGAGCGGGTTGTCGCCGAAGTCGGTCAACGATTTTCTCGGCACCATGCGGACATTTCTCCTGTGGATGAAACGCAAACGGTTCATCCTCGTCGATCCACTGGAAACCGTGCGCAAAGTCTCCAACCCCAATATTGGCGGCTTCCGCCGGTCGCTGTCAGTGGATGAGGCGCAGCGACTGCTGGCGAAAGCGCCGCCCCGTCGTGCGCTCGTGTACCTCGCCCTGATGTATACCGGACTCCGCCGCAACGAACTGAATGGCCTCAAATGGGGCGATTTCGATTTCGGAGTAACGCCCGCGCGGTTGCGGCTTCCGTCGTTGCTGTCCAAGAATCGCAGGGAATCGATCCACTTCCTGCGGCCTGAACTCACCGCCGCCATTCTCGCGGTTCGGCCAGCCGATGTTAAGCCCGACGCGTGGGCATTTCGGGGGATGGTGCCGCGGATTCCCACCTTCAAACGCGATTTGGCGGCAGCCGAAATTCCGTTTGAGGATGTGCGAGGACGAAGAGTCGACCTCCACGCCTTGCGTAAAACCTACGGCACGATGCTGGCGGCCTCGGGCGTTTCCCCTCGGGTGGCCATGGAACTCATGCGGCACAGCGACATGAAGCTCACTATGGGCGTTTACACGGACGTGGCCCAGCTGCCCATCATTCAGGAGTCGGCGCGCCTGCCGTCGCTCCAAATCCCGGCAAGAAGCACACAAAATGTCCGCGTTTCACTCGTAGCAGGCGCACAGGGAAGCGCACAAAGAGACGCACAAACAGGGGTCTTTTCGGGTCGCGAGCTGTCGCCACCTGACGCAATGCGGCAGGAACTTGAAATTTGTAACCCGCGGGAGTCTGTCGCCTTAGGGCGCAAAAAAGCGCCCAGTGTCACCACTGGGCGCTTTCATCAAATGGAGCGGGCGAAGAGACTCGAACTCTCGAAAGCCTTATGCGCCTAGGTGCTTTTGTAAATTGCTGATTTCCTTCATTCTGCGTCTTCTGTGTTTCTTGGCGTTGTTCTGAGTTGTGTTCTGAGTAGTGGGTGATATGCCTTCGGTATGCCATCCGTTCACCGCGACCACAGGACACCCTTTTACATTGGCGCATTCACT
>CAJBES010000088.1 GCA_903952145.1 uncultured Opitutaceae bacterium | reverse complement strand
TTCCCTCAATCCCGATAAGGAGCCCGACCATGACCCCTCTACGCCAGCGGATGCTCGAAGACATGGCGATCCGCAATCTTGCCGAGAATACGCAATCGTCCTATATCCAGCAGATCATCTCGTACGCGAAGTACTTTCATCGAGCGCCGGAAGACCTGGGTCCGGAAGAGATTCGCGCCTATCAGCTCCATCTGACACAAACGCGAAGGCTGTCGGCCAGCAGTGTCAGTGTCGCGACGGGCGCGCTGCGCTTTCTGTACAAAGTGACGCTCAAGCGTGCCTGGGCCATTGATGAGATCCCGATGCCCAAGCGACCCTTCCGGCTGCCGGTAATTCTCAGCCCGGAGGAAGTGATGCACTTCCTCGCCTCGATCGACAACCTCAAGCACCGAGCGATTTTGATGACCGCCTATGCGGGCGGCTTGCGCGTCTCCGAAGCCACGCACCTCAAGGCGACCGATATCGACAGCCAGCGGATGATGCTGCGTGTTGATCAAGGCAAAGGCCGCAAGGATCGATTTGTGATGCTTTCGCCACGCCTGCTCGAAGAGTTGCGTGCCTACTGGAAAGTTGTTCATCCGAGGCTGTGGCTGTTTCCGGGCGACCGGCCCGACCAACCGATCACCCGCAACGCGGTTGAACTGGCCTGTCGAAAGGCGCAACGGGCGTCAGGGATCAGCAAGCCGATCACACCACACTCGCTTCGGCACGCTTTCGCAACTCACCTCCTCGAATCCGGCGCCGATTTGCGCACCATCCAGTTCCTCCTGGGTCACCGTAGTCTGGCCACCACTTCACGCTACCTGAAGGTCGCCACCACCACGGTCTGCGCGACGACCAGCCCCTTCGATCTGCTGCCGCAGGTTGTGCCGCCAACGCCGACATCGACGCCACCCCTCCATTTCTGAGGTCATCGGTGCGTACCACCGGGCTCGAGGTGGCGGACATCTTTCGCCACGCCGGGCCGGCTTACCGACAGCAACACGCGACAGTCCTCAGCCGAGGACAACGCCGCGTTATGAGCGCGATCGAGCTTTGCCGTACTGCTGCACTCGGCGGACATGTCGAGCAGTGCGATACCTGCGGTCACCTGCGCATTTCCTTCAACAGTTGCAGAAATCGCCACTGCCCGAAGTGCCAGTCCCTGGTGCGTGCGCAATGGCTGGACGATCGCCAGGCCGACCTCATCCCAACGCAGTATTTCCACGTCGTCTTTACGCTGCCCGAGGCGGTTGCGGCGATTGCTTACCAGAACAAGGCCGTGGTCTACGACCTCCTGTTTCATGCCACCGCAGAGACCTTGCGCACGATCGCGGCCGATCCAAAGCACCTGGGTGCCGAGATCGGTTTCATTGGTGTCCTGCATACCTGGGGGCAGAATCTGTTGCACCATCCGCACTTGCACTGCGTGGTCCCAGGCGGTGGCCTGAGCGACGATGGTGAGCGCTGGATTTCCTGTCGCCCAGGCTTCTTTCTGCCGGTGCGCGTGCTCTCGCGACTCTTCCGCCGGCTGTTTCTGGAACAATTGCAGCGTGCGTTTGGCGCCGGCCACCTGCACTTTTATCACGCGCTTAAAGAACTTCAGACACCCGCCGCCTTCGCCCGCTATTTGGCGCCGTTGCGGCAAGCCGAGTGGGTGGTCTATGCCAAGCCCCCGTTTGGCGGCCCCCGACATGTTCTCGAGTATCTCGGTCGCTACACGCATCGCGTCGCGATTTCCAATAATCGCTTGATCGACTTCGCTGATGATCACGTCAGGTTTCATTGGAAGGACTACCGCCACGAATCGCGCCCGAAGGTGATGCTACTGGCAGCGCAGGAATTCATTCGCCGGTTTCTCCTGCATGTACTGCCGAGTGGCTTTCAACGGATTCGGCATTACGGTTTCCTGGCCAACCGCTACCGTGCGGTCAAACTTGAACGATGCCGGGAATTGCTGGCCGAACACGCTCCGATCATCCCTGTTCCCGAAGCGCCTCCCGACTACCGCGACCGCTACCAGTTGCTCACCGGAAAATCATTGCGGGATTGTCCACAGTGCGGTCAAGGTCAGATGGTGTGCATCGAGACGTTTCTGCCGGGCACCTTGCCCCGCGGACCGCCGAGAAATCGCTCATGAACCCCCCACCCACCCGTGCGATTGAACGTTTCCGGCAGGGCCTCGAGAAACGGCGGGGTTCCTTTGGCCAGCACAGGCGGGTCCCCGCCGAAAGCGCACAGTCCCGGTCGAATTTGCCCGCCAAAGGGCATGTCGCGACCCGCCGGCAGCCGATGTCCGGCCAGGGAATTCATGCTTGGCCTTCGTCGGCATGCGGAACGCTTCGCTCAGCTTGGCGCTTCGACCGCGCCCCTCAGATTCAATCCCCATAGCACCCCCGCCAACGCGCTGGTTTAGCACAACAGGATTTTTAGCCTACCGGTCGCGGCGGGCGGTGCTGCGCCACTTATCAACCACAGTGCGCCGCGTCCGCCAAGCTAAAAACCCTCTGCCTTGTGCAATACAGGGTTGGTGGAAAGCGGAATGCCGACGATCGCAAAGAGCTTGCAGGAGGCCTCGGGTTTTTGCAGCCACTGACTCTAAGCGTTTGTACAGGAAAGGGTGCTTGTCGAGGAAGAAGCCATCGTTAGCCCCTCGGAGCACCACCCGGTAAATTCCCTCATCTAGCTCTTCCGGGCCAACGGTAACGTCTGCGAATGTCCTGTAGCGTATGGATCTCGGCTCGCAAAAATCGCCCCTCATGCAATCTGCGAACATCGAGTTGAAGTCAAATGCAATGATGACCCTACCCCCTGCAAATGCCCGCTCAATAGCTTGCCACCCACCGCGCCGGGCGCCATATAGAAATCCCAGACGGTATATACCGGATGAGGCGAGGCGCCTACGATGAAATCCATGCTTTCGCGCGCGGTAAAAGTTCTGCCCGCCTGATCACGAATAAATGAAAGTGCAAGGACGGCGGTGTCGTC
>CAJBES010000087.1 GCA_903952145.1 uncultured Opitutaceae bacterium | reverse complement strand
GTGGTGTTCACGTCGCAGGATCTGTGGCTGACGCGCGGGGCCCCCGCCGTGCGGCGGCGTTGGCTCGATCTGACCCTCGCCGCGATGGACGTGCACTATCTGCGGGCGCTGCAGACCTATCACCGGGCGCTGGCGGAGCGGAACAGTCTCCTCAAGGTCGGTGCGGCGGCGGACGAGCTGGCGGCTTTTGAACACGCGCTTGCGCCGGCGGGGGCGGAGCTGATCACGCGCCGGGCGGCCGGGCTGGCGGAAATGGGCGCGTTGCTGGCGGAATTTTATGCGCGGTTAGCTGATGAGGCGGAACCGGCTGGCATGGTCTACAAGCCGAACTTTGCGCAACCGGACGCCAACGCACTGCGGGCAAGGTGGGAGGCCGGGCGGGGGCGCGACCTGCAGTTTCGCACGACGCTCTCCGGCCCGCACCGGGACGACATAGATTTCATCGTGCGCGGAGCGGGGGCAAAGGATTTCGCCTCGGAGGGTCAGCAACGCTCGCTGGTGCTTGCACTGCGGCTGGCGCAGGCCGAGTGGTGCCGGCAGAAAAGCGGGGTGCGGCCGGTGCTGCTGGCGGACGATGTGCTCGGCGAACTCGACCCGGTGCGGCGGCGGCGGTTCTGGGCGGCGATTGATCCGGAACTGCAGGTGATCGCCACCGGCACGGTGCCGCCGGAAGCCGCGTTTGGCAACTGGCAGATTTTCGCTGTGGTCGCGGGCAGATTTGAGGAAACGACCGCCAGGGCGGAGGCGCCGGTATGAGCTTCGAACTGTCGCAATGGGGGCTGGCGATCGTCGGGGCGCTGGCCATCGGACTGGCCAAAACCGGCCTTGGCGGACTGGGTATGCTGGCGGTCGTTATTTTTGCCAACCTCATGCCGGCGCGCGAGGCCAGTGGCGTCGTGCTGCCGATGCTGGTGTTCGCGGATGTGGTGGCGGTGCTCGCCTACCGGCAGCACGCGCAGTGGCGCCACCTTTGGAAGCTGTTTCCCTGGACGGCGGTCGGCGTCGTGGCGGGATATTTTGCCATGGGTCGGATTAACGACCGGCAGGCGCAGGGACTGATCGGCGGCATCATTCTCGCACTCCTGGCCACGCATTGCTGGCGGCGGCGCAAGGCGGGTGAACTGGCGGAACACGGGGCGTGGTTTGCGCCGACGATCGGCGTGCTGGCGGGGTTCACCACGCTGGTGGCCAACGCGGCGGGCCCGCTCATGGCCATCTACCTGCTCGCCATGCGGCTGCCGAAAATGGAATACATGGGCACGGGCGCCGTGTTTTTCATGCTGATGAACCTGTTCAAGGTGCCGTTCATGGTGGATCTCGGGTTGGTGAATGCGGCGAGTTTCACGTTCAACCTCTGGCTCGCACCCGCGGTGCTGGCGGGGGCGCTGCTGGGGAAAATGATCCTCCCGAAGATCAACCAGCGGCTGTTTGAAACCCTCGCGCTGGCGCTGGCGGGTTTGGCGGGGCTCAAGCTTTTGTTTTAATGACCGGACATGGGCCGCGGTGCGCCCGTCAGCCACGGCAAAACATCCTGATTCCATTTCAACGGGTTCCGTGTATTCCGTGGGCACACCTATGGCGCGAATGAATGTCAGGCAGATGTGGGCGGCGAAGCTGGCCGGTCGAGCCGTGCCAGCCGCGAAGGGCGCATCGGCGTCGACGGCCGCCCGCATCCCTTTTGCCGGCCAGGTATTGGGCATCGACCCCTCGCTGCGCGGCACGGGGCTCGCACTCGTCGAGTTCACGCCCGGACGCCAACCGGTGTTGCTGCGGTGCCAGACGGTGAAGGTGGCAACGCAGTTTCCCATGGCGCACGCCCTCGGTGAAATCCACCGGGCGGTGGCGGGCTTCCTCGGTGACTTTGACGTGCGGCACGTGGCACTGGAACAGACCATCTACGTGCAGAACTTCCAGACGGCGCAGATCCTTGGCGCGGCGCGCGGCGCCGCGATCTCCGCGGCGGCCTTGCGCAACCTGCCGGTTTTTGAATACGCCCCGTTGCGCGTGAAAATGGCCGTCGTTGGTGCGGGTCGGGCGAGCAAGGAGCAGATGACGCGCACCGTGATGTCGCTCCTGGGCCACGGGCGGCCGCTGGCGAGCGACGAGGCCGACGCAGCCGGGGTGGCGCTGTGCCACGCCTTCACCTGGCGGGAATAAACTGGCGAGGGGCCGGTTCTGCTCAGGTAGTGGGGCGGGCCGGTGACGGTCCGTTGGTCGCAAGAATTTCCCGGGCGCGAATGAGGGCATCGTCGAAATGCGCGCGAATATTGCGCCGATCGAGGCGTTGGATGAACCCGGCCTTCATCATCATGTCGAGCGGCTGGCGGTGCGGGCCGCTGAGAATCACCGTGCCTTTCGCCGCCTGCATACGCTCGACGATACTCTCAAGGGCGTTCAGGGCGGTGTCGTCCATGGCGGGTACGAGTTGCATGCGCAAGATGAGCACCTTGGGCAGCCCGCCGACACGCTGGAGTGCGTCCTCCATCTTCTCTGCAGCGCCAAAAAAGAACGGGCCGAAGATGCGGAACACCACCACGCCCTCGGGGATATCCTTGCCGTGGGCGATCTGCTCCTGGGTTTCCAGCTCGTCGCGGGCGGTGATCGGCGAGATCTCCGTGGTCTCGGCCATGCGCTTGATGAAGAGCACGGCGGCGAGCATCATGCCCACCTCGACGGCGACCACGAGGTCGAAGATGACGGTCAGGCTGAAGGTCGTCAGCATGACGAGTGCGTCGCTGCGGGGCATCTTGCGCAGGCGGGTCAGTTCGTGCCATTCGCCCATGCGGAGCGCCACGACCATGAGTACCGCGGCGATGACCCCCATGGGCACAAACTGCGCAAAGGACGAAAAGGCCAACACGATGCACACCAGGGTAAGGGCGTGGACCATGCCGGCCACCGGGGTGCGTCCGCCTGCCTTGACGTTGGCGGAGGTGCGGGCGATCGCGCCGGTGACGGGCAGGCCGCAGAAAAACGGGCAGACGAGGTTGGCCACGCCCTGAGCAATCAACTCGGTGTTGGAATCGTGCCGGTCATTGATGAGGCCGTCAGCGACTACGGCGGAAAGGAGGGACTCAATGGCGCCCAACAGCGCGATGGTCGTGGCCGGCCCGATCAGGTCGCGGATGCGGGCGAACGAAATTTCAGGCCAGGTGAAGGGTGGCAGGCTGTGCGGGATGGCGTCGGGTCCAAACTCCGAGCCGACCGTGACGATGCCAAAGGTGCGGTCCCAGCCCAGCCAAGCCACCATGACGGCCGCTGCGACCATGGCGATAATGGCGCCGGGGATGCGGTCGGCCGGTAGGAAGGACCGGCAGCGCGGCCAGAAGTGAATGAAAGCGGCGGCGCTGGTGGCGAGGAAGAGCGTGGGCAGGTTCAATCCGGGCAGGTGGGAGAGCAGCCACGGAACTTTTTCCACAAATTCCCGTGGTGACGCGGCGGTGCTGATGCCGAGAAAAGCAGCGGCCTGGCCGGTGATCAGGGTGACGGCAATGCCCGTCGTGAAACCGCTGGTGACCGGATAGGGGATGTATTTTATCAGGGTGCCGAGGCCGAAAGCACCCATTAGGATCAGGATGACTCCGGCCATCAGGGTGGCCAGGAGAAGTCCGTCGAAGCCATGTTTCTCCACAATCAACAGCACGACGGTGACAAAAGCTGCGGTGGGTCCGGCAATCTGCACGCGGCTGCCGCCCAACAATGAAACGATCAAGCCGCCAATGATGGCCGTGTAGATGCCGATGGCCGGTGCAGGGAAAGGCGTGATAATCCCGGGCGGCAGGCTGGCCACTCCAAGCGCGAGGGCCAGGGGCAGGGCGATGAGACCGACGGTAACCCCGGAAAATGCGTCCGCCACAATTTGCTGCCGGCTGTAGCCCCGGCGAAAGACGTCTAGGATGCGGGGCCTAAATATCAGGGAGGGCGATGCCCTATAGTCCAAGGTGTCGTTTGATTTCATACGAGGCAGCGGCAAGAAAATCGCAGGTCACAAAGGGTGGAGGCAGCGCCTGATCTTTCAATCTTACGTTGCGGCATCAGGAAATGGACCGGGGTCGGCTGCAACCGGCGGGCCGCACCATCCGGGCTCACCCGAGCACAGTCTTGATGACCTTGCCGAGGTCGGTCACGCGGTAGGGCTTCGTCAGGTAGCCGCAGAACCCCTGGGCGAGGTAGCGGCGGGCCATGTCATCGTTGTCGTAGCCGCTGGAAACGATGGCGCGCACATCGGGGTCGAGTTCGCGGAGGATTTTGAAACACTCCTCGCCCCCCATGCCGCCGATGACCGTGAGGTCCATGATGACGACATCGTAAGGCCGGCCGATGTTGAGGTAGCGCTTGTAGAAGGTGACCGCCTCGTCGCCGTTTTTAGCGAGGTCAAACCTATAGTCCAAACTCTGCAGCATGTTCGCGGTCAGGGTGCTGATCTTCGGATCGTCATCCATGAAGAGCACGCGGCCGGTGCCGAAACGCAGCGAAGGGGCGCGCCGGGCTTGCACTTCGACGGGTTGGTCGGCGCGGGGCAGGAAAACCGTGAACGCCGTGCCCGTGCCGACGGTGGAGTCCACGGCGATCTGGCCGCCGTGTTTGCGGACGACCGAGAGCACGGTGGCGAGACCCAGGCCGGTGCCGTGCTTTTTGGTGGTGAAGAAAGCGTCGAAGATCTTGGCGAGGTTTTCCGGTTTGATGCCGGCGGCGTTGTCGCGCACCTCGAACTCGACGTAGTCGCCAGCCTCGATGCCATCGATCTGGCCGGCGGCGAGGGAGGTATTGACGGCGCGGAGCTGCACTCGGGCCCGGTGCGGCTCGGGGGGCATGGCTTGCAGGGCGTTGACGATGAAGTTTTGGAACACCTGCAGAATCTGCGAACGGTCCACGAGCACAGGCCAGACGTCATCGGCCGCCTCCACGGTGATCTCCGCGGTGCTGCCGGCAGCGGCGATCTTCACCGAGTCGTGCAATATGGCCGGCACGGGGACAACGATACGGACGCCCGCGCCGCCCTTGGCGAAGGCCAGCAGCTGTTTTGTGAGACCCTTGGCGGTCATGCAGGACTGCTCGGCGTCGGCGAGGGCGGAGTAGTCGCGGTTGTCCTTGGCGAGGGAAACGGCGCCCAAGATGGTGGTGAGGAGATTATTGAAATCGTGCGCGATACCGCCGGCCAGCAGGGCCAGCGACTCATAGCGGTTGGACTTCACGAGCTCTTCAGGGGAGAGGGTCATCTCGTTGGGATTGCGGAAGACAAGGACGACGCCGCGGGGGCGGCCGCCGTCACCGAACGAGGCGCGGGCGCTCCAGACGATAGGCAGGGGGGGGGCGTCACCGACCGCCAGACCGTGGTCCGAACAAAGGGGCAGCGGGTTCTCGGAGGCCAGGGCGAGGGCGCAGGGATCATCCCCCGGGTGGCCGTTCTCGCGGTGGACGAGGCGGAAGACCTCGCCGGCCGGCCGGCCGGCCGCCTGTGCGGCCGTGGTGCGCAACAGGCGTTCGGCGGCGGTGTTCAGCCCGAGCAAAACTCCCTGGGCATCGGTCAGGATCACGGCTTCGGCAAGGGCGGCGAAGGCGTCGGCGGTGAGCCCACCGAGCAAGTCACCTGCACCCGCGGCGACGGGGGTGGCTGGCAGCGGGCAGAGAAAGCCGGTAAGACGGATGAGTTCGCGCTTGCGATTCAGCGAGCGGTGCGCACCGAGCAAGAGGGGAACGGTGGTGCCGTCCTTGTGCTGCAGACGCACCGGTTCCAGCAGGGAGGTCTGGCCGGGGGCGATTTGCAGCAGCCAGTTTTCCAAGCCTGCGGCGGCCTCGGCCGGTGGCAAGACGGCAAGGAAAAAGGCAGCTTGGTCGGCGACCTCGTCTTCACCGTAACCCAGCAGGTGCTTCCACGCCGGGGAAAACCAGAACT
>CAJBES010000086.1 GCA_903952145.1 uncultured Opitutaceae bacterium | reverse complement strand
GCGCAGAGGGAGGAAAAGAGGGCGGCGCCGACGACGAGGTGCACGGTGCGGACGTGCGGGTTGAGCGGGAGCTGGATGCTCAGGATGCCTCATCCTGGGCCTGCCCGCCTGTCCCCCGTGCGCAAATTTCGCCTGGGTCTGGCACACCGGCAGAATCGCCGAGGTGGCCGCATTCCAACTCGCACGGCATCACGTCACCAACGCCGAGTATCGCCTCTTTCTGCTCGACACCGGCTGCGCGCCCCCGGCTTACCTCAACCAATCCGGCTTCAACGCCGACCGGCAGCCGGTGGTCGGTGTTTCGTGGGACGACGCCACCGCCTACTGCACGTGGCTCGCGCGCCGCACCGGCCGGCCTTACCGCCTGCCTCGCGACGCCGAATGGGAATACGCCGCCCGCGGCGGACGCCCGGACAGCATCTTCCCGTGGGGCAACTCACTCGACCCGGAACTTGCCAGCTTCGGCGGCCAGTCCGCGCCGCGTTCCGTGGGCAGCTACCCGCCCAACGGCTATGGTCTTTATGACATGATCGGTAACGCTTGGGAGTGGTGCAGCGATCGCTTCGAGGACGTGAGTGCCGGAGTGAAAGCCGTCAACCAGCCCACGGGCAAAGATCCGGTCGCCAACCCCGTGCTGCGCGGCGGCTCCTACCTGACGTGTAATTATCTGAACCTCTGGATCGCCTACCGCCACGAGGACCCGCCCGACCTGCGGCACCAGTCCATCGGCTTTCGCGTCGCCCTTTGAGTCCGGCCTGCTTTGCTGCCGTCACCATGACCCCGCCTTCCGCCACCACCCGCCGCACCGGCCAGGACCTTTACCAACGGGCCAAGCGCCGCATCCCCGGCGGCACGCAGCTGCTGAGCAAACGCCCCGAGATGTTTCTGCCGGACAACTGGCCGGCCTACTACAGCCGCGCCGAGGGCTGCACCGTCTGGGACCTGGACGACCGCCCCTTTGTCGACTTCACCTCCTGCGGCATCGGCTGCTGCCTGCTCGGCTACGCCGATCCGACCGTCAACGCCGCCGTCACCGCACGCATCGCGCACGGCAGCATGTGCACGCTTAACACGTCCGACGAACTGACGCTGGCGGAGCTGCTCTGCGCAATTCATCCCTGGGCGGAAAAGGTCCGCTACGCCCGCGCCGGCGGCGAAGCCATGAGCATCGCGGTCCGCATCGCGCGCGCCGCCACCCGCCGCGACAAAATCGCCCTCTGCGGCTACCACGGCTGGAGTGACTGGTACCTCGCCGCCAACCTCGGCGAGACGGGCGCGCTCAACGGCCACCTGCTGCCCGGGCTCGACCCGGCCGGAGTGCCCGCGGCGCTGCGCGGCACCGCGCTGCCTTTCCACTACAACCAGATCGCTGAGCTCGAAGCCATCGTCGCCGCCCACCCCGGCGAACTCGCGGCCATCGTCATGGAGCCGATGCGCCACGATTTCCCGCGCGACGGTTTTCTGGAAAAAATCCGCGCCCTCGCCGACGAGGCCGGCGCGGTGCTCATCTTCGACGAGATCACCGCAGGCTGGCGCAGCCACCACGGCGGCATCCACCTCACACTCGGCGTCGCGCCCGACCTCGCCGTCTTCGCCAAAGCCCTCTCCAACGGCTTTCCCATGGCCGCGATCATCGGCCGCGGGCCCGTGATGGAAGCCGCCCAGCAGACCTTCGTCAGCAGCACTTACTGGACCGAGTCCATCGGCCCCGCCGCGGCGCTCGCCACCCTCCGGAAATTGCCGCAGGTGGACGCGGTCGGCCGCATCCGCGCAACCGGCGAGGCCACGCGCGCCGGCTGGCGGCGGCTCGGCGCACGCCACGGCTTCGCCCTGAAAATCGGCGGACTGCCCGCCCTCGCCACCTTCGCCTTCGACGCGGGTGACGACAGCCGCGCGCTGATGACGCTGTTCACCCAGGAGATGCTCGCGCACGGTTTCCTCGCCAACGGCGTGTTTTACCCCACCGCGGCGCACACGCCGGCGAACGTCGAAAACTATCTCCAAGCCGCCGGCCAGGTGTTCGCCTGGCTGCGCGAACGCGCCGACCGTGGCGAGGTGCGCACCGCGCTGCAGGGTCCGGTCGCGCACGCCGGTTTTGCCCGCCTCACCTGATTTCCCCTCCATGAAAATCCTCCAACTCGGTTCCGGTTCCATGGGCACGCGCCGCCTGCGTGACCTGCATCAGCGCCCCGGCCTCACGGTCGGACTCTTCGACGAGCGCGAGGACCGCCGGTTGCGGGCCAAGGAGCGTTTTGGCGTCGCCGTCTTCAGCCGGCTCGAGGACGCCCTTGCCTGGGGTCCCGAGGCGCTCGTCATTTCCACGCCACCGGGCACCAAGGGCGATTACATCCGGCTCGCGCTCGAACGCGGGCTCCACCACTTCATCGAAGCCGACATCTGGGCCTACGGCGCGGCCGGGATCGAGCGCGTGTCGCGCGAAAAAAATCTCGTGAGCGCGCCCTCCGCTTCACTGCGGTATCTGCCGGTCGTCAAGGCGCTCGGCGAACAGGTGCGCAGCGCCCTCGGGCAGCTGCTCAGTTACCAGCTCTTCATGGCCACCTACATGCCCGGCTGGCACGCCAGCGAGGGCAGCGAGTATTACGCGCGCCACCGCAACACCGCACCCGCCCGCGAAATGATCCCGTTCGAGCTGAGCTGGCTCAATCCCATCTTTGGTGACGCCACCGAGGTGGCCGGGCGTTATGAAAAATACGGCGCCCTGCCCGGCGACACCGAGGACACCTGGAGCCTGTCCATGCGCCTGCAAAGCGGCGGCGTCGGCCAGCTCACGATCACCATGGCCTGCCCCGTCGAATATCGCCGCGGCTGTTGTTTTGGCACCGGCGGCATGATCACCTGGGACATCTACACCGGCGACCTCACCGTGCAGACCGCCACCGACCAGGCGCCCCGCCAGCTGAACTTCGGCGCCATGGGCAGCGTGCTCGAGGCCATGTATCATCAGGAGATCAACACCTTCGTCGACGCCACCCAGGGCCGCCAGCCGTGGCTGCAGAGCTACGCCCTCAGCCAACAGTCCTGCGCCACCGTCGCCGCCGCGGAGCGCAGTCATCTGTCCGGGCGTTGGGAGCCGGTCGACCCCGCCCGCGAGCCGGAGCACCCGCTGCCGCGGCGGAGTTGACCGTTGCTGGCGCTATCGCCACCCCAGCAGGCGCGGCATCCGCCCCCACCCCACCCGGATACCTCATGCACGCCAACTTCTCCCTGTTCGATTACTCCATCCTCGTCCTCTACGTGATGGCCAGCCTTGGCGTGGGGCTGTGGTTCGCGCGCAGCCAGAACACCGTCGAGCGCTACTACCTCGCGGAACGCTCCGCACCGTGGTGGGCCGTGGCGATCTCGATCAACAGCTCCGACACCACTGCGATCAGCTATCTGGGCTGCGCCGCCATTGTGTTCACCGGCGACCTGCAACTGGCCCTGGGCACCCTGGCCTTCCCCTTCGCGGCCCTCTTCGTCGCCCTGGTTTTCATTCCGTTTCTGGCGCGGAAAAATGTCTACACGGTCTACGAGTTTTTGGAGCACCGGTTCAACCCCCACGTCCGCACCATGGCATCGGGCCTCTTCCTGCTGACGCGGGGCACGCATCTTTCTGTGGCGCTTTACGTCGCGACGCTCGTGCTCGCGCAGGTGCTGGGGCTGCCCATCGTGATCAGCCTCCTGATCCTGGGCGGCCTGACCACGCTCTACACCGTGCTGGGTGGGATGAAAGCGGTATTGTGGACGGATGTCATCCAGTTTTTCGTGCTCGTCATCGGCCTGATCGCGGTGCTGGTGGGTGTGGCGGCCGCATTCGACTGGGACCTCGCCCGCATCTGGCAGCAGGCTTCGCAACCGTCCCCCGTCGGCGCGCCCTGGCTCAACGGCCGGGTGGAAACCACCGGACACACGCGGGTGTTCGATTTCGACCTGGGCTTGTTCCGGATGAACTTCTGGGCGGTCATGATCAGCTCCTTCCTGGGCGGCGTCGGTTCCTACGGCAGCGACCAGGTGCTGGTGCAGCGCTACCTTGCCGCCGGCTCGCGCCGGAAGATGGCGCTCTCCCTCATCGGTGGCAGCATCCTGACGCTGCCGGTGAACCTGCTCCTGTTCGCCACCGGCATCTTCCTCGCGGCCTACTACTCCCATTTTCTCCAGATTCCTGGCTTCGCCTGGGTGGGTGGACTCACCGACTCCAACCGCGTGATGTCCCACTTCATCAGTCACGGTCTGCCGGGCGCGCTGGGCGCGATCGTCATCGCCGGGCTCTTCGCCGGTACCATGTCCAGCTTTTCCGCCGGTCTGAATTCGCTGAGCACGGCCAGCTATGTCGATTTCCTCACGCGGTTCGGCCGGAAGGAGAGGACGGAAAAACAGGGCGTGCTTCACGCCAAGGTCATCACCTGCGCCTTGGGCATCCTGGTCATGCTTGGGGCGGTACTGATGGGCGGCAACGACACCATCTTCGCCATTCTTGCCAAGGTCATGAGTCCCTTCTCCGGACCACTGCTCGGCATCTTTCTGCTCGGCCTGCTGTCGCAGCGCGCCAACTCCTTCGGGGTGGTGGCCGGGGCCATCCTCGGGGCGACCGCCACGGTCTATGTGACCTACTTCACGCAAATCCACTGGATGTGGTATTTCGTCGTGGGCTCCCTCGGCGGGTTTATTTTCGGATATCTCCTGAGTTACCTGCGCGCGCCCCCCAAGCAACGCAGCAGCTTGCCCTGAGTTTGGACATGCTTGAGGTAGGTGGCGTGTAACCGGCGCCTTGCCTTGCCTGCTTCACGCGGTTTGGCTTGCCTGCGCTGCTCCGTCTGAGCTGAAGGGTATGATCGGAGGCGGCTTAATGGCTTCGGCGAGTATCGCGGCAGGTTTCCATAGATTCACAGGGAGTTCACCCCGGGAACGCTAGCCAGAATGCGTCGGAAAGCAGTTCCGTGACCACCTGGTGGTATTTGACAAAACCTCCTCCGCTTCTGCTGCGCCACCCAGCGGCGGGATCATTGCTTCCGGCCGGACACTCGCCAACCTGACCTCCAAGATGCGACAGGCCGATTCCTCCGCTTGACGCGCTCAATCCCCATAGGTGCATTTCAGTCAACACCCACAATGGGATCACCTTCCGCCACACCTGCATCGGCCCCGGCTCCCACCCGGCTCCTGCGCGAACCGGGACAGCACGTTGATGCCGCCTACCGGCGCGATGGCACCCTGCGTTATGAGGCCGAAGGTCGTGAAATCGTCGGACGCAATGGGCCGTATTTTAACAACCGCCCTCTCTACTGTAATCTCAACAACGAAGGCGCGGTGCTCACCGGAGATCGGCCGCTGGCACGGTTGATCGCAAAGCCTTTTCTCTACGGCACCCTGGCGGTGGCGGTGGACCGCGGGGGCCGCGCGAAGTGGCTGCACGATTGGGCTGCAATCGAATCACGCTACCGCTGCGGACGGATGACGTGGCGGTGCGCCGATCACTCGCTGCCCGGTTTGAGGGTCACGCTCTCAATCGTGCCATTGCGGACGGTCGCCGGGTTTGCCGTTCGGCTCCACTTGGCAGGCGCGCGAGCCTGCGACCGGATCATCTGGAGTTTTGGCGGTGCCCGGCGGGAAGAGGGAGACCCGCGACTGAATTGGGACCCGGTCATGCGAGGGAATCCTGACATCTGCCGCTCTGGCGATCCGCGCCGTCCGCTACTGCAGCAGGGCGTGGTGCCCGAGTATTGCGAGAGGAACGTTGCGACGATCGACGGCCCCAGGTTTATGCTGGCGGCGTCCGCGGACGCCGCGCAGGTCGCAAACGGTTGGGCTGGCCGCGTGGATGCGTGGCAGGTCGGCGATGCATTTTCTTGGGCGGCCCCGTCGCAACTGGCTGCCTCCACCGCCGGCACGGCGCCGATGATCGTCGGGACCGCAAAACCGGCGGTTGGCGAGGATGAACTGTTTTTGGCCGTCGAAGTGAACGCAGCCAACCAGCCGGCGACAGGCCGGCGCAGTTCGGATCCGGCGAGTGCCTATGCGGACGGGATCGCCTATCTGGGCGAAATTGAGCGGATCTGTGTCGCCAGTCCCGACGCCCGGCTGGATGCGGCGGTCGCGGCTGTGTGCCACGCGGTGGACGGCAACTGTGAACGTGACCCGTATATTTTCCGCCACGGCTGCATGGCCTTTAGCTGCCGGTTCGTCGGCTGGCGCGTGATCTGCGGAGCCACGGCCCTGGGCTGGCACGAGCGCGTCCTGGGCAACGCGGCCTACACAATCGGGCTGCAGAAAACCTCCGATCCGGGGCGTACCCGCGCGGAAGCCAGCAAGGAGCGGCTGTGGTGCCATGAGGGCCGTGGTTCGCGCCTGTATGGCCGCGGGGCTCTCGACCGGGACTTCCCGATGTATGACGTGCAATCGCAGTTCTTCGATCAGACGATCAACGATTGGCGGGCCACGGCCGACCCGGCGATGGAGCGTCTGCTGCGTCCGGCGCTGGAGCTGCACCTGGAGTGGATGCAGGACTGCTTCGATCCCGATGGTGACGGTCTCTACGAAAGCTACATCAACACACTGCCGACCGATTCGGTATGGTATAACGGCGGCGGCAGTGCAGAAGAGTCGGCCTACGCCTATACCGCCCATCGCGCGGCGATGGACATGGCCCGCCGTGCTGGCGACCCCGCCGGCGCTGAGCGCCATCGCGCCCGCTGTGAAAAAATCCAGTGCGCGATGCGCGAACTCCTCTGGTTGAAGGAGCGTGGTCACTACGGGCTCTACCGCGAGCAGGATGGCCACGGCCGCGTCCACGCTGATGCGTGGACCTACAGCGTGTTCCTGCCCATCGACGCCGGCCTGTGCACCGCCGAGGAGGCCCTTGAATCACTCTACTACACCGAATGGGCGCTGGAGCGCATCCGCCTGCCCTTCGGCGGCGTGCTCTGCCAGCTCTCGAACTGGGTGCCGTGGAAATGGTCGGTGCGCGACATGTTCGGTGGCGACCTTTGCCATCTCGCCCTGGCCTATTTCCAGACCGGACTGGGTGACGGCGGTTATGAACTGCTGCAGGGGGCGACCCTCGAGAGTGCCTATGCCAGCGCGGTGCCGGGCGGGTTCAGCCATATCGGCGCCGCAACGGACTTTGGGGATAACGTGCATACCTTTGCACGTACCATCGTCGAAGGCCTGTTCGGTTATGTCCCGGATTATCCCAACGGCGTCGTACACCTCCGGCCGGCGTTTCCTTCCACGTGGCCGCGGGCTTCGATTCAGACGCCGGACTTCTCGTTGCACTTCGAGCAAACCGCTGGAACCGACCGCTACCGCCTCAGTCTGACCCGGTCGGCCACAGTGACTTTCCGACTGCCCGTGCGAGCGGCAAAGATTCATCGCGTCACCCTCGATGGCCACGAAATCGCCTGCCGGACTGCACCTGGCTTCGGCCATACGCAGCTGTCGGTGCAAATCCCGGCAACGACTGCCGCCGAACTCGTGATCGAACTCGGCCAGCGCATCCCCCAGAGCGAAGCCATCGCCATTGCAGGCCGGATTGGCGATGAGTTGTGCCTGAAAGTTACCCACGGCGAGGTTGGGGCGTGGCGGGATTTGCACGGCGTGATGGAGCAGGCACGCGCTGAGGGTTTGGACCTTCGCGGCCGGCTGGCCGACAAGACCGGTCATCACCTCGTGCTCGTCGAATGTCGCTGCGGTGAACTCACCCGCTGGCAGGTTTTCAAGCTACACATCACTGATCCTGCCTCCGAGCGGAGGCACATCGCGCAAACCCCGCGCGAAGCTTCCGCCGAAGCCCGGTGGGAATGCCTCGACCTTGGGGCAGTCTGCAACGGCGACATCCGCACCATCTTTCAACAGCGCTATCTCACGCCGCGCCCGGCTACCTGTTCGGTCCGTCTTGGCCTCGACGGCTACTCCGCCTGGACGTTTCCCTACTGGAATCTCACGCCGCCCGCCATCGACCTGAGCCGCGTGCCGGCGTTGCGCGCTGGCGACGGCCGGATCCAGACGCCGCAAAATGTGCCTTTCGCCGCATTCGCCGAAAACCGGAACATCGTCTTCACCTCTCTCTGGGACAACTGGCCCGCCGCGGTCACGATCAGCGTCCACCGCGCCGCCCGCACTGTCTGGCTGCTGGTCAGCGGATCAACGTTTCCGATGCAGACCCAGATCGCCAATGCCGAGTTCTGCTTCCGCTATGCTGATGGGATAATTGAGAAGCTGGAGCTGGTGCCGCCGTATAATTTCTGGATGCTCTGCCCATGGGGCGGTTGCGATTACAGTTATGAACACGACTCGTTTTGCCTGCCACAGCAACCACCGCCCCAGGTCCAGCTGGGAAACAACTGCCGCGCCATGGTGTTGTCGTGGAAACTCCGCCCCGGGATACAACTCGAAAGCGTATCCCTCGAAACCCTTTCGCAGGATGTCGTCATCGGCCTGATGGGCGTGAGCCTGGAACTCTGATTCACCGCACCGCCCGGACCTTCACTGTTCAAGATAACATGGTGCTCAGGACAGGACTCGAACCTGCACGCCTTACGGCACACGCCCCTCAAACGTGTGTGTCTACCAATTCCACCACCTGAGCGTAATGAACTGCGGGAAGGCGGAATAAGCGTAATCCCCCGCCTGATGTAAAGCCCCGAAGTAAAGATCCTCGTGGCTGGGAGACAATGCCCGGCTGATGGATTTTGCGGGAGCGAGCTTGCCCGCGACGGAGCGTAGTCGCGAGCAAGCTCGCTCCCACCTGGCCGACCCAGTCAAGACAAGCCTCGGGAGGGGTCGGACCTGGCGTGCGCAGCCGCCATGGACCGCCCCCAGCGGGTCATATCCGCTGCCGGTCGGCCAGCGCCCGGGCGAGTTGCGCCACGAAAAACGGCCCGCGGTAAATCAGCCCGGTGTAGAGCTGCACCAGCGTCGCCCCGGCATCGAGCTTCTCCCCCGCACTGGCGGCATCCGTGATGCCGCCCGAACCGATGATCGGCAGCCGCCCTTGGGTCGCCCGGGCGATGTAATTGATGATCTCGGTCGAACGCCGGCGCAACGGTGGGCCGCTGAGCCCGCCGGCCTCGCTGACCGTCGCGAAAAAGTCCGGGCGTGAGAGGGTCGTGTTGGTGGCAATGATGCCGTCGAGGCCGAACTCGGCGATGGCGCCGAGCACGGCGTCAATCTGGCTGAAGGTGAGATCGGGGGCGATTTTCAACAACAGCGGCCGGCGCGCCTGCCCCGGCACGGTCGTCCGGGCGCGGTTCGCCGCGGAGAGGGCCCCGAGCAACTCGCGCAAGCGCTCCTCGTCCTGCAGCTTGCGCAGGTCGGGCGTATTGGGGCTGCTGACGTTCAGCACGAGGTAGTCGGCATGGTCGGCCAACCGGGCAAAGCTGCCCAGATAATCGGCCACCGCCTGGTCAATCGGCGCCACCTTGGATTTACCGAGGTTGATGCCCAGCGGAATGCGGCGCTGACCGGGGCCGGGCATCCGCGCGAGGCGGGCGGCAATCGCCTCCGCGCCCTGGTTGTTGAAGCCCATGCGGTTGATCACCGCCTCCTGGTGCGGGTAGCGGAACACCCGCGGCCGGTCGTTGCCGGGCTGCCGCAGCATCGTGACCGTCCCGATCTCGACGTGGCCGAAGCCCAGCGCCGCCGCCGCGGGCCAGGCTTGGGCGTTCTTGTCAAAACCCGCCGCCAAGCCCACCGCGTTGGGAAAGCGCAGGCCGAGGCACTCCACCGGCCGGGTGCTCGCCGCCGGCAGGCGGGTGCAGAGCTCCAGCAGGCGGCAAGCCGGCGCAATCCGACCGAGCAGGGCCATCGCTGCCACGCCCAGTTCGTGGGCGCGCTCAGGTTCGAGCCGGAACAAGACCGGGCGGAGGATTTTTTCGTAAAGTAGCCCCATATCTGCGACAGTGAAACCGGCCGGGAAAAAATCAAGTGCGGCCATGCCTAAATACCTGTGAGGTCCCCCTTTTCCGCAGTGTTGCAACCTTGTGACCAGGAACTGTTTTTTCTGCTTGTTTTTTAAAACACCCCCAACACGCTGCGCCACAATTTACCCTTTATGGCCAAAGCTACCTCCACTCTCGAATGGTGCGCGATCCGTCTCGGCGAAGACCACAACTGGTGGGTCCACGAGACCAGTGACCCCGTACGCTGGGATGTGGACGGGCTCAGCATCGTCGATCCGCGCCAGGTTGCCCACCTCATCGATCTGGTCGAAGCCCTGCGCGACTACGGTTTCGATCAGGACGTATTTGAGGCGGCCTTCATTCCCTTCCGCATCGAAAAGGATCTTGGCAGCGGCAAGGTGCGGCTGAAGCGCATGAAGGACTCGCTCTTCGAGTCCGACGAGAAACTATTCGCCCTCGCCGACACCCTCGACGAGGAAAACGGCCCTTACGCCGACCTGCTGGACCACCTCACCCGCTGTCGCGTGAAGATGCTCAACGATCTCTTTGAATTCGAGTCCAAGCTCACAGTGGACGAGGTCGAGGACGAGATCCGCGAGGGACAGAACGCCAGCTTCATCGAGGGCAAGGCCATCCACACCTTCGAAGAACTCACCGCGATCCTTGATTTCATGCCCGCGGGTTATGAGTCCGACGACGAAGCCCCCGCCAAGGAAGTGCACGGCGAAGACGAGGATCTGCCCGAACTCGACGAGGCGGAGGAGGAAAAGCTCAAAAACGATGAGTCGCTCAAATGGGACGAGGATGAGGACGGCGACGAGGAGGAAAAAGACGACGAGGAAAAGAAAAAAGATGAAGATGAGGAGGACGGTGACGAGGACGCGCCTCCGGCCAAAAAGGCCCGGAAACGCTGAACCCACCCGTTGGTCGCAGACGCCAGCGGCGGCCCGGCCGCCGTTTTTTATTTTCCCAAGGGTGGTGGCGACGCGCCCGGGACCGCAGACATGGTTGCCTTTTCCCGGAGAATAAATCACCACCCCATCCTGCATGGTCCTTTCATTTCGCCTCGGGGTCGCCCTTTTTACCACCCTGTCACCTTTTTTCCTCTGCGGCTGCACCAGTGATGCCGTGACCGGGGAGAACCCCCGGGTTCCCGCCACCGCCTCTGCCGCGCAATTACGCCCCGCTGACGCCCTGACCGTCGCCCTGCAGGGCATCCCCGACCCCAGTTCCCACTCCGTGCAGGTCGACGAGCAGGGCCTCATCAGCCTGCCCTATATCGGCACCATCAGCGCCGCGGGCGCCACCACCAACGACCTCGCCCAGCGGATTCGCGAAACGTACATTGCCCGTAAGTTTTATCACACGCTGGATGTTTCCGTGTCGGTGACCGAACGCTTTGTTTACGTCGGCGGCGAAATCACCCGGCCCGGCCGGATCATCTGGACGCCCGACCTGACCCTCACCAAGGCCATCCAGTCGGCCGGTGGCTTCACCCTCTACGCCAAGGAAACCAAGGTCACGCTCGTGCGCGACCGCCAAGCCTACGATGTGAACATCAAGCTTGCGCAAAAAAACCCGTCGCAGGACCTCCTGCTGATGCCGGGTGATTCGATCCAAGTGCCGCGCTCCCCCTTCTGAGATCCTCCCGCGGCCGGAGCCACCCGCTCCGGCCGTTGCATTTTACCCATAACTGAACCCCTGCATGAACAAATTATTCCTCACCAAATCCGTCCAGCAGTTGCAAACTGAGGCCGCGGCAGAGTCCGGCCTGCGCCGCAGCCTGACTTCCCTGAACCTTATCAGCCTCGGGATCGGCGCCATCATTGGTGCGGGAATCTTCGTGCTCACCGGCCAGGCCGCCGCGCAATACGCCGGACCAGCCATTGCGATTTCCTTCATCATCTCCGGCTTGGGGTGCCTGTTTGCCGGTCTGTGCTATGCCGAATTTGCCGCGATGATCCCCATCGCCGGCAGTGCCTACACCTATGCCTACGCCACCCTGGGGGAATTTCTGGCCTGGATCATCGGCTGGGATCTCATTCTGGAATATCTCTTTTGCGCCCCCACCGTCGCGGTCGGCTGGTCGGGGCACTTTGTCGCCTTCCTGAAGGAGTTCGGCCTCACCATCCCGGGGCATCTCACCAGGGCACCCTTTGACCTCGTGAACGGGCACCTCGTCGCCACGGGCGCCCTCGTCAATCTCCCGGCCGTCGTGATCATCCTCCTGATCAGCGCGCTGCTGTATATCGGCATCAAGGAATCGGCGACCTTCAACAACCTCATGGTCATCACCAAAGTCTCGGTGCTGCTGGCGGTCATCGGCTTCGGGGCCTGGTATCTGCTGAAGCGCCCCGCCCTCGCCACCAGCAACTGGACGCCCTTCATTCCGGAGAATACCGGCACCTTCGGCCAGTTCGGCTGGAGCGGCATCTTCAAGGGCGCCGCCGTGATTTTTTTCGCCTACATCGGCTTTGACGCCGTCTCCACCTCCGCCCAGGAGGCGAAAAATCCGCAGAAGGACATGCCGATCGGCATCCTCGGCTCACTGGCGGTCTGCACCGTGATTTTTATCACCCTCTCGCTCGTCCTCACCGGCATGGTCAAATATTCGGAGCTCAACAATGCCGCACCCGTCGTCAACGCCCTGCAGGCCGCGGGCGCTCCCTTTGCCCTGCGCTTTGTCGTCGAGATCGCCGCGCTCGCCGGGCTCAGCTCGGTCATTCTGGTCATGCTCATGGGGCAGCCGCGCATCTTTTTCTCCATGGCCAACGACGGACTGCTCCCCCCGGTCTTTGCCAAGGTGCATCCGCGCTTCCGCACCCCTTACGTCACCACGGTGGTGACCGGTATTGCGGCCGCGATCATAGGCGGATTGCTCCCGCTCAGCCTGCTGGGTGAGCTGGTCTCCATCGGCACCCTCTTCGCCTTCGTCATCGTGTGCATCGCCATCATCGTCCTGCGCCGCAAACAGCCGCTGCTCCCCCGGCCGTTCCGCACGCCCTGGGTTCCGCTCGTGCCGCTGCTGGGCGCCGGTGTCTGCCTGCTCCAGATGTTTGCCCTCCCCGGCGACACCTGGCTGAGGTTGATCCTCTGGATGGCCCTGGGCCTCGCCATCTACTTCGGCTACAGCCGTCGGCACAGCAAGCTGCGCCAGGTCACGCAGTGAGATGGGCCTGCTTCGGACCAAATCCGTCGCCACGCTGATCGCGGAGTCGGAGGGCGCCCATGGCATGCGGCGCGAGCTCAACGCGCTGAACCTCGTGAGCCTCGGCATTGGCTCGGTGGTGGGCGCGGGCATCTTCGTGCTCGCGGGGACCTCCGCCGCGCAATACGCCGGCCCGGCCATTGTCATCTCCTTCATCGTCGCCGGGCTTGGCTGTCTCTTCGCCGGCCTGTGCTACTCCGAGTTCGCCACGATGATTCCCGTGGCCGGCAGCGCCTACACCTACACCTACGCGACGATGGGCGAATTCATCGCGTGGATCATCGGCTGGGATCTCATCCTGGAATATCTGTTCTCCGGCGCGGCCGTGGCGGTCAGCTGGTCCGCCAGTGTCCAGGGGCTGATGTCGGAGTTCGGTCTGACCGTGCCCACCCTCATCGGCCAGGCACCCTTTGCCCTGACGAAGGGCCATCTGGTGGCAACCGGGGCGCTCATCAACCTGCCCGCCGTCCTGATCTGCATCGCCCTGACCGTCATTCTGGTCATCGGCATCAAGGAGACAGCCACCTTCAATCACGCCATGGTCCTGATCAAGGTGGGCGTGCTGCTGGTGTTGATTGCCTACGGGGCCTGGTGGATCTCCCGGCACCTTGAACTAGCCACCCAGAACTGGACGCCGTTCGTCCCGCCCAATACCGGCACCTTCGGGGAGTTTGGGTGGAGTGGCGTGTTCAAGGGTGCAGCCGTCATCTTTTTCGCCTATGTCGGTTTCGACAACATTTCCTGCGCCGCGCAGGAAACCAAAAATCCGCAGCGCGCCATGCCGATCGGCCTGCTGGCCTGCCTGGCCATCTGTTCGCTCCTCTTCATCGCCGTCGCGCTCGTGCTGACCGGCATGGTCAAATATCCCGGCCTCAACGTCGAGGCCCCCTTCATCTTCGTCCTGCAGCAGGTCCGGGCTCCCGCCGGGCTCCGCTTCGGCATTGAAATCGCGACCATCGCCGGCCTCACCTCCGTCGCCCTGGTCTCGCTGCTCGGCCAGCCGCGCATCTTTTTCTCCATGGCCAAGGACGGCCTGCTGCCGGCCGCCTTCAGCCGGCTGCATCCCCGCTTCCGCACGCCCTACCTCGCGACGATCCTGACCGGCATTGTGTGCTCCATCGTGGCCGGGCTGCTGCCCCTTGACCTGCTGGGCGAGCTCATCTCCATCGGCACGCTCATGGCCTTCGCCATCGTCTGCCTCGGCATCCTCGTGCTGCGCCGGACCCGGCCCGACCTGCCCCGCCCCTTCCGGACTCCGTGGGTTCCGCTCGTGCCCCTGCTGGGCTTCTTCACCTGCGTGGGCATGATGTTCACCCTCCCGCCCGACACCTGGCTGCGGCTCGCCCTCTGGATGGCGGCGGGGTTCGCCGTGTATTTCCTCTACAGCATCCGCCACAGCACCCTGCGCCACGGGCCGCGGCAATGATCACGCGGCCACAGCCGGCGGCAGGCGGTTGCCGCCGCCAGCCCGTTACTTGGCCAGCAGCCCCGCCATCTCCTTGGCAAAATAGGTGAGGATCAGGTCGGCCCCCGCCCGCTTGATGGCGAGGAGCGATTCGTGCCGGCAGCGCGCGAGATCGAGCCAGCCGAGCTGCGCCGCGGCATGGATCTGCGCATACTCACCGGAAATCTGGTAGGCCGCCACCGGCCGGTTCGTCGCGTTGCGCACTTCGCGGATGATGTCGAGGTAGAGCCCGGCGGGCTTCACCATCACCATGTCCGCCCCTTCGGCTATATCGAGCAGGACCTCCTCAATCGCTTCGCGGCGGTTGGCCGGGTTCATCTGGTAGGTTGCCTTGCTCAGGAGCTTGGTGCCCGCGGCCTGCGCGCTGCCCACCGCATCGCGGAACGGCCCGTAGTAGGCCGAATTGTATTTGGCCGAGTAGGCCAGAATGCCGGTGTCGGTGTAGCCCGCGGCGTCGAGCGCCTTCCGGATGGCCCCCACGCGGCCGTCCATCATGTCCGACGGCGCCACGAGGTCCACGCCGGCCTCCGCCTGCAACACCGCCATCTCCCGCAGGATCGCCACCGTGGCGTCATTCGCCACGTTGTCCATGGCGGCATTGAGCACGCCATCATGGCCGTGGCTCGTGTAGGGATCGAGCGCCACGTCCGTAATTACGGTCAGCTCCGGCACCGCGTCCTTCACCGCCCGCACCGCGCGCAGCACCAGCGTGTCGGGGTTCAACGCCTGGGTGCCGTCGGCGTCCTTGAGCTTCGGGTCCAACTTGGGAAACAGCGCCACTGCGGGCACGCCCAGCTGGTGCAGCGCCCGGCACTCCTTGACGAGATCGCGGAGGCTCAGCCGGAACACTCCGGGCATCGAGGCGATGGGGTCCGGGCGGGCCTTGCCCTCCACCACGAAGAGCGGGGCGATGAAATCCGCCGGGTGCAGCACGGTCTCTTCAACCATGGCGCGCAGGCTGGCGGTGCGGCGCAGGCGCCGCGGGCGGAAGGGCAAATCGAGCTTGAAGTCGGAGGCCATAAACGGTGATTTGGGAAACCTGAACCACCATGCTGCTGGCCGCTACACGTTTTTGCAATCCCACTCGCCGGACGACGTCCGGGCGAACTACGGGTTGCGGTTGTCTGCGCTGACCACCAGCAGCCGCCGGCACCGCCTGGTGCCGCTCGCCAGCGGCGGGCAAGTTTTGCAAAAACACCTTTCCGCCCCGGCGGAAATCCTGTTAGCCCTCTCTCTTCCTTTGCCATGGCCATCCAGCTTTTCGATTCCCTCTCCCGCTCCCTCCAACCGCTCCGCACCCCGGATCCCGCCGATCCCCAGGACCTGTTCACGTTCTACAATTGCGGCCCGACGGTCTACGCGCCCGCCCACATCGGCAATTTCCGCACCTTCGTCGTCAACGACGTCCTCCGCCGCCTGATCGAGCTCGAGTTCGGCCCGGGCAAGGTAAAACACGTCCGCAACCTCACCGACGTGGATGACAAAACCATCCGTCGTGCCCGCGAGGAAGGCCGTCCCCTCGCCGCGGTCGCCAAACAGTGGACTGACAAATTCCACGCCGACTGCGACGCCCTCAACTGCCTGCGCCCGCACCTTGAGCCCACCGCCACCGGTCACATCCGGGAGCAGGTGGACATGATCGACGTGCTCATGCAGAAGGGGAATGCCTACCGCGCTGCCGACGGTTCGGTGTATTTCAAGGTCTCCTCCTTCGACAACTATGGCCGCCTTTCCCGCGTGAAGGAGCGTGAGCTCCAGCCCGGCTCAGCTCTCGCCGGCAAGTCCCAGGCCGCCGATGCCGATGAGAAGGAGGACGCCACCGATTTTGCCCTGTGGAAAGCCCACAAGCCCGACGACGGCGAGAACGCCTGGGACAGCCCGTGGGGCCGCGGCCGCCCTGGCTGGCACATTGAGTGCAGCGCGATGATCAAGAAGCACCTCGGCGAGACGATCGACCTCCACACCGGCGGTGAGGACCTGCTCTTCCCGCACCACGAAAACGAGATCGCCCAGAGCGAATGCTGCAACGGCGTCACCTTCGCGCGCCACTGGTATCACAGCAAGCACCTACTCGTGGACGGCGCCAAGATGAGCAAAAGCCTCGGCAATCTCTACACCCTCGACGACCTCGTCGCCAAAGGGTTTTCGCCGATGGCCGTCCGCTATGCCCTGCTGATGGGACACCCGCAAAAGCAGCTCAATTTCACCCTCGATTCGCTCCATGCCGCCGAGAGCGCGTTGAAGCACCTCAGGAGCTATCGTGATACGCTAGTGCAGCGTGCCGGTAATATGACTGCCAAAAGCTCGCGCTTGTTCGATGATGTGCTCGCTGCGCTGCATGATGACTTAAATACACCTTGGGCACTGGGTGAATTGCATGAGGACACGAGAGTGCATAAAAGTGACTCGATTGCTCCGATCCATGCCGCAGCTGATTTGACTTCCTTCGACCTCGTAATGTTTGCCTTAGGTCTGGATCTGCGCACTCCCGCGCTCAAGGCCGACATCCCTCCCGCCATCACCGCCCTAGCCGAAAAGCGCTGGGCCGCGAAGCAGGCCAAGGATTTCGCCACCGCTGACGCCCTGCGCAAGGAAATCACCGCCGCCGGCTGGTCCATGCTCGACCGCAAGGACGGCTACTCCCTCGAACCACTCAAAAAAACTTAAAGCTTATTAGTTACAACCTAACGCTATTTCCGCCATGCCCATGACTCCCCTCGAAGAACTCCGCCATTCCGGTTCGCACATCCTCGCGGCCGCCGTCCTCCGCCTCTTTCCCGAGGCCAAGCTCGACATCGGTCCGCCGACGGACACCGGTTTTTACTACGACATCGATCTCGCCCACAAATTCACGACCGATGACCTCGTGAAGCTTGAGGCCGAGATGAAGAAAATTGCCGACGAGAACCAGCCGTTCTACCGCAAGGAGGTTTCGCGTGACGAGGCCGTCGAGATCATCAGGTCGCGCGGCCAGGAGCGCTACAAGCTGGGCCGCCTGGCCGACGTTCCTGAGGGCGAGAAAATTTCTTTCTACCAGAACGGCGAGTTCATGGACCTCTGCGCCGGCACGCACCTCCGCTATTCGTCCAAGCTGAAGGCGTTCAAGCTGCTCTCCATCGCCGGCGCCTACCACCGCGGCGACGAGAAGAACGCGCAGCTGCAGCGCATCTACGGCACCGCGTTTCCGACCAGGGAGGAGCTGGCGCAATACCTCGAGCAGCAGGAGCAGGCCAAGGCCCGCGACCACCGCAAGCTCGGCCGCGACCTCAAGCTCTTCCACATCGACGAGGAGGTCGGCCAGGGCCTCATCCTCTGGACCCCCAACGGGGCCATCATCCGGCAGGAGCTGCAGAACTTCATCAGCGAGGAGTTGCGCAAGCAGGGCTATTCCCAGGTTTTCACGCCGCACATCGGCAAGCTCGAACTCTACAAGACCTCCGGCCACTTCCCCTATTACAAGGAGTCGCAGTTCTCCCCGGTCATCGAAAACGAATCGCTCACGAAAGTCCTCGGCGAGGGCTGCTCCTGCGCCGAGGTTTATGCCCGCCTCGATGCGGTGTCCGCCCAGCTCGCCGCGCAGGTGAATGCGCGCACCGGCAAGGCGACCATCACGGCCGACCGGGTGCGGCCCGATGACCAACTGCTCAACGGTTTCATGCTGAAACCGATGAACTGCCCGCACCACATCAAGATCTTTGACTCGCAGCCGCACTCCTATCGCGACCTGCCGGTGCGGCTCGCGGAGTTCGGCACCGTTTACCGCTGGGAGCAGTCCGGCGAGCTCAACGGCCTGACCCGTGTCCGCGGCTTCACGCAGGACGACGCCCACCTTTTCTGCACGGAGGAGCAGGTGCCGGCCGAGCTCATCGGCTGCCTGGCGCTGGTGAAAACCGTGCTCACCACGCTGGGCATGGCCGACTACCGGGTGCGCGTCGGCCTGCGCGATCCCGACTCGAACAAATACACCGGCGACGCCGCCAACTGGGACAAGGCCGAGGCCGCCTGCCGCGAAGCCGCCAAGACCCTGGGCGTGCCTTTCACCGAAGAGCCCGGCGAAGCCGCGTTCTACGGACCGAAGATCGATTTCGTCATCAAGGATGTCATCGGCCGCGAGTGGCAGCTCGGCACCGTGCAGGTGGACTACAACCTGCCCGTGCGCTTCGATCTCTCCTACATCGGCGCCGACAACGAAAAACACCGCCCGGTGATGATCCACCGCGCGCCCTTCGGCTCCATGGAGCGTTTCTGCGGCGTGCTCATCGAGCATTTCGCCGGCGACTTCCCGGTGTGGCTCGCGCCCGAGCAGGTCCGCCTCGTGCCGATCAGCGACAAGGTCAATGACTATGGCCGCGCGCTCCTCGCCCGCTTCAGGGCCGAGGGCTTCCGCGCCTCGCTCGACGAGCACAGCGACAAGCTCGGCGCCAAGATCCGCCGCGCCGAGCTCGACAAGGTGCCCTATACCCTGGTCATCGGCCAGAAGGAGGCCGAGGCGAACTGCGTCTCTGTCCGCAGCCGCGCCCGCGGTGACGAAGGCGTGATGACTGCCGACGCCTACATTGCCAAACTTAAGACCGAGGTGACCAACCGCGCCCTGCCGGAGAGGAAAAAGACCTGAGCCTACGGGAGCGGACGGACGAAACAGAGGCGTCACCCTCGGCTCCCGCTCCTCCGTTGCCTCTGCTCCCTGCTGTAAAATGAGTTGGAAACCTGAACTCGACGCCATCACCGGGGCGCGGCACGGCGGGCAGGTTGCGTCTGCCCTCGGTTTGCTCAAACAGCTCGACGTGCGCCACCCCAACGTGGCCGAGATCAACTACCAGCTCGCATGGACCTGCGATGTGCTCGGTCACGAGACCGAGGCTTTGCCGTATTACGAGCGGGCCATCGCCCTCGGCCTGCCGGCCAACGAGCTCTCCGGCGCCCTCCTCGGCCTCGGTTCCACCCTGCGCATTCTCGGGCAATACGAACGCTCCGCCGAAGTCCTCCGCTCAGGCCAGGCGCAGTTTCCCGACAATCGGGAATTCGACGTGTTCCTCGCGATGACCCTGCATCACCTCGACGGGCACGCCGAGGCGATGCGCCTCCTGCTCACCGTCATCGCCGACACCAGTGATGATCCCGGCCTCACCGCCTGCCAGCGCGCCATCCGCTTCTGCGCCGGTAAATTGCAGGGGCATCGCTCGACGATACCATCGGGCACCACCAAAGCCGGCCCAGCATGATCCAAACGCGCAAAAAAGCGCAGATGCGCAGTCATTGCAGACCGTAGGCTGGCCGCTGGCGGGTACACGGTCTTTATACCAATCGCCCTGAGTATGTGCTCTTTCGTAGGCCGCCTGCATGCAGGCGCTTTGGCCGTTCACCAGCGAAGACCTGCCGTCATCCAAAACCCCAGGCGTGTAAAAGCTCCGGGCGATTGGGATTAGCGCGAGCAAGCTCGCGGCCTACCATCAAACTGACCCGTCGACAAAAAAGCCGGACCCGCGCTACGGGTCCGGCTTGATGACATGCTTTGGTGGTAAGAACAGTTCAGACGGCCGCGTCGCCGCGCTCGTCAGTGCGGATGCGGACCGCCTCTTCGAGCGCCACGACAAACACCTTGCCGTCGCCGATCTTGCCGGTCTTGGCGGATTTCACGATGGCATCGATCGCCTTGCCGGCG
>CAJBES010000085.1 GCA_903952145.1 uncultured Opitutaceae bacterium | reverse complement strand
GAACTTAAGGCTGTTTTGGGATGCTGCCCATTCAGGGCAGGACGCATTTTTGGCGGGGAAACCCAGGGCGGCGTCTGCTTCGCAGGCTTTCCCTGGGCTGTTGGATGCAGCCCCGGCGGGGCTTAACCCGAAAACAGCGTTTACGAAACACGTTCCGTGTTCCGCTACAGGAAAAGTCGTTTTCGGGCTTAAGTTTGCGCCATGCCCCCACGCCTTCGCGATGAGAGCGGCCTGCCGTCTCGCCGCTTCGGCCGAATTGGGGTCCAGCCCCGTGCCATGACCGACGATCAGCAGGCTCGTTTCCTCCGGGGGGACGCCAGGCGCCACCGACCGCGCCTCGTTGAGCAGCAGCTCCGTCATCCCCGGATGCTTCCCCGCTGGCTCGCAGTATTTGATCGTCCGCCCATCGCGAACCGTCACCGCTCCCGTCAGTCCCATTTCGCGCGGGATCACTGTCCGGGTAAAATACCCCTCGCTGATAAAATTCGGGACCACGAAGATCTCACGGCTTTTTACCATCTGCAACGCCTCGCGAAACGAAGGCTCCTGCTTCCAAAAACACGTCGCCACCTCGGCAAAAATCCCGCGCCGCCGGATCGTCTCCGCATGCGCCAGGGTCGGCAGGCACGAGTCCGGGCTCCGCGTCGATCCGTGCCCCGCGATCACGAGCGCCGCATGCTTAAGGGAACGTGGGCGTCGCGCCCGCTTGCCCAACCAAGCGGGCAGGATGCCCGCGCTCGTTTGGCTTGCAACTGTCGGAGATGCGCCCGGTAGATTCATCGTCGATAGATATTTGTAGCACGTGCATCCTGCCCCACGTGTCATATTCCAGCGGGTTCTGCGGGCTTATCGTTTGCCGCGCAGGTAATGTTGTATCTCTTCGTGGTCCCCCGCAAAATCAAAGGAAAGCACGCCTTTGTCCGCGACAAAAACCAAACGCCACGCCAAACCTGTGCGGCACTCGTAAACGTGCCTGCCGAGTTTCCTGATGGAAAGGCCGGTGTGGGCGTGCGGGTTTCCAAACCCCTCCAGCACACGCTTGAGCGTATCGCAAACTTCATCCTCACGCCCAGCCGACCGCACGATTTTTTTGAACCGTTCGGACAGCTTAACGGAAATCATCCGTTCCTCCGGTGAACCGCGTCATTTCCCCGCGTTTGGCGGCCGCCTTTATCTCCTGAGTGATTTTCTTTTCTGCCCTTTCCATTTCTGCCGACGTCAGGCCGTATTCCCGCAGCGCGTAGTCGTCGGAAGTCACGCCCACGGGACGCAGCGCGACAATCTTTCCCTCGAAAACGAATCCCACATCCTCGCCCTGTGTCGCCCTTTTGAGCCAATAGCCGAGGCGCCCGCGGCCTTCCGTGATTGTCAGAGTCTTCATACGATCATTATGGAGTCTTTTTTCATCCCCGCAATGGTGAAGAAGACACACCGTCGGATTTCACATTTGATTTGGAAAACCTCCCCCTCCGTGCTTGGGTTTCCTCCACACTTCGATCCCGCATGCAAAAGGCTCCTGTCATCCGCCCGCTCTCGTGGCCTGCTCTCGCCGGATGGTCGCTGGCCGGGCTGGCCGTGATATTTTCGCTGGCCGTTCTGGCGCTGTCGCGCGGGGAGCAGGTAAGCGCGCTCTGGATCGTTGTCGCGTCGGTGTGTGTCTTCGCGCTGGCGTGGAGGTTCCACTCCGCCTGGCTGATGGCAAAAGTTCTGACGCTCAACGATGCCCGGGCGACGCCGTCCGTCCAGAGCGAGGACGGCAAGGATTACGTGCCCACGAACCGTTGGGTGGTTTTCGGGCACCACTTTGCGGCGATTGCCGGGCCGGGCCCGCTGGTCGGGCCGGTGCTGGCGGCGCAGTTCGGGTTTTTGCCCGGCATG
>CAJBES010000084.1 GCA_903952145.1 uncultured Opitutaceae bacterium | reverse complement strand
TCGGCCACGGCATCCACGTTCACGATCGGGATGAGCTTGAATTCGTATTGCCGTCTCGCCGCGACCGCCAGCGGTGCGTTGGAGAGCAGAAACTCCGCCATGCTCTGGAGTCCCCAGCCGGCGCCCAGCTCCGCGCAGTGCTGGAGCCCGGTGAACCAAGCCACCCGCTTGGCCGGCCGCGGCACCGCGGGATCAGTGATGCTGATCATCGGGATCTCACGGCCCTCCGTCGAGCGGCCCGCCGCTTCCATCCGGCAGAAGGGCGAACCTCCGATCCGCGCGGTGAACCGACTCAGGTGGCCGTTCGTGTAGGGGTATTGGTAGGAGATCCAGACCGTGTTCTGGCTGAAAGTGTGCTCGACCTCGATGATCCTTTCGTCCGCCACCCCGCCGCCGCCCAGGAGACGCTTGTGCGGCGTCCGTTCCCAGTGGTCGCCATCATAACTGATCACGGGAAAGTCCGGGTTGGCGTACACCACCGAGACGTCATCCGCCTTGCACCGCTCGTGGACGACATGAAACCGGAGCGTGATTTTCCGGTTCAGGCAACCGTCCAGCTGGAACAGAAAACTGTAATTGGCCCCGTCGCGCGGCGCGTCCGGGTCCTGCAAGCTGGCGAGCGAGATGAAACCGTCACGATACTCGTCCTCCAGATAGGGCCAGCAGTCGAATACGTCGGCCTCGAGCTCGGTCACCCGGGCCAGCCCCGCGCCATCGAAATCAGTGCTCAGCCTTATCCGGGCTCCGTGATAGTTCAGTTTTACCGCCATTTGATGCCTTGAGTTTTAGCAGATAAAATTGGTCATCCGCCCTTATGTGACCCAATTTGTAGGGAGGTGCTGCATGAGTGCAAATGTGAATGGCACTGCTCCCCTCGTGAGTGCTGCAGTCTGTTATCGGGCTGCCCACCCTTCAAGCATGGCACCATTGCACACAACCATATTCAGGAGCGCCGACCGCGAAGCCCCGTTTTGGATAAAAGGAGCGGTTCGCGAGCCACGCCCCGTGCGGGTCGGTCGTCCGATGGTCCGCACCCGCGAACCCGGCGAAGCGCGGGCATTACGGGGGATTTCCGGATTTACGTCCGCCCCAGGCGCTGGTAGGTTCGGATCGAGCTCAGGCTCGCCTGAGCCTTTCTTGCCTTAGCGACCCTCCATGAAAATCAGCCGCAACCAAGTGCTCGGACTCCTGCTCATGATCGGTGTGGCCGGCGTCGCCGGCTACACAGTGTTGATCAACCCCGACAACCCGCTGACCCGCCTTTTCCAACGCAAGATCACCGCGGTCGACACCCGCATCGTGATCGGGCCCTACCCGGTCGAACGTGATTTCAGGCTCCTGCACGCCAGCAAGGTGACCTTGATCGTCTCGCTGCTCGACCCGGCTCTGCCGTATGAGAGCACGCTGCTCGCAAAGGAGAGGAAACTGGCCGCGGCGCGCGGCATGCGCGTGGAGAATTTCCCGATGTCGAGCATCCTGGGCCAGAAGTTCGGCGGGTACTACGCCGACAGCGCCGCGCGGGCGGCTGCCTTAATCGCGAGCACCAACGACAAGGTTTACCTGCACTGCTACCTCGGCCTGCACCGCATCCAGGTCGTGCGCGACCTGCTCACGGCCCGTGGGCTGCCTTCCGGCGTCTACACGGTCCGCCGGGCCGAGCGGGAGGTGCCCCGGCTGCAGCTGGACGCGGCCGAGTCGGCCTACCAGCACAAGCGCTACGAGGAGGCGCTGGCCGCGCTGGCTCAGATCCCGGCCGCGCAACTCACCTCCTCGGCCCACCTGCTCCAAGGGTGGTGCAATTACCAGCTCGGCCAGCCCGAGGCGGCGGCAGCCTTCTTCACCGGCCTGCTGGTCGTGGTGCCCGCCGAGGCCAATGTCGGCCTCGGCTATTGCGCCTTGCGCACCGGTGACACGGCCGGCGCCACGCGGTATTTCGAAACCGCTGTGCAGCTTGCGCCCGCCAACGCCGAGGCCCTGGGCGGCCTGGGCCTCGCCTATTATCGGGCGGGCCGGCTGCCGGAGGCGGCGCGCGAACTGGAGGAGGCGTTGAAGCTCACCCCAGACAATACGGAATTGCGGGAAGTGCTGGCGCGGATCAACCCGCCGCCGGCGCGGTGAGGCCTAGGGCGTGGGCGGAGGGGGCACGAGCCGGCGCACGCCATGGCCGACGCGGGGCATCTCACCCCAGCCCTTCTTCCTGCGGAAAAACTGCCATATGCCCTCGATGCGCCACAGCAGGTTGAGTTGCCGGTAGCCGACGTTCTCGCCGATGGCGGCGAGCGCGAGGGCCACCATGTCGCGCTTGCGGGTCGTCTTGAAGATCACCAGCTCGGCCATGACCAAGGCCATCATGCTGAGGAACACACCGTAGAGCAGCACCAGGGAGAAGTAGGCCAGCATGAACTGGAAGCTCAGCAGGTCAAAGTACCAGGCCAGCGGGATGACGAAGAGGCCGGCCAGGTCGAGAAACGGCCCGATGATGTCGAAAAGCACGAACATTGGCAGGCCGAGCCAGCCGATCCGCCCGAAGCGGAGTCGGAAGAGCATGTCCCGGTGCAGCCACAGCACCTCGCACAGGCCGCGCTGCCAGCGCGTGCGCTGCCGGCGCAGGACGGCCAGGCTCTCCGGCGCCTCGGTCCAGCACACCGGGTCGGGCACGAACAGGATGTTGTATGGCTCGTTCTTCTCCCGGAAATATCGGTGCAGCTTCACGATCAGTTCCATGTCCTCGCCGACGGTGCCGTGGGTGTAGCCGCCCACCTGCACCAGGGCGCTGCGCCGGAACAGTCCGAAGGCACCGGAAATGATCGACACCGTGTTGAGCCGGCTGAAGGCCAGCCGGGCGATCAGAAAGGCGCGCAGATACTCCACGATCTGGAACAGCGGCACCAGTTTGCGGGGCGTGCCCTCGTTGACCACCATGCCGCCGTGCACCTCGCAGCCGTTCGCGATGCGGATCGTGCCCCCGACCGCGACCAGCGAAGCCGGCTGCTCGATGAAGGGCCGGACCGCCTTCAGCAGTGAATTGTGGTCGAGCAGCGAGTCGGCGTCGACCCCGCACACCAGCGGATGGCGGGCATAGTTCAGGGCCGCGTTGAGGGCGTCGGCTTTGCCACCGTTCTCCTTGTCGATGAAAAGCAGGTTGGGAAAGTCACGATGGCGGTAGATGCCGCGGAGGGGTTTGCAGGTCGCGGTGTGCGGGCGGCGCAGGTTGATGGGCTCAAGCCGGAAGGCCTCGATGACCGCCCGCGCGGTGCCGTCCTTCGAGCCGTCGTTGACCACGATGATCTCAAAGCGGGGATAGCGCAGCGTCAGGAGCGAGTTGATGTTCTCCACGATGTTGCGCTCCTCGTTGTGGGCCGGCACCAGCAGGGAGATGCCCGGGACGGCCTTGGCTGCAAACACCCACTCGCCCGTCATGCGCCGCTCGGCTTGTCGGGCCCGGTGCAGCTCGAAGAAGGCGAGCAC
>CAJBES010000083.1 GCA_903952145.1 uncultured Opitutaceae bacterium | reverse complement strand
GGCTGCACGCCGGCCAGCTGCCGCACGCGGCGGGCCGCCTCGAGTCCGTCCATCTCCGGCATCTGCACATCCATCAGAATAAGGTCATAACTCCTGGCGCGGCAGGCCTCGACAGTCAGGGCGCCGTTCTCGGCGGTATCGGCCGTGTAGCCGAGGCGGCTGAGCATCGCGAGCGCCACCTTGCGGTTCACCGGGTTGTCCTCGGCCAGCAAAATGCGGCGCGGATGCTGTTGCGCCACGAAGCGGAGCTCCTCGGTGGCCAGCGTGATCATCCGGGGGGTGCGCTTGACCGGCGCCAGCAGGCAGGCGCGGGCCGCCGCCTCGTGCAGTTGATGCCGGCGGAGCGGCTTGGACAATGCGAGTGCGAGGTGGGCCCCGGCATTGCGCGGATCGCTGGGCTGGTAGCCACCCGAGGAGACCATGATCACCGGCACCGGCGGCGTGATGCCCTTGGCGGTTTCGAGGGCCCGGACGTTGAGGCTGAAATCCAGCCCGTCCATTTCCGGCATGAGCATGTCGGTGATGATGAGGTCCGGCCAGGCGTGCTCCTTGAGCCAGGCCAGCCCGGCGGCCGCGGAGTCCGCCTCCACGGTGTGACAGCGCGCCTGCCGGAGCTGGGCGGAGAGGATGCGGCGGTTGGTGGCGTTGTCATCCACGATGAGAATGCTGCGCCCGACCAGCTCCGCCGGGATCTGCGCAGCGGCCAACGGCTCGATGGCCGGGGCGACCGGCACCGTGATGTCGAAGAAAAAGACCGAGCCGCGGCCGGGTTCGGAGACGACCTCGATCTCGCCGCCCATCAGCCCGACGAGCCGCTGGCTGATCGCCAGCCCGAGGCCGGTCCCACCGTAGACGCGCGTGGTCGAGGAATCCACCTGCGAGAAGGACTTGAAGAGCCGGTCGAGCTTTTCCGGCGGGATGCCGATGCCGGAGTCCCGCACGCGGAAGAACAGCCGCTGGCACTCGCCGGGTGCCGGCTCGGCGCGCACCTCGACGACCACCTCGCCCTTGTCCGTAAATTTTACGGCGTTGCCGACGAGGTTGGTGAGGATCTGCCGGAGCCGCGCCCCGTCCCCCACCATCGCCGGCGGGACCGAGGCGTCGATCTCCGCGGCGAGGTCCAGATGTTTCTCGCGCGCCTTGGGGGCCAGCGTCTCCAGCGTCTCCTCCAGGCAGCCGCGGAGGTCGAAGGGGATCTGCTCGAGCTCCAGGTTGTCCGTCTCAATCTTGGAAAAATCCAGCACATCGTTGATCAGGGTGAGCAGCGTCTCGCCGCACATGCGGATGGTCTCGATGTAGTCCCCCTGTTCCGCGGTGAGCGGCGCGGTCTCGCCCAGCAGGCTGGCCATGCCGATGACGCCGTTCATGGGTGTGCGGATCTCGTGGCTCATCGTCGCCAGGAAGGTGGCCTTGGCCTGCACCGCCGCCCGGGCCTCGACCAGGGCCGCGTCCAGGGCGCGGTTCTTCGTCGCCAGCTCAGCGTGCGTCACCTCCAGGTGGGTCAGGCTCTGCTTGAGCGCGGAGATGTCCTGCTTGATGGCGATGTAGTGACCGATCTGGCCCGCGTCATCCAGCACCGGGGTGATGGTCACATCCTCCGTGTAGAGCGTGCCGTCCTTGCGCCGGTTGACGAACTCGCCCCGCCAGCTCCGGCCCGCCGCTACCGTGCGCCACATCTCCGCATAATACTCCGGCGGCTGCCGGCCCGATTTCAGCACGCGGGGGTTTTTGCCGAGCACCTCCGCCGCGGTGTAGCCGGTGATCCGGGTGAAGGCCGGGTTCACCCACTCGATGGCGCCCTTCGCGTCGGTGATGACCACCGAATTGACCGCGGACTCCAGCGCGGTGCTCTGCAGCCGCATCTGCACCTCGGTCCGTTTCCGCGCCGTGATGTCGCGGAGGATGCCGGTGACGAAATCGCCCTCGGGGGTGGTCCACCGGGCCAGGGACAGCTCGAGTGGGAACTCGCTCCCGTCCTTGCGCCGGCCGGTCAGCTCCACCGCCTGGCCAATGACATGATGCTCGCCGTCGGACTGCATCCGCGCCATGCCGGCCAGGTGAGCCGCGCGATAGCGGTCCGGGATCAATATGATCATGGGCTGGCCGAGCACCTCAGCCTCGGTGTAGCTGAAGATGCGGGCGGCGCCACTGTTCCAACCGACGATCTGGCCGGACTTGTCCGCGGTGATGATCGCATCATGGGCGGACTCAGCCAGCGCCCGGTAACGGGCCTCGCTGCCCCGCAGGCGCGCCTCGGCTCGGTGCTTGAACAGCGCCATCTCAAGGACCGTCCGCAGATCCTGCTCGCTAAACGGTTTGATGATGTAGCCAAACGGCTCGGCCGCCTTGGCACGCTCCAAGGTCTCGCAAGCGGAGAGCGCGGTGACAAATACGACCGGCAGGGCGAAACGCTCGCGGATCGCGTGCGCGGCCGTGATGCCGTCCATCACTCCGGCCAGATTTATATCCATCAGGACGATGTCGGGGCGAAGCTTGCCCGCCAACTCGATGGCCGCCTCGGCTTGGCTGCTGGTGGCCACCGGCTCGTAACCCAGCTCCACCAGTTGCCGCTGGAGGTCGCAGGCGGTGATCGCCTCGTCTTCGACGATGAGAATGCGGGGCTTGCTCATGGCGCAGGGCTCGCAGGTTTCGCCTCCGCCACCTTGGGCGTGAAAATGACGGTGAACACGGCGGCCGGGCCCGGCCCGATCGCCAGCTCACCGTTGATCTGCTGCGCCAGACCGGACGCCAGTTGCAGGCCCAGCGACTGGCCGCGTCTCGCCGCAAAGTCCGCCGGCAGCCCGATGCCCGTGTCGCTCACCCGCAGTCGCCACTGCGCCCCCTCGGCCTCCGGCTGCAATTCGACCCGCACCTCGCCCGCGCGGCCGTCGGGGAACCCATGCTTGAGGCAGTTGGAGACCAGTTCGTTGACCAGCAGGCCGCAGGGCATCGCCTGGTCCATCGAGACGGAGACCGCGGCCAGCTCCAGGTGGAGCCGGACGGCCCCGGGCGAGACGGCCTGCACGCGGAAGGATTGGACGGCCAGTTCCCGGACGTAGCCCCCCAGGTCCACCGCCGCAAAGGTGCCCGCGCGGTAGAGCACCTCGTGCAACAGCGCCATCGACCGGATCCGGCCCTGCATGTCATTGAGCACCCCCTTGGTGTCGGCCTGCGCGCTGCGCCCCGCCTCCAGCCGCAGCAGGCTCGTGATCACCTGCAGGTTGTTCTTCACCCGGTGGTGCACCTCCCCCAGCAGCGCCGTCTTCTCCTGCAGC
>CAJBES010000082.1 GCA_903952145.1 uncultured Opitutaceae bacterium | reverse complement strand
GGTCAGAAGCGGAAGCCCAGGGTGAGGCGGTATTCCAGACCGTTGCTCCGGGTGATGTCGTTGACCTCGTTGGTCGCGTTGATGATGTTCAGCTGGAGGTCCGTGGGGATATTTGCCAGCTTCATGGTGTAGGTCGCGAACAGGTCGAGGATCGTTTCCTTGGGCACGGTGATCCAGTAGGACGCGCTGCCGCTGACATAATACCAGTCCGTGTAACGGAAGGCACCACCGATGCTCAGGTCGCGCAGCGAACCGCCCGTGAAGTTATACTTGGCGATGATGTTCGCGCGGTGCAACGGCGACTTCACCAGGCGCATGCGCGCCTTTTCATTGGTGAGTACGCCCGGGGTGTTCGGGTTGAGCGTCTTGTCGCTGACCGTCTTGGCCGTATACTGCCAGGCGTAGTTGGTGATCAGCTGGAACTTGCGGCTCGGGGTCCAGGTGAGGTCGAACTCCATGCCCTCGGCGCGCACCACGCCACCGTTGACGTAGGGCTGGGCCTGCGTGGTGGTGATGTTGCCACCTTGATTGCGCGGGTCGTTGAGGGACTTGAAGAAGTCGAGTTGCACGATACCGTCGCGCTCGTCGCGATACATGGACCAGGTGCCGGCGAACTCGCTGTCATTGAAGTCCGTCTTGATGCCCCATTCCGTGCCTTTCTCCTGCACGTTATCCAGCAGGCGGGCGTTGTCGGACGGCAGCACGCCGGGCCCGATCACGCTCATCTGGTTGGTGAAGGTCGACATCTTGCTTTTCGAGGCGAAAACGTGGACGCCCTTCACGACCTCGAAGATCGCACCAACCGTGGGGCTGGTGTCTTTGCGTCCGGTGTTAATGAGCTTCGACCAACGCAAGCCGCCGATCACATTCAGACGGTCGTTGAAGGCCGAGCCGCGATAGCTGAGGGACGTGGCCTTGAAGTTACTGATCGAGAGGTTGGTTTCCACCGGACCCCCGCTCACCACCTGGTAGATGCCCTGCATCGGGCTGCTGCCCCAGGGATCGTAATGCCAATAGGAGGAGGCACCGGTGAGGGGCACCCCATTGTAGCCGACCGCGGGCTTGCCCCTGGTCAGGTCGGTGGTGACGTTGTCGATCGTCGCCCGGGTGTGATCCACCTCATAGCTGAGCGTCAGGGCGTGCTTCATCTTCAGCGCCTCGAAGTCGTAGTTCGCGTCGATCTGCTGCGCGTCGGACAGGCCCCAACGGTGCGGCGACCACGAAATGGCCGCGGCGGAATTCATGGCCATTATCCGGCCGTCCGGGCGCAGGCCGGCGGTCGGCTGGAGCAGCTGGCGGGTGAAGGCCGTGTTGTTGATCATGTGCAGCCAGTGGTAACGGACGGAGAGATTCTGGAGCGGCTTGAAGAGCAGCGAGGCGTCGACCATCTGGGAGGAACCGTTTTGGTTCGAATCCGGGCCCGCCGGGAAAAATTTGTCACCCCGGGGAGAGAAGCGCCACCAGTCGATGGTCGAACCGGACGTATACGGCGGAGCCGCGCCGGTCATACCCAGGATGTCGTTCGACCAGTTGGACGTGACGGTATTAATGGCGATGCCTTGGGTCGAACCGTTGGGATTGGCCGGGTAGCCCCAGCGCTCATTGATCTTCGCGAGGGCGGCGGCCGCATCCGGCAGATTGTAGGCTCTCTGCATATACGAGACGAGCGCTGCCGAAGGCGTCATGACATCCTTCCAATACTGGGGATTCATGGCCCCCACCCAAAAGAAGGTGGCGTAGGGCAGCTGCTGCTTGGTCGTCGCATACTCGGCTACGAACTCAAACTTGTCGTTTGGCCGCCAGGTGACGGACGGATCGATGAAGACAAACGAGGTTTCCTGGCCATCCACGCGGCCGTTGTAGTCCGTGTAGGAGGCGATCACCCGCAGGGCCAGGCCATGTTCCTTGCTGATGACGGTTTGGGTGTCCAGGAGCGCCTTGTTGTATTGGAAGCTGCCCACGGTCATGCGGAATTCCGTGGAATTGACGAATTGCGGCTTCTTGGTGACGAAATTCACCACGCCGTTGGGCGTCGAGTTGGTGAAATACAGCGCCACGGGGCCCTTCGCGATCTCGACGCGGTCGAGATTGTCCACGGGAATGGTCGGCGTGAGCGAAAACGAACTGGCGAGCGCCAGGCCGTTGTAGAAGATGGGCAGCTGGAAGCTGCGCATGTTGTAGAGGTTGGCCTGGCCCACTTCGGCCTCACCCACCAAAACGGAGCTGGTGTAGCGGAAAACCTGGCTGGGCAGATTGACCTGCATGTCCCGCAGGAGCTCGCCGGAGAGGATTTCCACGGACTGCGGATTCTTGACCACTTGGATAGCCACGCGTGAGGTCGTCACGGTGCTGCTCTTGCGGTAACCGTAGTCCTTGTCGGCTGAGACATCGAAGGGCGAGAGCTTGACCAGTTCTTCGGTCGTAGTGCTGGCTTTGACGGTTTCAATCGGGATTTGTTTTTCCTCGGTTTGGCCGTAGGCGAAAGCCGTGCCAACCATGAGGAATAGGAGAACGCGGCCAAAGCCGCGGAATACTTGCTGGGGGTATAACTTACTACATGTCTTCATTTGTATTTGTAGCTTGGGTTTGCTGACCGAGTCCTGTCTGGCCCCGAAGCCCTGTGCTGCGGGTAGAAGGGTCTGAAGTATAAATATTGAAGCTCAGAAAGCCGTGGGCAACAGCCCTGTCTTACTAGCTGTAGGAGATAGGTTCAAGCCCCTGCGTCCGCCGTTTTACGTGGCTTGGTCACAGGGACCGCGATGGGTTCGTCGGGTGCTGAGGCAGGAAGCAGGAAACCGATTCATGATGTGAAAACGTTGGATGACAAAGGATTAAATTGGATTCTTCAGGGTGCGCCGGGCCGGGCGGAGAAGTGACGCAGCCAGTTGTGCCAGAATCCACCGGGGAACAGGTTTGCGGTCGTCAGTCGAGGTTGGTCAGAGGGCCGTCAATCAAGTCCGCCGGCTGAAGGCAGGGAAGCGGCCGGGCTCCGGGCTGGCCGGTGGCTCCATGGGTTTCCCGGGCCTTTCGTCTCCGACCGGTCAACCCTTGCCGCGGTAGGCCGCGGTAGGCAGCGAGCTTGCTTGCGACTCCGACCGGAAAGTCGCGAGCGAGCCCGCGTCCACCGTTTCCGACTGCATGGGGCCGCATTGGCAGCACCCGAAAATCCTTTCCGCCGCGCGGTGGATGGACAAGCTGCAGCGGTTTTCGCACCCTGCCGCCACCCTTTGCGCGACTCGGACTTTCCCGGCTGCTGACGGCTGCGCGACCACCACCATGCCCGCTTCCTCCATGAACCTCAAACTCACCGCTCCGATCAAAACCTGGGATGAAGCCGTGCCGCTGGGCAACGGCCTGCTTGGCGGCCTGCTGTGGGGCGAGGGCGGCGTGCTCCGCCTCTCGCTCGACCGCGGCGACCTGTGGGACGAGCGGCCTGCACCGGGCAACCCGCTGGCGGGTTTCACCTACGCGCAGATGGTCAAACTGGTCGCCGCGGGCGACAACGCCGGCATCAGCAAGATTGCGGACGGGGCGTATAACGGGACCCATCCCACGAAGATTCCCGCCGGCCGCCTGGAGTTCGACCTCGCGCCGGGGCAGGCGGTGGAGTCGTTCGAACTCGATCTCGCCACCGCGACGGGCCGGATGCAACTCGCCGCGGGTGTCGCCGTGGAGGCGTTTTTCAGCGCGGTGACCCCGGTGGCGCTCGTGCGGGTGCCGGGCGTGGCGCCGCGGGCGCTGCGCCTGCTGGCGCCCGAGTCGGTGAAGAAGCTCGGCTATCCCGACCCGGTGCGCGGTGCGGATGGCGAGGCGCAATGGTTTGTGCAGCCGGCGGCGGCGGGCACGAGTTACTGCATCTACTCGGCGCAGCGGCGGGTGGGAGACGCGACCCTGATCGCGACGACGGTGGCGTATTCCGCCGCCGACGGTCCGGATGTGGTCGGTGCCGCGCGGCAGCGGGTGGAGGCGGCACTGGCGGCCGGTTACGCGGCCGTGCACGCGGCGCACACCGCCTGGTGGCGCGGCTTCTGGGCCAAGTCGTCCATCCATGTGCCCGACGCGGAGGTGATGCGGCACTACCTGCTCGTGCAGTATTTCTACGGTGCGGCCTCGCGGACGGGTGCGCCGCCCATCCCGCTGCAAGGGGTGTGGACGGCCGATGCGGGTGAGCTGCCGCCGTGGAAAGGCGACTACCACCACGATCTCAACACCCAGATGACCTACATGGGTTACCAGGCATCGGGCCGCTTTGACGAAGGGCGCGTGTTCCTCGACTTCATGCACGGGCGGCTACCGGCGTTGCGGAAGTTTGCCCGTGAATTTTTGGAGACTCCCGGCGCAGCGGTGCCGGCCGTGATGACGCTGGCCGGTGCGCCGATGGGCGGCTGGGCGCAATACAGTCTGGCGCCCGTCAACGGCGCCTGGGTCGGGCACCTCTATTTTCTGCACTGGCGCCACACGCGGGACGAAGATTTTCTCCGTGGGACCGGCTACCCTTGGTGCCGCGAGGTAGGCGAGGCGCTGCGCGCGCTCCTGCGGCCGGATGCCAGCGGGGTGCTGGTGCTGCCGCTGTCGTCCTCCCCGGAGGCCTTCAACAATGATATGCGTGCGTGGCTGCAGCCGAACAGCAACTACGACCTCATGTGCCTGCGCATGCTGTTTCTCGGCAATGCGGAGATGGCGGCGGAGCTGGGCGACCCGGCGGCCGCGGCCGGCTGGCGGGAGACGGTCGCCAGGCTCGGGCCGTATCACGTGACGGGGAAAAACATCCTCAAGCTCAACGCGGACGAGGAATTGGATTTCAGCCACCGGCACCTGGCGACGCTGATGGGGGTCTATCCCTTCAACCTGCTGCACGTCGAAGGCTCCGCCCGGGACCGCGCCATCATCGCCGCAACCATCCCCGACATCGACCGGCTCGGCGTGATCGAATGGTGTGGCTACAGTTATACCTGGATGGCGGCGCTGCGCGCCCGCATCAACGAGCCCGAGGCGGCCCTGTGGTATCTCAAGGCCTACCTGCGCGCCTTCATCCTGCGGAACGGCTTCCACGCCAACGGCGACCAGACCAAGACGGGATTCTCCTCGCTGCACTACCGCCCGTTCACGCTGGAGGGCAACTTCCTGGCGTGCGCGGCGGTGCACGAAATGTTGCTGCAAAGCTGGGCCGCCGACGCCGGCTCCGGCGGGTGGGGGCCGATCCGGATTTTTCCGGCGATGCCGTGGCGCTGGCACGAGGCGGCGTTCACGGACCTCGTGGCCGAGGGCGGACACAGGGTCTCGGCGCGGCGCGAGAACAATGCGACGACGTGGCTGCGTGTGGTCGCCGGTGCGGCGGGAAAATTGCGCATCCGGGACAACTTCGGCGGTCGCATCCCGCAGTGGAACGGCACGGCACCCCAACGAAGCGGGGACGATTTCATCTTCACGGTGGCGGCGGGGGAAGTGCTCGAAGCCACGCTCCCGCAACCCGCAAAAATCCCTCCGGCACCGCCTGCGACCCCAGCCCCGGCGAATGGCTGGAACGGGGAGGTGCCCATCGCGCCGAAAGATCCCGGGGTGCCCATGCCGGTCCCCCTTCCTCCCATGTGAGCGCTCGACACCGTGCGCACTTCCCCTCCCACCGTTACCGTTTGCCTGGCGGCGTGGCTTTGAATTCTCCTGCCCCAACCACACCGCGGCACGCCAGCCAGGGACCCGGCATGACCCAGTCCGGATGGTTTGGCTACGAACGCCTCGATTTTGCCGTGGCGGGAAGGCCGGCAATCCTGATTGTGCCGAAAACCGCGGCGCCGGGCCAACCGTGGATTTGGCGCGCGGAGTTTTTCGGGCATGAGCCCCAGGCCGATCTGGCGCTGCTGGCACGGGGCTGGCACGTGGGCTACATGAACGCGAGCGACCTCTACGGAGCGCCGCCGGCAATGGCGCTGTTCGATGCCTACCACCGGCGCGTGACGACGGACTACGGGTTGGCGCCGCGGGCCGTGCTGGAGGGCTTCAGCCGCGGCGGGCTCTACGCGTTCAATTTTGCGGCGACTTATCCCGATCGCGTGGCGGCCCTTTATCTCGACGCGCCGGCGCTCGATATCCGCAGCTGGCCCGGCCCGCAACATCCGCTTTGGGTGGAGTGCCTGGCGTGTTACGGGCTGACCCCGGAGCAGGCGGCGAACGCAAAAGTCAGTCCGCTGGACCGGATCGAACCGGTGGTGCGGGCGGGCATTCCCATCTTCGGGGTGAGCGGCGATGCGGACGAGGCGGTGTCGCTGGCGGACAATCTGGCCGAGCTGGTGTCCCGCTACCGCGCGGCCGGCGGCCGGATCGAGGTCATCATCAAACCCGGCGGGAAACACCACCCGCACAGTCTGCCGGATCCGGCGCCGATCGTGGAATTCCTGCTGAAATACGCCCGATTTTGAACTGCCTTGGTCGCTGCGTTGAAGCGCAGCGACAACGTGGCGGGCGGCGCCAAACGCATAGCGATCAAGTGCGGTTGCCGGACTGGTGAGATTCGCATGATAGACTGACGCGTCGAGGGCGACGCGTCCCCAATGGGATATCGCGCACACCGGAGGTGAAATGGAGCCGCGGCGCCCTCGCCGCGGTTTAGCTCCCGTTGTCAGGTTGATGGGCGATCTTCAATAATGCCGCTCAGCCGGGCGCAGGCCCGGTGACGCGGGCAGCTGACGAGGTGATCGTTGACCAGGCCGGTGGCCTGCATGAACGCATGGCAGATGGTGCTGCCGACAAACTTGAAGCCGCGCTTGAGCAAATCCCTGCTCAACGCATCACTCTCGGGACTGCGCGCCGGCACGTCCTGCAGCGTGTGGCGGCGGTTGACGATCGGCCGGCCGCCGACGAAGGACCACAGGTAGCGGTCGAAGCTGCCGAATTCCCGCTGCACGGCGAGGAAGGCCCGGGCGTTGCCGATCGTGGCGGCGATCTTCAGACGGTGGCGGACGATGCCCGCATCGGCAAGGAGCGCGGCGATTTTATTTGCCTTGTAACGGGCGATTTTGGCCGCGTCGAAATGGTCGAAGGCGCGCCGGTAGTTCTCACGCTTGTTCAGGATGGTGGTCCAGCTCAGGCCGGCCTGGGCACCCTCCAGGATGAGCAGTTCGAAGAGCGCACGGTCGTCATGCAGCGGCACGCCCCACTCGGTGTCGTGGTAGGTGAGATTGGGTTCGGCCTGCGCCCAGGGGCAGCGGGTGGTTTTCATGCGATGGTTAGGTGGGCTGGAGGTTCAGTCTGTCGCCGCCAGCAGGCTGCGCAGGTCGAGGGGGCGGGTGAACATCGCCATCCCGCCGTCGGGGCTGCGCGGCCACTGGTCCGGTGGCCGGTCCCGGTAGAGTTCGACCCCGTTCTCGTCCGGGTCGCGCAGGTAGAGGGCTTCACTCACGCCGTGGTCGGAGGCGCCGTCGAGCGGGATTTTG
>CAJBES010000081.1 GCA_903952145.1 uncultured Opitutaceae bacterium | reverse complement strand
TTCCCGCGGATCTGGTCGTCAATGACGACGGGCGCCGACTTGACCTTCTCGACTTCCTTTTTGCGGTGATCGTCAAAAACCCTGTAGCGCTCGCCGAGGAGCTTGAACCAGATGGCGCCGTCCTTCTCGTAGGCGCGGCCGGCATCGAGCAGCTTTTGCAGATACTGTTTGTAGATGCTGGCGCGCTGGCTCTGGCGATAGGGGCCGAACGAACCGCGCTCGCTCGTGCCGTCGGGCTCCGGGCCCTCGTCCCAGTCCATCCCCAGCCAAGTCAGGCTGTCGTAGATGAGCCTGAGGAACTGCTCGCTGTTGCGCGCTTGATCGGTGTCCTCGATCCGCAGGATGAACTTGCCGCCGGTGTGCCGGGCGTAGAGCCAGTTGAACAACGCCGTGCGGGCGCTGCCGATGTGGAAAAAACCGGTGGGACTGGGGGCGAAGCGGACGCGGACTTGGGACATGGTGGAGGGAAAAGATTGTGGCTTGTGAACCGCCTGAACGGCCAGCAAGAACCTTCCCGTGCATGCTGTCAAAGCCGCTCCCCTCGATCCCGCCGGTTTTGTCGCCGCGTGCGGGCTGGCCGGGGCCAGGGCCGGTTTTCGCCTCGAGCAATATGGGGTGGTGCATGACTGCCCTCTCGTCGCCCTGACGAAGCGCACGCCCGGCCCGCGGCCGCGCATCTACCTCTCCGCCGGCATGCACGGCGACGAACCGGCCGCGCCGCTCGCCCTGCTGGAGATGCTGGCCGCCGGGGTCTTCGACACCCGCGCCATCTGGTTCCTCTGTCCCATGCTCAACCCCACCGGCCACGCGCGCGGCACCCGGGAGAACTCTGAGGGCCGCGACCTGAACCGCGACTACAAGGACCGGCGGTCCACCGAGGCGCAGGCTCACGCCCGCTGGCTCACCCGCCAGCCGCTTTTCGATCTCACCCTGTGCCTCCACGAGGATTGGGAAGCGCACGGCTTTTACCTCTACGAGCTGAATCCCAAGCGACGGCCAAGCCTGGCGCCGGACATGATCGCAGCGGTGCAAGCGGTCTGCCCGATTGAGACCAGCGCCATCATCGACGGGCGCGAAGCCGCCGAACCGGGCATCATCCGCCCGGTCAACGACCCGCTCCTGCGCGAGCACTGGCCTGAAGCCATTTACCTGCGCCATCACCACACGACCCTGAGTTACACCCTGGAGTCGCCGTCCGCCCTGCCCCTGGCACAACGCATCCAGGCGCTGCGAGCCGCCACCGAGATTGCCATCACCCGGTCAGTCCGTGGCTGAGACAAAAGCTCTGCAGGTCACCGGCCAGCGGCGCCGTGAAGACCGGGACCACCCCCACTGCCTGCAAATCAATTTCCGCGCAGTGCAGTGCCTGCCGCGGCAGCAGCAGCCGCGCGGCCAGCGCCTCGTTCCAGCCCTTGTCGATGAAGTCCAGGTAAAGCCGGTCGTCCGGTCCGTAGATCTTGTCCCCCACCAGCGGAAAGCCCAGCCAGTGGGCATGGACGCGGATCTGATGCTTGCGGCCGGTCTCGGTCTGCACCCGGGCGAGGGTGAAACCCGCGGTGGCCGCCAACGGCCAAAAACGCGTGACCGCTGGTTTGCCCCCGACGCAGACGGCCGATTTCACAAAGACCGGGCTCGCCAAGTCATCGCCCAGCGGTTGATCCACCTCCATCGCTCCGCGCATTTCGCCTGTGAGTATCGCCAGATAGGCCTTGCCCACCCGCCGGTTCATCATCGCGGTTTGCAGCCGGCTCGCCATCACCGCATCCTTGGCCAGCACCACCACCCCGCTGGTCTCGCGGTCGAGCCGGAACACCAGGTGCATGGTCGGAAGACCCGTGTATTCGCGCGTCGCCCCGACGAGACTCGACCACGGGCCCGCCTTCGAAGGATGGCAGACCACATCGCCCGGCTTGTTTATTACCAGCAGGCGCTCGTCCTCGTGGACGATCCATGACTTGAGTTCCTCCACGGTGATCAGCCGCACCGTGTCCGTGCGCTGCGGTCGTGGCGGCCACGCACAGGCCCGGCGGGGGTTGAACCGCGCTTTCTCGTCGGGAGCACTCACCGCTGCACCTTTTTGAGGCGAAACCTCGCGAGCACCTTCGCCGCCAGCCAGGCCGCCAGCGGTTTGGGGATTTTGGAGGCAAAAAACGCCCCGGTCTTGTTTTTCCAGCCGGTCACCACCTGCGCCCGGCCCGCCACCAGCGCCTGCACCGCCGCCAGCGCCACCTCCGCGCTCGTCATGCCGAGCGCGTCCGCGACACTCCCCTGCTGCAGGCCCGCGCGGCGGAAGAATTCCGTGGCCGTCGGCCCCGGACAGACGGCCAGCGCACGCACGCCGGTGCCGCGCAGTTCCTCGTTCAGGGCCAGGCTCCAATGCAGCACAAAGGTCTTGGAGGCTCCGTAGGTCGCCATAAAGGCCGTCGGCTGGAAGGCCGCGGTGGATGCGACCGAGAGGATGGCCCCGCCCCGGGCCTTCAACACCGGCAACAACCGGCCCGTCAGGTCCACCACCGCCCTGATGTTCACATCCACCATGGCCAGTTGGTGGGCCAGCTCAGGCTCGGGAAAGTGCCCATAGGCGCCGAACCCGCTGTTGTTGATGAGGAGCAGCCGGCCGGCCGGCACCTCCGTCTGCAGCCAATCTAACACCATGGCCGCGGCCCGTCCTAGGGCCGGGGGCTGCCCCAGATCGCACGGGATGTGGCGCAGCTTAAGCCCAACTGATATCAACCGGGGTTCGGTCCTGGAGAGGTTGCAAAAACACAGGTTCGGATTCACCCTGTGCAGTAGCTCGATGAAAGATTTTCCAATACCGGAAGATCCCCCCGTCACGATGACGGCGGTGAAGGAGGATAAAGCTTCGCTTAGCGGGGCCATGGCATCGGGCGGCATATTTCTGTCAGCAACCCCAAACCCATAGGTCGCATAATGAACAGACAAAACAACCACGAAGTGATCGTCGCCGGCATCCACCTTGAACTCACCCCCTCCCTGAAATTTTTTGTGTGTGAAAAGGCCGACCGATTATTTCGACATGAGGAGCACATCATCCGCATGCGCGTGGAACTTGAGTGTGACCGCCAGGAGACCATGTCCGCCAAGTTCAAGGCCAAGGGACATATCGCCATCCACGGCCCCGACCTGAACGCCTCCGTGTCCTCCGACGAATGCCACAAGGCCGTTTCCCTCCTGATGGACAAACTCGACCGCATGCTGGCCAAGCGCCACTACCTCCGCAAAATGAAGCGCAATCACCCGCACCCCGTCGAATTTTTGGGCGTTGAGCTGCCCAAGGCCGTGTAGCCTTCCTCCTCCCCCTGCCTTGTTTCATGGAAAACCCGCCGGGCTCCGGCGGGTTTTCTTGCCTCCCGCCTCCGCCCCCGCACAGCATCGCCGCCATGATTGGCGACATCACCTGGACCACCCCGGGCCAAAGCTCGGCTGATTCCCTCCCCATCGGCAACGGCGATATCGCGGCCAATGTCTGGACCGAGCCAAACGGTGACATCCTGCTCTACATTGCAAAGAATGACGCCTGGGATCACCTCGGCCGCCTCGTCAAAATCGGCCGGCTGCGACTGTCCCTCAAGCCCGGTCTGCTGACGGGCAGCACCAAGTTCGAACAGAAACTCTCGTTGGAGGACGCCTCGGTCATCATCTCCAGCGACTCGGTGGCGGTGCGCCTCTGGGTCGACGCCCACTGGCCGCGGCTGAACATCGAGGTCAGCAGCATTCAGCCCTGCGAGGTGCGCGCCAGTCTCGACCCTTGGCGCACCGCCCCGCGTGCCATCAGCCAGGCGGAAAGCCAGCGGGCCATGGGCTTGGACGGGGGTCCCGTCGCGGAAATCGCGCAACCCGACACCGTGGTGCGCAAGGAAAAAACCCACGTCATCTGGTATCAACGCAACGCCTCTTCGATCTGGGCCCTGACCCTCGATCAGCAGGGCTTGGGCGAGTGCAAGGCGGGCGCCAGGGATCCCTTGCTGCACCGCACCTTCGGCGCTTGTCTGACGGGCTCCGGCTTCAGGAAAAAAGGCGAAACCACTCTCGTCAGCGCTGAAAAATCCACGGCGGCCTCACTCGCCGTCCATGTGCACACGGCCCAAACCGGGACCATTGACGAATGGCTGACCGACCTGCGGGCCGCCGCTGAGTCTGCCTCCGCCCCGGCACCGGCCGATGCGTGGCGCGACCACTTGCAGTGGTGGGCGGACTTTTGGAACCGCTCTTGCATTCAAGTGGAGGCCCGGGCTCCGGACTGGGGTCATGCCGGGATGATATCGCAGCAATCCAACTGGCAGCGTTATCTCGTGGCCTGCTGCAGTCGCGGCCTCTTTCCGGTCAAGTTCAATGGCGGCCTGTTCACGGCCGACTGGGGCCTGAAGGAGGAACCCTTCGATGCTGATTACCGCCGCTGGGGCGGCGGTTACTGGTGGCAGAACACCCGGCTGCCCTACTGGGCCGCGCTGGCCAGCGGGGACTACGAAATGCTGCGTCCCCTCTTCCGGATGTATCGGGAGCAACTCCCCCTCGCCGAGCACCGCACGCAGGTCTGGTTCGGCCACGGCGGCGCCTTCCTGCCCGAGACGCAATATTTCTGGGGCACCTACCTGCCGTCAAATTACGGATGGGACCGCACCGGCAAGGCATCCAAGGATGTGGCCAACCGCTACATTGGCCGGCTCTACATCGGCGGGCTGGAATTGGTCGCGCTGATGTTCGAGACCTACGCCCACACCGGCGACACCACCCTGCTGCAGAACGATCTGCTCCCTATCGCCCGGGCGGTGCTCAAGTTCTACGCCCTGCATTACACGAATGACAGCAGTGGCCGGCTGCGCATCGCTCCGGCCCAAAGCATGGAAACTTGGTGGGAGGCCGAGAACCCCCTGCCGGATGTCGCCGGGCTGCATTACCTGCTGCCGCTGTTGCTCGCACTGTCCCCCGATCTGCTGACTGCGGCCGATCTTGGGGCCTGGCGCTCCCTCATGGCCCGGTTGCCCAGGCTGCCGCTCATGGTCACCGACGGCGAGACGCACATGCTGCCGGCGGAGAAGCACGAGCCGGTGCCCAGCAACTCCGAAAACGCCGAGCTCTACGGAGTGTTTCCCTTCAAGCTCTACGGGCTGGGCCGGCCCGATCTGGCCACTGGTCGCGCGACCTTCACCCGGCGCATGTTCCCCGACACGGGGGGCTGGCGGCAGGACGCCCTGCACGCCGCCCTGCTCGGTCTGACGGAACCGGCGGCATTTTTCGTCACGAAAAACTACAATGATGGCAACACCCCTCCCGCCCGTTTCAAGGGCTTCTGGGGTCCGAACTATGACTGGGTGCCCGATTTTGACCACGGCAGCATCACCCAGCTGGCGCTTCAGCATATGCTCGTGCAATCTGTCAACGACAAGATCCTGCTCTTCCCCGCCTGGCCGTCCGCGCGCTGGAACGTGAAATTCAAACTCCACCTGCCCCGGCAGACCATCATTGAGGGCGAGCTGAAGGATGAGCAACTGGTCAGTCTCAGGGTCACGCCCGAGGAACGCAGCCGCGATGTTATCAACCTGCTGGGCCAGGACAAACGCAGCCTGAACGGTCCCGCCCCTTCCCGTTAACCCTCCTCGACGTTGTGCCTGCGCCCGTTCTGGGCGACCGCGGCGGCCCGGGCGCTGGCGACCCTCACCTCCAACCCCACGGTGCTAATCAACACGTATGGTTCACGGGGGGCCGCCGGCTACGCGCTGGGCTGTGACGTCGACGCCGTTCTCTTCCAATCTTCCCTGATTGGCCTGGGCCGACAGCAGGTTGCCGTGCGAGTCGGTGCCGTTGGCAAAGAGCAGCGAAGTGAAGCCGCTCACTTGCACCGCCCGGTTGTTGTCCTGTTTGAGATTGCCGCCGGTGATCCGCATATTGCTCGCGCTGCCGACCTGCAGGCTGGGACTGGCCTCGCCGAACGCGGTGAGGTCATGCAGAAAAACGCGACCGTCACTGATCAGCACCCCCGGGGCGTAGATGCCGGTGTAGCCCTTGTCGCGCCAGTAGTGGGCATTGGCTGAAAGGATTCCGCCAAATGCGGAGTTGGGACTGGTGATCGCCAGCAGTCCGATATCGGCCACGCCGTCGTAGCTGGTGCCGGCCTTGAAGATGGCATTGCCGTTGTTGGCCGGCCGGTTGGTGTCGCTGACCGGTAGGGCGATGTTGTAGCCGCCGGTCGGATCATAGGCGGTCATCCGGCCGACCGTGAATGCCGACACGTAGGAGGTGCTGTTGGTGTCCGCCAGATAGATCGAGCCGTGGCCTTTCATGTAGTTGACGGCCTGGCTGTAATTGACCGGCGCAGCGGGACCGCCCGCCGCGTCGAGCACGAGGGTGACCGCGCCCGCGCCGGAGAACTCAACCTGAACGATGTCATCGTTGAGATCGATGTAGGAAATTCGGGTGACCTGGCCGGCGTCGGCCGTGAAGGTGGCGGCGCTCCCGGTCAGCAGGAGCTGGTCGTAACGGTTGCCGTTCGGATGGAGCACATTGGGATTCAGCTCATAGGCCGTGCCCACCACCTTTTGCGTCGTCACCGGTGCCAGAATCGCGGGGACCGAAGTGACCGTTCCACCGGGCGTAGTCGCAATCACGGAGTAAAGCCCGGCATCCGCCGACTGCACGTTGGTCACAGTGTGGGTGGACCCGGTCGCACCCGTGATGAGTGTGCCGTTCCTCAACCATTGGTAGGCGGAAGCTCCGCCGGCCACAGTCACGCCAAAGGTTGCGTTGCCGCCGATGGCAGGGCTTTGCGCGACGGGGGGCAGCGCCACCGCACCGGTGGCGGCAATGCCGACGCGAAAACGGGCGGTCACTGCATTGCCCTGGGCGTCGCCGGCCACCAGGGTGATGATCGTCACCCCGGTGGCCCCGGCCTTGGGCGTGAGGATGAGTTCATTGGCGGCAATGGTTGCCGTGACGACTTCCGGGTTTGAGTTGGTGCTGCCGTTCCCAAAATCGAGCACGGATCCGGTGACTCCGGCCGTGGGCAGGATGGGCACTGTTGCCACCTTGGTGATGGCGACAAAGTTTTGCAGCTGCACCGCAGTTTGCCCCGCGACAATATTCCGCAGGGGGATTTCAGTAAAGCCGCTGCCAATGTTGTAGATTGGCAGGGCCGCAATCGCATCCACGACCGTCAGGCCCGTGCCGAGGACCCGGCCAAAGACGGCATAGCCGCCGCCGTTGGCCGCCCCCAGCACGGTGGAATTGTCATTCACGTTGAAGAACCACTGGCTGGTCGCGCTGTCGGCCGCGCTCGTGCGGGCCATCGCGAGGGTGCCCCGGGCATTCGGCAGGTTGTATTCCAGTGCGATCGGCGACTTCGTTGCCACGTTGCCCGGTGGCAAGGCGTAGGTATTGGCGCCGCCTTGGATGATCCCGTTGCCCGTGCCGGAGAGTTTCGCAGAACGGTGAAAAATCGTATTTTGGTAGGAGCCATCGTTGACGTAGCTCAGGAAGTTGCTGACCGAGACCGGCGCGGCCGTGGCCAGCATCTCCACGTTGAATGTGCCGAGGACCGTGGTGAACTGGACCACCGTGCCGGTCACACCGGACAGGCCGAAATGATTGCGCAAATCGATGGTGACGGGCCCGCTGTCGCGTGCGAGGGCGCGATCCTCCATCGGCGTGGTGATCACCGGCAGGCCGGTTTGGCCGGCCAGACGCAGGACGGTCAGAAACAGGAACAGGAGGGCAAAGGACCTTGGGTGCATGAAAAGAATAATTTCGAAGAAGCCTGTTGGACGTGGCGAGCAGTAACTGTGGCGCCGGATTGGTTCCGCCCAAATCATTTCGCCTTTCCGGTCGCCGCGCCGTTCATGCGCGCTGCCAACGCATGGCTCCCAGCCGCTCCATTTCCACCTTCGCGCCCATGGCCGTCATCGAAACCGGCGGTGCAGTGATCGCTTTCCCAGTCCTGGCCACCCTCGCCACGGATCGCCCAAGTGCCGGACCGGTTTTCAGCAGCGGAAGTCGCCCGGGCGGTGGAAACATGGGCCGCCGAGCTTTCTCCGGCACAGCACATACGGCCACCAGGCCAGGCGATACAACCGCTCCTCCCGCCGGCCCGGGAGCAGCCGGCCCCCAACCGCGCCGGACTCGTCCCGCCAGTAGCGCAGTTGCTGTTCCCACCAGTTTCTTCCGCAGTAACCCAGATGACGTAACTGCATCCGGCGAATCTCGCGGAAAACCTGCCCGCGCCGCGTCGTGGATTTGGTGGCGGCATGCTCCCGCGACTCCGCCAACACTTCGGGAAGATAATGAAACCGCCGGCCGCGGGTGGCCAGTCGCAGCCAGAATTCGTAGTCAAAGGTGGTGTCAAAAGCCGGATCAAACCAGCCGCAGCTGGTGTGCACCTGGCGCCGCCAGAAGGCGGCGGGTTGGGCAATGAAGCAATGCTGCACCAGCGTGTTGAAATCGTAGGGCCGGGTCGGGTATTCCCTCGTGGGCCGGCCCGCGGCGTCAATCCACCAGGCGCGGCCGTAGATCACCTCGGCCTCCGGATGCCGCGCGAATTCCGCCGCGACGCGGGCCAGGGCCCCGGGTGCGAGCACATCGTCGCTGTTCAGGTAGCCGCAGAATTCCCCGTCGAGTTCCTGCAAGCCGCGGTTGATGGCCCGCACCTGCCCACCATCGGGCCCGGTCTGCCACCGCACCCGCCCGCCGTAACTGCGCAGCAAGTCCACGGAGCCGTCCGTGGAACCGCCGTCATGCACGGCGTAGTTCGTCCTCACTTCCGTCTGCGCCAGCACGCTGTCCACACAAGCCCGGAGGAACGGCGCCTGCTGGTAGGAAGGCGTGACTAGGGCAAAACAGGGCTGCGGGGACGGAGGCATGGCACACGGCGTTTCAACGGAGCCGTTCCAACAGGCAAAAATGCCCGGCAAAGCCCGATGGTTTGGTGAAACGCCATTGGTGGCCGCGGCGGGCAACGAATTCATCCACGGCCTTCCGCGCGCCGGTGGAAAAATAGTCGTAGTCATCCACGACCACCCTCCCGCCGGGCGGCATGCGGGCATCGAGAAATTCGAGGGCAAACTTGATCGGCGCGTAAAAGTCCAGGTCCACGTAGGCAAAGGCCACCGTTGCCGGTGCCTGCCGGGACAAGGTCTGCTCGATGAAACCCGGCACGATGTGCACCTGCGCGGCCGGCATCGCGATCCGGCGCAGCCGCTCCTCCACCTCGTCCTGCCGGCACGCCATCTCGCCCTGATAACGCGCCATCGTCCCCAGCTTGAAGATGTCATCCTTCAGTTCGTCCTCGGGCGAGGGGGCCGGCAGGCCGGCGAATGAATCGTAAAGCCACAGCGCCCGGTCCGTGCCGCGGAGCTCGTTGGCCAGCAGGGCGGAAGTCGCACCCTGCGCCACGCCGATTTCCATCACGTCACCCGGACCACGGAGGGCTTCATGCATGGCGGCCAGGACGTAGGTGGCCTCGCTCACGCTCGTGCCCAGCAACTGTGCCAGCAACGCGTCACGGCCGGCGCAATCGGGCAGCTGCGGGAAGAGGAGCGTCCGCAGCGCCGCGTGCAATTCCGCCACCAGCGGGACGTATTTTTGCGCCAGATCGGGTGCCAGCGGCTCGATGCGCACCGGTGCCGGCGGCGGCGGCGGGCCGGACCACAGGGCGCTGATGTTGCGGCCGCACGGCAGGATGTCGCGCTCGTAGCGCTGCACAATGTCGGTGAAGGAACGGGGCGAGACCAGCCGCATAAACCAGCGGTTGAGGGTGTCGAGGAGCGCCTGCCTTGGGCGCGTCAGGGGCCCGGTTGTCCGGGTGGCATTGAGCCATTTGATGGCCAGTTCCAAGGTATACACCCGCACGCATTTTCGCAGCGGGAAGAAGGTCCCGGGATTCTCGGCCAGCACCTGCATGATCTCCCACCAGCGGCTGAAGCCGCCGGCATTGGTCTTGGTCGCGGGGTGGTCGCGGTTGGCGGCAAGAAATTGGGGCAGGCGCCGTCCGTGCAGGCCGGCCTGGAAGAAGCGGGAGAACCACTGGTAGTCGAGGAACCAGCGCAGATTGGTGCGCAACGGGCCCACGCGGTCCAGCGCCTCGCGGCGGACGAAGAGGGTCGGCTGGCAGATGTAGTCGTGAGAGGTGTAGAAGCGCTCGGCCACGCAATCCTCGGTGAACAGATTCGGCGTGAGGATGTTGCCCCCGGAATCGATTTCCAGCGCGTCACCATACACGAAGTCGGGCGCAGGCTGCTGGTTGAACGCGGCGAGGGCGGCGGCCAGCGCCCCCGGCAGGTAGACATCGTCCGAATTCAGCCAGCCGATGATGCGGCCGCGGGCGAGCCGCCGGCCTTTGTTGATGGCGTCTGCCTGACCTGCGTCCGCTTCGCGCCGCCAGGTGAGCCGGCCGGCGTAACGCGCCATCACCTCAGCGGTGCTGTCCTCCGACCGGGCATCGAGCACGATCAGCTCGCAGCGGCCGTCGAATTGCTGATCAAGCACACTGCGCACGGCCTGCTCGATCCAGCGACCGTGGTTGCGCGTTGGCATCAGAATGGTGAAATCAGGCACGGGGGCGGGCATGGTCAGGCAAGACGGGCGGAGGTGCGGAGCAGCCGGGCGGCGGCCGCCTGCTCACGCGGCAGCAATTGGGTGCGGGGCCGGCGGGATCTGGGCTCCATGAAACGCCGGCGACACCAGTGCTTCCAGGGGTGGTAGCGACGGATCGCCAGGGCGAACGCCCGCAAGTGGCCTTCGACGAGTCGCGCGGGCGAAAATTGCCGGGCGTGGATCCGGCCGTTGGCAGACAGTTGCGTCCGCAAATCGCCGTCACCCCACAGGCGGGCGGTGGCGGCGGCGATGGACCGGGGGTCGGCGGGGTCGAACAGCAGGGCGTGTCCGGCGGCGATTTCCGGCAGCGCGGTCGTCCCCGCGCAGGCTACGGCGCAGCCGCATTGCATCGCCTCGATCACCGGGATGCCGAAACCTTCGAACAGCGATGGGAAAATCAACCCGCGCGCGTGACGAAACAGCCAGGACACCTCACCCCGTGGCCGCAGCCCCAGGTGCAGGACCCGCCCGGTCATCCCCGTGCGCTCAAGCAGCCCGCACCAGCGTTCCTCCTGCCCGAGCAGGCTACCGGTGAACACGCAACGCACCGCGGCGCCGTGCTCCTGGCGCAGTCGGGCCAGCGCCTCCAGCAGCTGGGCGTGATTCTTGTGCGCCCAGAAATTGGCGGGGTAAAACAGAAACGGCTCGTCCGGGGCATAGGGCCAGCCTTCGGGCTGCACCGGCTCCGGCAGTTCATCCGGCGCGTGGTTTACCTTGACGATTTTGCGCCCGGGGATGCCGACGATTTCAATGCAGGACTGCCGGGTGAAATCGGATACGGCGATGACGGCGTCGGCCATCCGCAGCGACCAGTCATAATGGAAAAAACGTTCCACGTGCTGGGCGGAGGTGAAGAACTCCGGAAAAAACCGCTCCTGCATGTCGTGAAAGGTGAGCACGGTGGGGACGGGCACGGGTCGGGGCCAGAGGGAGCCAAAGGGGCAGAAATATACGTCGATTTTGTCCAGGTGGTCCAGCATGTCCTCCTGCGTCTGCAGGCGGATCTCATGCCGCCGGGCCTCGGCCGGCAGGCCCGCGAGCAGCGGCTCATTGTGATCGAAGGAGAAGAGCACCATCGGGTGGTCGGGCGCCAGGGCCGGCCAGTGCCGCATAAGCGTCAGCGCGTAGTTCGTCACCCCCCCGTTGTCCGGTTGCAGCAGGTTCAGACCGATGCCGATTCTCATCGCCGCACGGGATTGGCTAAATCCTGAAGCATCGCCAGCGCGTAATGCGCCAGAGCCCGCAGATTCTGGCCACGGGCCCGCGCTTGGAAGGCCAGTACCGCCGTCCGGTCGGCCGGACTCCGCGCCGGCAGTCGGGCGTATTCACCCGAACGCCAGAGGTGCTCCTGATAGTGGTATTCCAGGGAGAGTTCGACGATCAGGTAGTTGAGCACGACCCAGGGCGTCATCCCGCCCAACCGTTCGCCATGCCGGTGCCGGAAGGCGCGGTTCATCCGCCAATCGCGCCAGGTTTTCACGAGGGCCGTGCGCAGGCTGAAGCAGCAGACCCCGCCATGCGCCGTGAAGAAATGCCGCGCCGCGTTGCCATTCCGCCAGAAATACCGCCACATCGAAGTGAGGGTGTCGCGGCGGTGGTCGTGGCGGACAATCAACCCCGGTTCATAACAGAGACGGTAGCCCGCGGCCTTGATCCGCCGCGTCAGGTCCACGTCCTCACCGTTGGGCAGCGCAGCATTGAAGCCACCGCTGCGATGATAGGCTTCGGCGCGGACCAGCAGGGCCGCGCTGTAAAGCCAGTCGCGGTCTTCCGCGCAGGCCTCCTGTTGGGCCCAGAAATTGGAGTAGTCCGTCACCCGCCCGAAAAACCGCCGGCTCTTGCCCGGCAACTGCGGTCCGACCGCACCCACCGGCGTGCCGCCAGCCCGGGTCTCAAGCAGGGCGCGGCTGCGCTGCAGAAAATCTGGCGCCAATTCGACGTCATCATCCACAAAAAGATACCAGGCCCCCGTAGCACACTCGACGCCGAGGCAGCGCGTGCGGGGCGGCAGTTCGTCCCGCGCCAGGACCACCGGCACCATCGGCAGCTGCGGGTACTGACCGGCCACCGACTCCGCGGCGCAACCCACCAGAACGATTTCCCAATTGGCCGGCGCCGGCTGCTGATTCGCCAGCGAATTCAGCGTGGCAACGGCACGTTCCGGCCGGCCCATCGGAATGATGACGGAAAAACGCGGCGGCAGCGGATGCGCCACGGTTTCAGGGGCGAGGAGCGACTGGATGATCTGCAAGCGCGCAAAGCGATCGGCATTCAGCTGGAGAATTTCCGCCTGCAGGCGTGCCACGAGTCCGGCCTGGTTGCCCGCCGGCGGCAGGGGCAGCGCCACACGTTGCGGCGAGCCATTGCCGGCCAGTTGCCCTGCGATCGCCTGCTGCACGGCGGCAACGGGAATATCCGTCACGCAGGCCAGGCGATCGAAGAGACAGTGCCACTGGCACCCGCTGCAGAGGATATCGCCCTGCACCACCTTGATGTTGTCCGCGAGCGGATGGAAGCGCTGGCGTTGGCCCGCACCATAGATCGCCACGGTGGGCACGCCCAGCCCGGCCGCGAGGTGCGCATACGCTGTGTCGTGGCAGAGCAGCAGACGGGCTGACTGAAGGGTTGCGGCCAGTTCGGGTAGCTCAGCCGGGCCGAAGCGCAGGCGTGTCTGATCGGGTGACTCCGGCAATCCGGCCAGGTGCTGGGCATCGCCAGGGCCCTCAATCCAGCATACGGTCTGACCCTGGCGGCACAGCATGTCGGCCACTTGGCGGAAGCGGGCCAGACCCCATGCTCGCCGTGGATCGCCGCCCACGCCAGGCGCGATCAGCACGTGCCCGGAAACACGTGGGGCCGGGAGCGGCCCGGCGGGGCGCCAGACGGGTACCTTGGCCACGCTCGCGAGCCTTGGCTCGAGCAGAGCCAACAGGTCGAGCATTTGACGGGCTTCGGGCTTTTCGAACGATGGCTCAAGCTCCTGCGTGAATTCCGGGCCCGGCGCGCCGGCGAGACTCAGGGCCTCGTTGTTCAACGGCTGCCGCATTGGATTGGCCGTAAAGCCGAGGCGCTCAGTGGCGGGGGCGATGCAGACGGTGAAATCGCCCACCCAGTTGCGGTTCACCAGCCCCTCGGCCACGGCATCCCAGTGCGTGGCGCGCAGAAACTCATGCCACCAGCGCAGTCGCCGGCGAAGGTCAGGGGTCCAAGCCTCGTGCGGCGCGAGCGGATAAGGCAGCAGCACCAGCGGCGCGCCGAACCCGGCCAGACGGGCAGCCTCTTCGGTCGCGCGGTGGCTCTCCCACTGCGGCACAAAAACCTCCGCGCCGACCAGGGGTGCGATCACCTCGCGTCCGGTCTGCACGTGCCAGACGATTTGCAGACCGGGACGATGCTGCAGCAAAGCTTGCAAGGGACCGGCGGCGATGAACTGGTCGCCGAGCGCATCGGGCTTGGTGAAGAGGATTTTCATCCGAAGAAGTGGCGCAACCGCTCCCACCATCCGGTAGTACCCTTGCGCATGATGGCCGCGCCGGTGATGTAGTTGTGATGCGGTGCGGTGGTGCGGTGCCAGCGCAGGAACGGTCCGATATCCTCTTCGTTCCATGCCGGGTCACCGCGCCGCCCGAAGGCCGGATGCCGCCACACGAGCGACTCGAATTCCGCCCGCGTCAGCGCCCGGCCGTTCCATTCCGGAAAGGTCATGCCGCGTTCCGGTTCGCAGATATCGAACGACAGCGCAAACCGGCCGTGCGGTTTCAACACGCGCGCCACCTCATCCACGGCGAGCGTCTTGTCGTCCTGGTGTTCGATCACGGAAAAGCTCGTGACCAGGTCAAAACTTGCATCGGCAAACGGCAGCCGGCAGTCGGGCACAATCTGCCAGTCCACCTTCACGCCCAGTGCCTGGCGGATGTGCTCCCACTGCGGGATCCAATCCGCCCTTGTTTCCGTCAGGGTGACCTGCGCGCCCTTGGCCGCCAGCCACCACGGGAACGGCGACTGTTCCGAGCCGAGGTCCAGCACCCTGCGGCCCGGCCAGTCGAGCGCCGCCAGGCCGTGGTGCCACAGCCACGGGTATTCCCAGAGCTTGGACCAGTTGGTGAACTGGCGCAGTCCATGCGGCGCGCCGAACGCATTCAGCTCATCGATGAATTCCGTCCAAGTCGGCGAGAACATCTCGGGCAGATTCGCGAGGTGGCGGAGCTTGCGTACGGGCCGCTCCACCTTGCGGGCCACCACGATCTCATGCGCGCAGCGCCACGCGGCGGCATTCTCCAGCACGGCGAAACCGGCGGTTTCCAGGATGGTCGCGATGGCCGCCCGGGAGTAGATGAACACGTGTTCCTGCGCGTCGAACACCTTGTCCTTCATGTGCCCGAAATCAGGCTGCGCCTCCTCCATCAGGGGCAGTTGCAGGAACAGCAGGCCGGCCGGCCGCAGCGCCGCGTGCACCGCGGCGAGAAATTGCCGGGGCTCGACGACGTGCTCAAACACATCGCAGGCGACAAACAGGTCGCAGGCGGGCGCGGGGGTGGCCGGGAAAGCCCCGGCGCGCACATCCAAGCCGGTGTGCTCCCGCACCGCAGCGGCGGTCTTGGGGTCGGGTTCGATGCCGACCGGCTGCCAGCCCTTTTCGCGCAACCGGCGCAGGAGGGTGCCTTCCGCACAACCGGCCTCCACCGCCACACCGCGCCGTGCCCCGGCGTGCCGCTGCATGATATCAAGCCACAGCTGCACGCGGCCGTCCGCCTCGGAGGAAAAGATGGCGTCGCGTTCCCAGAGCGTGGGGTGCTGCTTGCCCTGCTGCCGCCGGTGCCAGTAACCCTCGAAACTGTAGAACTGCGCGATGCATTCGGGCCGCAGCCGCAGGGTGGAAAAGTGCGTCCCGCAGCGCTGGCACACCCGGTAGTCGACGGAATGCGGGCTGGCCTGATGGCTGACCCCGCCACACCAGCAGCGATCGACCGTTTGGAACCAGGCGGCCTCCACCGTGTGGGTGTAATTGTTCATTGCGTGTCCGGGTAGCCGAACGCGGTAAAATCCCCGGGCGCAGCTTTCTGCCAGTCTGCCTGCCAGTCCGGGTCGGTGCGCCACTGCCGGTTGTGCCCCACCCGGTAAAAGGTTTTCTTGCCCGGCTGGGTGAAGCGGGAGAAATCCGTCCACCAGTGCACAAAGTCCGGTGCGAGCTTCGGTTGCACGCCGAGAAATGCGACCACCTGCCGCAACGGGTCAGGGCTGGCCAGCAGCTCCTCATACCTGAGCAGGCAGACGCGGTCCGGCGTGGCGGCCTGGAGCGCCAGCGCCTTGGTATAGAAGGCGCGGTAGGAGGCGTAGGCGTCGCGCATCCATGCCACCCGGTCCGGCACCTGGCTGTTCCACCGGTCTATCGCGGTGTGATACCAGCTGTAGATCGTCGGGTGCGGGTCGCGGATGAGGATCAGCAGGGGCCAGGCGCCCGCTACGGGCTGGCCATGCGTGCCCTGGGCGGATGCATTCAGATATACGGGCTGAAAGGGCACCCCGTCATCCCGCAGGCGCAGGACGTAGTAGGCGTGGGGATTGAGCTCCTCCATCCTTTGCTTCGCCTCCGGATTGTCCATGTGCTCATTCGGGAAGTAAACCAGGTCCAGCAGGCCGGTGAGCGCAGCCCAGAGATAATGGCTGCCCGTGCGTGGAAATGCATAGTAGTCGCAGCGCACCGCCAGTCGCGTGCCAAAGTGGTAGCTGTCGGGAGTCATGGTGAGGGAGTCATGCGTCGGGACGGCACCCGGTGGTTCGCCGATGGGCGAAGGCAGAGCGCGCTCCAAGTGCACCCGCTAGGGAGGAATGAAGCCCCACAGGGCGCAAACGAAAAAACCCGGGGTGGGCCTGAGGATTCGTAGAAAACGGATCATGGCCAGGGCTTGGGTGCTGAATCCTGAAGGCTGCAGGGCCGGTGCCTGTTTGCCCGATGAAGCCTTGGTGAAGACGGCCGCCGCGCCTCGTCCTCCGCGTCTCTGCGCCTCTGCGTGAGGCAACTCCGAGACCTTCTTCCTCCCTCCCCCCCCCTACTTCCCGATCAAGGCCGCTATTTCCGGCTCCTTGAGGTTTTCTGCCGTCGCCACGACCACGCCTGTGTCGACCCATGCCGGCACCTGCTCCCCGCGCAGCACCTGCACGATCGTCTTCACGCCGAGATAGCCCATCTTCACCGGATCCTGCAGCACGAGCCCCTGCAGATCGTTGGTCTTGAGGGCATCGACAAACATCTGACTGTTGGCGAAACCCACCAACTTCACCTTGCCACCGCCGAGCCCGGCGTTGCTCAGCGCCACCATCATGCCCGCCATCGTGGATTCGTTGGGTGTGAAGATGCCGTCCACCTCCCGGCCGTGGCGGATGAGCAGGTTCTGGGAGACGTCTAGGGCGGTGTTGCGGGTGGCGCCGCCGTGCTGGTTCTCCGAGATCACCTTGATGGCGGGAAACTTTGCCGCGATCTCGTCAAGAAACCCCTTCTCTCGCGCCTCGCTGCTGCCCGAGCCCACCTGCACGCGCAGCAGGATCACGTTGCCCTTGCCGCCCAGCAATTCGCCCAGCCGCTTCCCTGCCAGCCGGCCGCCGGCATAGTTGTCGGTCGCAATCGTGCTGACGGGGGCCTTGGATTCGAGCGGCGAGTCGACGATGACCACCGGAATGCCGGCCCTGACCGCCTGCTCCACCGGGGCGACGAGTGCCCGCGCATCGAGCGGGGCAAGCACGAGGCCGCTCACGCGCCGCGCCATGAAATTCTCGACCACCTGCACCTGCTGGTCGCGATCGTCCTCGCGCAGCGGCCCCTTCCAGATGATCTCCACCGGCACGCCCTCCGCCTGCAGTTCCGCCTGGGCCTGCAATGCGCCGGCATGGATCTGTTTCCAATACTGATGCGTCGTCCCCATCGGCACCACCGCGATGGTGTAACGCTCTTCAGCACCGCGCAGAGGCAACAGCAGACCGAGAAAAAGGAAGGTAAGGCGTGAAAACGTCATGGTGCTATGGGTTGGGAAAAGCGTCCTAAAAAATCACGGCCCCCGCCCCATCCGTCAACCCGCCAAACCTCCAGCCTGTTGCGAGCTTGCTGCCAGACTGGCTTTAGGCTGCTTTGTGCTGAGGCACGCCAACCTCGGAATACTCGCCCGCGGCGCATGAATAAAGATCCCCGGAGCACAGTGACGAACTCATGGCCGTGCTCGACGCCCTCGCAGCCGCGCTCACCACCGCCCGCACCACCGCCGAGCAACTCCTCGCCGCGTGAGCCGGCCGATTTGACGCTTGCGACCTCACGTAGTATCGTTCTGATACTGGCATGCCCAGAAAGCTCCGCGAACTGTTCACCGACCTCGAATGGGCCGGCTTCGTCAACCGGGGCGGGAAGGGCAGTCACCGTAATTTCATCCATCCCGCTGGTGTTCGCGTCACCCTTTCGGGTCAGGCGGGCACCGACGCCCGCCATTACCAGGAAAAGGAAGTCCGCCTTAAAATCTCCCTCACCCGCCCATGAAAGCTTCCGCCAAAAAAACCGAAACCCCGGCCATGCTCGCCCGCCGCTACCTCAAACTCGTGGAGTGGTCTGACGCGGACGGCTGCTTTGTCGGGAGTGCACCGCCTATCATCGGTCCCTGCTGCCACGGCCGCACCGAGGCTGAGGTCATGGCCCAACTCAGCACCATCGTCGAGGAATGGGTCGAAGTCATGCTTGGTGACGGCCACCCGCTGCCCGCGGGCACGGCGGGGAAAAAATACAGCGGCCAGTTTGTCGTCCGCATCGCGCCCGAACTGCACAAGAAAGCCTCGCTGAAAGCACTCGCGCGCGGCGAAAGCCTCAACCAGTTCGTCGCCACCGCCCTCGCCGAAGTTTGAGTCGCCACCCATCCGGAAACCGCCCCCGCCGAACAACGCCGGAACGTCGCCAAGGTGGACGAACTCATGGCGGTGCTCGCCGCCCTCGCAGCCACGCTCACCACCGCCCGCACCACGTCGGAGAAACTCCTCGCCGCCACCGTCGCCACCATCGCAAAACTCCACGCGGCGTGAATCCCCTCCCTATGCGCACCGCCGTTCCCGAGAAATTGCTCAAGATCGTCGAGGACATTGATACCTTCGGCCACGCCAACCCCACCCGCCTGACGGTGTTGAAAAAGTGGTTCGAGCGTCCGGGCCGGTTGCCCGCCTTCGGCTTGTGGGTGGCAAGGCGCGCGGCCGGGCGCAAGGGCAAGACCAAGGCCGCTGTGGGCGCCTTGTTGAACGAGGCGCGGACCCTGCTCGGCACGACTGCCACGCGGGAGAGCCTCGTTCAATCGATCGACCGGCGGACCGCGAAATCCCTGCATGACCGCGCCCGGGATTTTCAGAATGAATACGAGCACCAGCAATGGGTGTCGGTGCGGATCATGCATTGCTGGCCGCTGCTCCTAGTGGAAAAGGGGCTCGCGATTCATCTTGGCCACACAGACTCACCAGTCGATGGCTACAAGCTGGCGGCCGATTTCTGCCAGAACTATGACCCCCGGCACGGCAACAGCCTATGCGGTCCGAGCCGGACCAAGATCATGGAAATCGTCCGTTTCATGTTCACCGTCGAAGCCCGGGAGGAGGACGATAGAGTCTGAAGCCCCAATTGTGGCCACGTGGCCACAATTGACCTGGGCCCACCACCATGGCGCGCCAACTTCCCGCCCCCGACCGCTGATTTCTCTGGCGCTCCCGCCCTTTTCCATTTTCCGCTCAATCCGTGCAATCCGTGCCCGAATCGCTGCTGCGGGTGGTCCCAACCGGAAAATCCTACAAGACGGAGATTCCCGACACACTCGACCTGGCCGGACGCGCCGACCTCGCGGTGCGCGGGATGCTCAACACCCTCGACCCGGCGTTGATGACGATGTTCGGCCTGATCTATTTCAACGCCCGGACCCCGTTCCTCCGGCATTGGTCGGCCGACATCCCCCTCGACACCAAGTTCGCCGAGTCGCTGCCCCTGATGCGGCTCATGTGCGGCAGCGATTTTCAGGCGCCGTTCGAGCAGGATTACCGCAGGGAACTCGTCTCCCGCATCGACGACGGTCTCTACTGGGACCGCTATACCCCCCTGCGCCCGTGGCGGAACATTTACAACAACAGCATGGAGTTCTACGGCGCCGGGCGCGACGAGGACTTCTCCAGCGTCTGGGGCGTCGCGCGGATGATCCGTGCCCTCACCGCCTGGCAGGGTGCCAACGGGGCGGACACCGCCGCCCTCAGCGCCGCCCTCGTCCGCGGCCTGCGCCGCATCGCGGTCGATAAGGACGACTATTCCTACTACCCGCACCGCGGCGGCTGGCAGGACGGATTCACCTATCCGCGGTCGGGCTGGATTGACACGACCGAGGCCGAGCGCGACCGCGAGGGCCCGGAGGGTTCGATCACCTGCTGCCAGGGCCACCAGATCTACGCCGCCGCACAGCTCTATGCCCTGACCGGCGATCCCGTGGCGAAGGAACTGGCCGCCCGCGTCTCCCGCTACGTGATGAAGGCCAAGTTCTGGGGCGGCATGCTCGCCCTTGATCCCGCCAATCCCGCCGCCGTCAACATCGTGGCCGCCGCCCCGTTCCGCGACGGTTCGCAGCACGGCCATTGGACGGTGCACTTCCACGCCCGGGCCATCGCCCTCCGGGGCCTGCTCTATTATGCCACGGCCTGCGGTGACGACCGGGCCCTCGAGTTTGTGCGGTCGGCCTATGAATTCACCCTCACCCAAGGCATCCCGCGCATGGGCTTGATCAACACCTACCCGCCCACGACCGGCTGCGAGGGCTGTGCCTTGGGCGACCTCGTGGGGCTGGCGATCCGTCTGACCGATGCCGGGGCGGGCGACTACTGGGACGATGCCGATGCCGTGGTGCGAAACCAGCTCGCAGAGCAGCAGATCACCGATACCGCGGCGCTCTCCGCCTATTGCGCCGCGCAGCCGGAAATCCCCCCGCAGACGGAATATCCCGCCAGTTACGTCAACACCCGCGACGTCGTGTCGCGCAGCCTCGGCGTGTTCTTCGGCACCTCCAAGCCGACGATGGTCACGGATCCCTGGGTGATGCACTGTTGCACCAGCAACGCCTCACAGGGGCTCTACTACGCGTGGGAAGGAGCCCTCCGCGAAAGCGAGGGCGCAGCGGTCGTCAACCTGCTCCTCAACCGCGCCGGCCGGTCGGTGGATGTCCACAGCCATCTGCCGCACGAGGGCCGCGTCGTGATCGCCGTGAAGGTCCCCGGTCGCGTCTCGGTCCGCATCCCCCGCTGGGTTGATATCGGTGCGGTCGCCCTCCGCGTCAACGGGACCGACCGGTCGGCGGAACGGCTCGGCCGCTACCTGACCGTGCGCAACCTCTCTCCGGGCGACGCCCTCACCGTCACCTTCCCGATCGCCGAGAACACCTACGCCTACGTCATCAACAAGGGGACCCCCACCGAGGAGAGCTACGGCTGCGTCTTCCGCGGCAGCACGCTCGTGTCGATTTGCGGCGGCCCGGCGCTCAGGGCGAATGATTTCCCGCTTTACCGCGGCCGCGAGGCGTTGCGGACCGACCGGGCGCCGCTGAAGCAGGTCACGCGCTTCGTCGCCGACCGTCAGTTCGCCGCCTGGTGACAGGCGTGCGGCGGAGCCGCGGCCATGACCAGACCACCCGCCAAGACGAGCCGTTCTTCAGCCAGCGATAGACAAAACGCAGGAATGATCACAGCCTCATCCCACCAAGTCGGCCGCGAAGGCGGCGGATGAAACCAGCTTCCTGTCAGGCAACCCAGAATACCCCATGCCCAAACTCCGCATCGCCATCCTCGGAACCGGTGGAATGGGCGGCGCACACGCCGAACGATTCCGCCACCACCCCGACGTCGAGATCGCCGCGCTCTGTGATGTGTCCCTTGAGATCATCGAACGGTTCATCCAGCGGATGAAGCTCGGGGACTACCAGCCACCGCCACAGCATTTCACCGAGCCCGCCACCATGTTTCGCGAAGCCGGACTCGACGCGGTGGTGATCGTCACCCCACATACCCTGCACTACGACCATGCGATGCTGGCGGCCGAGGCCGGACTGCATGTGCTCATGGAGAAACCCTTGGTTACCTCCGCCGCGCAGGCTCACGCGCTGGCGGCCAGATTCAAGGCGACCGGCAAGGTCTTCACCATCGGTTACAACACCCCGTGCACGCCCGAATTCGACTGGCTGCGCACCGCCATCCGCAACCGCACCTTCGGGCGGTTGGAAATGGTCAGTGGCTACCTCGCGCAGGGCTGGATGAAACCCACCGCCGGCAGCTGGCGGCAGGACCCAAAACTGTCAGGCGGCGGCCAGGCCTACGATAGCGGCGCGCACCTCCTCAACTCGCTGTGTTGGACGGTGGAATCCGACATCGCCGAGGTCTTCACCTTCCTCGACAAGCACGGCACCCCGGTGGACATCAACTCCTCAATCAATCTGCGTTTCACGAACGGCGTGCTGGCGAGCCTCGTGGTCAGTGGTAATTGTCCGGCCAACGGAGCGTCCATGCACTTCCTGTTCGAGCACGGGCGCGTCGACATCGACGGCTGGTGTGGCGAGTGGATCCACGTGTGGGACGGCCCGGGCAAGGTGAAATACCCGGTCATCCCCGGCCGGGCGCAGACGCCGGACGACAACTTTATCGATGCGATTCTCGGCCGGGCCGAGCCGCGCACCTCGCTGCAGAACGGCATCGTGCAGAGCGAGCTGATGGACGCGATCTACGAGTCGGCGCGCACGGGGTTGCCGGCGAAACCGCAGCGCGCGCTAGACTGAGCAAGGTGGAACGCGTTGTCCAAAACGCGTTGGTTTGACCAACACGCTGCGAGGAATGAAACTGAGTCGATGAATCGATTTGCCGCCAACGCTGTTGGGGTCGCGGCCGTCCTCTTCGGCGGGGGCTCATTGGTCCTGCTTGGCGGCTTCCTGCTGTTCGGGTCGTTCGGGTTTATTCGTTTCAGTGCTACCGATGCACAGGTGCTGCTGTGGGATGCCGGCCTCTCCCTGCTCTTTTTCATCCAGCACAGCGGCATGGTCCGGCGTTCGTTTCGCACCTGGCTGGATCCCCTGCTGGCGCGGTCCTTCCATGCCGCCGTCTACGCCCTCGCCTCGGGGCTGGTGCTCGTGACCGTCCTGCTGTTTTGGCAGCCCTCGGCGACGGTGCTTTGGGCGCTTCCCGCCCCGTTCCGCCTGTGGTCACGGCTGTTCTTCGCCCTGGCGGTTGCCGGCTTCATCTGGGGCACCCGCTCGCTCCGGGATTTCGACACCTTCGGCCTGGCGCCCCTCCGGGTCCGCCCCGATGACCGGCCACCCCCAGCGCCCCGCTTCATGGTCCGGGGGCCTTATCTCTGGGTGCGGCATCCGCTCTACCTTTTTGTGATCGTGTTCATCTGGGCGGGACCGGACGTGACGGCGGACCGTCTGCTTTTCAACGGGCTATGGACCGCGTGGATTGTCCTCGGTGCGCGCTGGGAAGAGCGGGATCTGGTGGCTGCATTCGGCGCAGCGTATCGTCGCTACCAAGCGACCGTCCCCATGCTGCTGCCCTGGCGCGGGCCGGCCGGCCGCCGGCTGACCGACGGAAACGGTGATGGCATCGGGCCATGAAGATCCCCGGAGCAACCCCGGCGCATTTGCGCCAAGCAACGTCAACTGACCATGCCCTCGGTCTCTGCTCTCATTGGCAGGAGGCTGCTGGCAGGCGGTTCGGAATCGCACGCTGCCGGAGCCATGGTTTTATCGCCTGCCGGCAGGCTCCAGCGTTCCAATCAAACCGAAGCGAAAGTCTTTGGACCTTGAATCTTGACTAGCCGGAGCAACGGGAGCACCTCCGCTAAGACCTTCACATGAACGCCCAGTCTTTGCACGAACCCGCTTCAGCCCTCTGCCAGGGCAAAATCGCCGTGTGGAACGCCGCCAAGGGTTACGGGTTTGTCGATGACGGCCGGCGGCGCGTTTTCATCCATATCAACTATTTTGTGGAGTGCAGTATAACCCCCGCCGTGGGAGACGCCGTGACCTTCACCCTGGGCACCGACAGACAGGGTCGTTCCTGCGGCATCGACGTCATCCTCCAAGGCCATGGTGGGCG
>CAJBES010000080.1 GCA_903952145.1 uncultured Opitutaceae bacterium | reverse complement strand
CTCTCTGGCGTGATGAAGCCGCTGGGCCCGGACCAGCACCTGTGGTATCGCCGCACGTTCGAGGTGCCGCGCCGCTGGCAGGGGCAACGCGTGCTGCTGCACTTCGGGGCGGTGGATTGGGAGGCGACGGTCCTGGTCAACGGCCGGGAAGTGGGCCGCCACCGCGGCGGCTATGACGGGTTCAGTTTCGACATCACGGACGCGCTGCGGCGCGCGGGCGAACAGGAATTGATGGTCGTGGTGTGGGATCCGACGGATCGCGGCCCGCAGGCGCGCGGCAAGCAGGTGCTCAAACCCGGCGGCATCATGTACACCGCCACCAGCGGCATCTGGCAGACCGTCTGGCTCGAGCCCGTCCCAGTGGACCACATCACCTCCTTGCGCATCACGCCGGACGTGGACGCCGGGGCGGTCAAGGTGGAAGTCGACGCCAACACCCCCTACCTGAACTACACGTTGAAGATCGCGGTCTCGGAGCGCGGCCGGCAGGTGGCCGCGGCCGAAATGGCCGCGCACGGTCCCGTGATTACTCTGCCGCAGTCCACCAGCCTGCCGCTGCCGCACGCCAAGCTTTGGTCGCCCGATTCGCCCTTTCTCTACGACTTGAAACTCACGCTCACGCGCGGGGGCAAGACCGTGGATGAAGTGAAATCCTACTTCGGCATGCGCAAAATTGCGCTGGCCCCGGATGCCGACGGCACGCTGCGCCTGTGTTTGAATGGCAAGGCCCTCTTTCAGTTCGGCCTGCTGGACCAGGGCTTCTGGCCCGATGGCCTGTACACGGCGCCGACGGACGCGGCCCTGCGCTATGACATCGAGATGACGCGCAAGCTGGGGTTCAACATGGCCCGCAAGCACGTGAAGGTAGAGCCGGACCGCTGGTATTATTGGGCCGACCGCCTGGGCTTGCTGGTCTGGCAGGACATGCCCAGCGCCCACGCCGGCGACACCAAGACCGACCGCATCCGGCCCGGCAACGAGGCGGCGGCCCAGCAGTTCGAGACCGAGCTGAAGGCGCTGGTGTCAGGCCGCATCAATCACCCCTGCATTGTCATGTGGGTGCCCTTCAACGAAGGGTGGGGCCAATACGACACCCCGCGCCTGGCCGGCTGGGTCAAGCAACTGGATCCCTCGCGCCTGGTGAACAACGCCAGCGGCTGGACCGACCGCGGCGCCGGCGATGTCATGGACCTGCACCACTATCCGGCGCCCGAAGCGCCCAAGCTCGAGGCCCTGCGCGCGTCGGTGCTGGGGGAATTCGGCGGGCTGGGCTTGCCGGTGCGCGGCCACACCTGGCAGGGGGAGAAGAACTGGGGCTATCGCAGCTTCACCAACTCCGCCGCCCTGACCGCCGCTTACCTCGGACTGATTGACAAACTGCATCCGCTGACCGGCAAGCCCGGGCTGACCGCCGCCGTCTATACCCAGACCACCGACTGCGAGGTCGAGGTCAACGGGCTCATGACTTACGACCGCGCGCTGGTCAAGCCGGATGAGAAGCAGATCTCGGCGGCCAATCGGCGGGTCTTCCTGCCGCCGCCCCCGCCGGCCCCCGAACCGGCCCCGCCGGCCGCCAAGTAGCGCCCCGTTCACGCCTCGCCCGAGCGCCGGACTTTCTTGGAGAATCCCCAAGGGATTCCGGCGCATCGCCCAAGGGTTGCAGGGAACGAGCCACCCTGGGATTCCATGGCACAGTCGTTGTCACGGTGCGGCCTGCAGCCGCACGGCGCCCAACTTGTTGGTGCGCGGCACATACACCTGCATCCAGTCGCCGGTGCCGGTGAACGGACCGGTCTGCAGGGCGCTGCCTGCGCCCGGGGCATAGGCGGGCGAGGCCCACGTCCCGGCGGCCAGGTTGGTCGATTCCAGCACCGAATAGGCCTTCCCAGGCACGCTCAGAAAACCCAACCCGAAGAGCTCGCCGGTCGCGCGGCAATTATCGATGTAAAAATAATCGTCCCGCAGAAAGGCAAACGTGCCCGCCGCAAACTCGTCCGCATTGCTGACGCCATCGCCGTCACCATCGGCATTGGGGTGGATCTCCCAGATGGTTTGGTAGCGCGGGTCGTCCAGGTAGGCGATGAGTTCGCGCTCCCAGGCGTCGGGCAATCCGTCGTGGTCCAAGTCCGTCCCGGCGGTCAGGGTGAGGTTGCTGAACCGGGCGGCGTCCCCCACGACATACCCGTTGGTCGGGCCCAGCAACTCCTGGGTCACGCCGTCCTGGAGGAGCAGGATCTGCACGGTGCTGCCCGGGCGCACGGCCTTGGGCGAATAGGTGACATTGGCGTTGGCGTCCTGCAGGTAAAGGGGCAACACGAAATTGACGCCCGGATACAACGCTCCCTTGATGGTGACGCTGCCGCATTCGTTGGTGCCCTGCCGCGCCACCACCGTTGCACCCGCCGCCGTCCGGATCGGCCACCCAAAGGTGTCGCGCGCCTCGCCATAGAAAAAGAACATGGGTTGGGGCACCCCGGCCCGGACCGGCGCGCCGACGGAGAGCAGGAGGGCGGCGGCCAGGGCCAGCGAGCGGCGAGTTGGAACGGATAGGTTCATGGTAGCGTGAAACGTGAAACGTGAAACGTGAAACGTGAAACGTGATGCGTCGGGGTTAATCGCCGGAGAAGGAGTAGGTGTTGAAAAAGAGTTTGATGTCCGTGACCCCTTGCAGGGTGCGGCCGGAGGACATAAGCCCGGTTTTCATCGGCCCGTAGATGAAGCGGTTCAGGCCTTCCACGGGATCGGCCAACAAGGTCCGACCGGGGATCAGCAGCATCCACTTGGTGTTCCAGACCGAACGGCCAATGAGCCGCGCATTGGTGCAGAGTTCAGCAGGGGTGAAATTGCCGTTGTCGTGATACGCGCGCAGCGAGGCGAAACGCCGGGCGGCGGCGAAATTCTCGGACAGCGAATCGAAATACGGTATCCAGTTCGGCGCGTTGACGTCGGCGGCGCTGACGTTGTAGGGCACGGGCAGGGCCTGGTCGAAGACACTCCAACTGCGCATGAACTCCCCGCTGCTCCGGGAGGGCGAGCGCATGAGGTCGGCACCCACGG
>CAJBES010000079.1 GCA_903952145.1 uncultured Opitutaceae bacterium | reverse complement strand
CGCTGCCTGCCGCGTGCCTGCCAAACCCTGCCACACGTGTGGCAGGGTTTGGTACGGCCGCGCCGGATGGCGAATTCACCACATCCGCTTGAGGCCGTAGGCGTCGAAGGCGGAGTCGCAGCTGACGAGTCGCAGCTTCGTGTCCCCTCGGTAAAACTGCGTAACTTTTCGTGAGGTTCCCGCTATGCTTGGCGGCGAATCATGACAACGACGACAATAGACCTCACGACGACAGAAAACCGCGCGACGCCATCGAGCTTGGAGGAGATGGCGGAGTGCTTCAAGCAGTGGCGGGCGAAAAGGCTGGGCAGACGCATTCCGGCGGAGTTATGGGAGCGGGCGGTGGAAACGGCGCGCATTCACGGTGTAAGCAGGACAGGGCGCGCGCTGCGACTGAGCAATGCCGATCTGCAACACCGGTTGACCCACCAGACGCCAAGCCGCCCAACCCATAGCGCTCTGCCGACATTCGTGGAAGTGACGCCACCACCGTCAATGCAGCGCGAACCCGGGGCGGGAAACATGCTCGAGATCGTGCAAGCCAACGGTTCGCGGCTAACGCTGCGGATCGGCGAAGCGGGTCTGCGTGATCTGCTCCCCTTGGTGCAACTCTTCATGGAGGCCCGCCCATGATCCAGATCGCACCCAACACCCGGATCCTCGTGGCGGTCGAACCGATCGACTTTCGCAAAGGCATCGACGGCATGGTTGCATTGTGCCGCCAGGCGCTCAACCGCAACCCCTTCGACTCGACGCTTTTTGTCTTCGTCTCACGTAGCGCTCAGTCGCTGCGGTGCCTGACCTACGATGGCCAGGGTTTTTGGTTGTGCCAAAAACGTCTGTCCGAAGGACGCTTTCGCGGCTGGCCCAGGGCGAGTGGGACTGGCGCCATTCAGTTGGCACCTCATCAACTTTACCAGCTGCTGTGGAATGGCGACCCCTCCCGGGCACAAGCCGCTCCGCTGTGGCGGCCGGTCGTGCCGGCCGATGCCGCCTGAGAGGCGAAAGATTTTTGAAGAAAAGTCGTGCGTTCCATTTTTCTTCTGCTATGACCGGCTCGCATGTCCGAAGTCTTCCTGCGTTTTCGTGGTCGCGAGATCACCGCCAAAGAGACCGCCTTTCTGCGGGAGCTGATCGCGCAAAATCCCGGTCTGAGCCGTCGCCGCCTCTCCACCAAAGTCTGCGAGGCCTGGCAGTGGTATCAGCCCAACGGCCAGCCCCGGGACATGGTCTGCCGCAGCCTGATGTTGGCTTTGCACCGGGCCGGGCACATTGAGCTGCCCGCCAAACGCCACGCCCCGCCCAACAATGCGATCGCCCATCAGCGCACTTCGAGCGGGGAAACCTACGATGCGGCGCCCTTTCAGGGCACGATCTCGGAATTGGGTGCTCTGGAGATCCAGTTGGTCCGTCGGACCGAAGATGAGTCGCTCTTCGCGCACTTGCTCAGCCGTTACCATTATCTGGGCTACACCCGCCCGGTCGGTGAGCACCTCAAATACCTGATTTGGGCCGGATGCAAACCGGTGGCCTGCATGGCGTGGTGCTCGGCTCCCCTGCATCTGGATCTGCGCGATCGGTTCGTGGGTGCGCATCATAAAACCTATCGCCATAACCTGCGTCTGATCGCCTACAACACCCGCTACCTGCTCCTGCCCTGGATTAAGGTGCGCCATCTAGCCAGCCATCTGCTCGGGCGCATCGCCTGGCGCATCAGCGAAGACTGGCAGCAGGTCTACCATCATCCGATTCACCTGCTGGAGAGTTTTGTCGATACCGAGCGCTTCGAGGGCACCTGCTATCAGGCGGCTAACTGGACGTTCCTGGGACTGACCAAGGGGTTCGGCAAAGGGAACAAACGCCATGAGGTGCTGCTGTCCATCAAAGCACTGTGGGCTTATCCCCTCGGCCCGCACTTCCGCCAGCGGCTGCTCGCTCCATGAACGAAGCGCGCATCCTGAACATCACGGTCGAGGAGCTGCTCGCGGCCTTGCCGCGGATTCGGAGCAAATTTCCCGCGGAGGACGCCGACGGCCTCATCATCGAGAGCGCCATCCACGTGCTGATCGAGCTTCATGCGCAATTGCTGCAAAACAACGTTTCGATCACCAAGCTGAAGGCCTTGTTGTTTGGACCCAAGACCGAGCAGATGAAACGCGTGGGGCCTCCGGCGGCGCCTCGCACCACTGCCACCGTGGCTCTGCCCAAGCGCAAGCGCCGGGGCCACGGGCGCCTCAGCGCGCAAGACTATCCCGGGGCCAGGCGGGTGGAAGTGCGCCATCCCAATTTGCGCCCAGGGTGTCAATGCCCGTCGTGTCTGGCGGGCACGTTGTATGCTTTTCTTCCCTCTTCTCCGGTCCTGAATTTTGTCGGCTCTTCTCCGGTCACGGCCACCCTGTACCTCTTGGAGCAACTGCGTTGCGGCACCTGCCTGAAGGTGTTCACCGCGCCAGTGCCGCCACAAGCCGGTCTGGAAAAATACGATCCGAGTGTCGCGGTGATCCTCGCCTGGTTGCGCTACAGGGGCGGCATGCCCAACACCCGCATCGCGCAGATGCAGGCCAGTGTCGGTGTGCCCTTGCCGGAGGGCACCCAGTGGCAGATCCAGCAGCCGCTGTATGCCCTGGTGGCATTGATCGTCGTGGATTTGACCTTCGTGGCCGCCAATGCCGAAGTGGTGTACAACGACGATACCGAAGGCAAGATCCTGGATCTGCGCAAGGCGGGCAGCCTCTCGGCCGCGCAAATTGAACCTGGGCGCAAGGGCACCTTCACCACCGCCATCGTGGCAGAGCACGGGGAGCATCGGATCGCCCTGTTCTTCACGGGCTGGCGCCACGCCGGGGAAAACCTCGCCGAGGTCCTTCGCCACCGCGATCCGCAGCTGCCGCCTCCCATCCAGATGTGCGATGCGCTCTCGCGCAATGTCAGCGACAAGGTCAAAACCAAGGGTGCCAACTGTCTGGTTCATGGACGCAGGGAAGTGGTGCCTTTGGTCAACCATTTTCCCGAGGAATGCGGCCAGGTGCTCGAAGCGATCGCAAAGATCTACAAAGCCGATGACGAGGCCGAGCAGCTCAAGCTCGATGACGCCGCGCGCCGGGCGTACCATCAGAAGCACAGCGAACCGGTCATGACCGCCCTGAAGGTTTATCTGGACGACCAGATTGAGCAAAAGAAAGTCGAACCCAATTCTACTCTGGGAAAGGCCTTCAATTATCTGCGCAAGCACTGGGAAAAACTCACCCTTTTCCTCCGCGAGCCCGGGGCTCCCCTGGATAACAACATTTGCGAGCAAGCCATAAAGCGCGCGATCCTGCATCGCAAAAACAGCCTTTTCTACAAGACGATCCATGGGGCGGAAGTCGGCGACGGCTTCATGAGCGTAATCCACACCTGCGACCTCAACGACATCAATCCCTTCGACTACCTGCTGGCTCTCGCCACGCACCCTGAAGCGGTAAAAGCCGATCCCAAGGATTGGCTCCCGTGGAATTACCCTCGTCAAGAGCCGGCGCTCGACATCAGGCGAAAACCGCCACGCAAGCCGGGATGATCCTCCTGAGCTCGTAACCCGTACTCGGCCTTGACCCCTCCGTCCAGGGGTGCCCCCACCGGCGTGCCCTAACGGGCATGGCCTGCTTCGGTGTGCCCCCTGTCCGCGCTGATTAGGATCCAGCACGCAGTGTTGGCATTAAATCGGGCAACGCAGGCAACGCCGCTGACTGGCCCTGGTTGGAATCTTTTCACCCTACACAGCCTTGCAGAGGGGACACAATATAATTACAGCCAATAGTAAGAACGCAAGGCCGCCTGCAGG
>CAJBES010000078.1 GCA_903952145.1 uncultured Opitutaceae bacterium | reverse complement strand
TTCCACGGCGCCGTTAAGCCGGACGTGACCGTCGGCAATGGCCTGCTTGGCAGCGCCGCCGCTTTCGGCGAGTCCGCTGAACTTCAACAACTGGCAGAGATCAATCGGCTCGGCGCGAATGACCACTGGTTTGTCGCTGGGGTTGGTGGTGTCGGGCATGGGAAGAAGCAGGGTTACTCGCCGGCGGTCGTCAGGCGGATGTCGTGTCCGGAAATCATGATGCGGCGCGCCTTGAAGAGCGCCCCGATTGACTGTTTGAAGGCCTTTTTGCTCATGCCAAACGCGGCGCGGATTTCCCCGGGTGAGCTGCCGTCATGAAACGGCAGCCGGCCGCCAGCGGCTTGCAGCGCCTTGATGATCTCCTCCGTGTAATTGGCAACCCGCCGGTAGCCGGCCGGGTCAAGCCCGAGATCGATTTTCCCATCGGGTCGCACCGTCCGGACGTAACCGGTCAAGCGCTGGCCCATTTTCAGCGGCGCGGCCAGCTCACTGCCGTAGAGCAGGCCATGGTGTGCATTTTCCACGATGGCATTGTAGCCCAGCGGCGTCGCGCCGGTGATGAGCAGACCGACCGCCTGGCCCTCGGCATAGGTCGGCAGCGTGAGATTGAGGTGCCGGTTGATCCGGGCGGAGGCGATGATGCGGTCCGTCAGGGCGTCAAGCAGGACATAAACCACCACCCAATAACCCGGCAGCAGACCATCCTTCTGTTCACGAATGGGCAGCAACAGATCCTTGCTCAAGCCCCAGTCGAGAAAGATGCCCACGCGCGGGTTGATGCTCACCACCCGCAGTGACGCGAACTCGCCCACCATGGAGAAGGGCCGTTCGGTCGTCGCCACCAGCCGATCCTCGGAATCGCGGTAAACAAACACATCGAGAATGTCTCCCGGACGCGTGCCGCGCGGGATATACCGGCCGGGCAGCAGGATCTCCCCGTGCGTGCCGCCATCGAGATAAAACCCGGGCGGCGCTTCGCGCACAATCGTGAGCCGGTTACGTTGGCCTATCAGCGCCATGCGGGCATTTCCTTCTGGGACGGGTGACAGTGCGGGATAATGACGGTCGGGCGCCTGGGCGTCGGGGTCAGGGCAGCCATGGAAACCTGCGCGCGTTGGGGGGGCGCTTTTCGCGCTGCGCGGAGTGAAACTCCTTGGCCTCCTCGCTCATGTAGTAAAGCAGGGTCGCGTTGCCGGCGAGTTCCTGAATCCCCGCCTGGCCGTCGAGTTCGGCATTGAATCCGCTTTTGAGGAGCCGGATCGCGAGCGGACTGTGCTGGAGGATTTCCCGGGCCCACTTGATTCCCTCGGGCTCAAGTTCCGCCACGGGCACGACCGTGTTCACCAACCCCATGGCGAGCGCCTGCCGGGCGTCATACTGCCGGCAGAGATACCAGATTTCCCGTGCCTTCTTTTGCCCCACGATGCGGGCGAGATAACTGGAACCGAAGCCACCGTCAAAACTGCCCATCTTGGGTCCGACTTGTCCGAAGATGCCATTGTCCGCCGCGATGGTCAGATCGCACACGAGGTGCAGCACGTGACCGCCGCCGATGGCATAGCCCGCCACCAAGGCGATCACGACCTTGGGCATGGATCGGATCAGTTTTTGCAGGTCCAGCACGTTCAGCCGCGGCACTCCGTCGGCACCGACATAGCCGGCAGGGCCACGGACGGTCTGATCGCCCCCCGCACAGAAGGCATATTTGCCGTCCGTATGCGGTCCCGCCCCGGTCAGCAGCACAACCCCGATCGACTGATCTTCGCGGGCATCGCTGAACGCCTCGAGCATCTGCGCGACCGTCTCCGGTCGGAAGGCATTGCGTTTCTCCGGACGGTTAATGGTGATTTTCGCTATCCCGTCCGCCTTGTGATAGAGGATGTCAGAGTAGGTTTTGACGGATTTCCAGTCAGTCGGCATGCGGCCAATAGATGCGTGAAATGCCTTCTCCGCAAACTATTAGCACACTACCCGGGTGTCGGGCAAGGTGATGCCAAGGAAAACAGCTTGGAGCGCGGCCCGGCATGCCCAAGATGCCGGCCGATGCAGAATAACGACAAGCCATCGGGCAGTTTGGTGCAGGCCGGTCTCGCACTGGGCGCACTGGGGGTCGTCTTCGGCGATATCGGCACCAGCCCGCTTTACACAATGCGGGAGTGCCTCGCCCATCTGCCCCCGGGCGAGCGGGCCGCCGGTGTGCTCGGCATTCTTTCACTGATGACCTGGTCCCTGTTGATCGTGGTTTGCCTGAAATATGTCACATTCATCATGCGCGCCGACAACCGGGGAGAAGGCGGGCTCTTCACTTTGCTGGCGCTTGGTCATTCCAAAGACACAACCCAGACACGCAAAAAGTTGGGGCCGGCGGTGATCATCATCCTGCTCGGCGTAGCCCTGTTGTATGGCGACAGTGTCATTACGCCTGCGATTTCGGTGCTGGCCGCCGCCGAGGGGTTTAAGGGGTTCAGCCCGGCCTTCGCACCCTATATCACCACCATCGCCTGTGTCATCCTCGCCGGACTTTTCTGGATTCAACACAAGGGAACCGACACCATCGGAAATATTTTCGGACCAGTGATGCTGCTCTGGTTTGTCACGCTCGCCTTGCTGGGGCTTTGGCACATCCAGGAGGCCCCGCAGGTTTTCGCCGCCCTCAATCCGTGGCACGGCATCAAATTGCTGACCACGCATTCAGGTAGCGTGTTATTCCTGCTAGGATCCATCGTGCTCACTTTCACCGGGGCCGAAGCCCTGTATGCCGATATGGGCCACTTCAGCCGGAAAGCCATCACTCACGCCTGGTATTACCTGGTATTTCCGGGACTGCTCCTGAACTACTACGGTCAAGGGGCCTATGTCATCGCCCACCCCGATTCGACCACCAATCCATTCTTCGCCCTTGCGCCCGCCGGGTGGGGACAACTCGCCCTGACCCTCCTGTCCATTGCGGCGGCCATCATTGCCAGTCAGGCGGTGATATCTGGAGCCTACTCCCTCACGCGCCAGGCCATTCAACTCGGGTATTTTCCCCGCCTGAAAGTCACGCACACCAACGCGAAAATGGAAGGACAGATTTATCTTCCGCTGATCAATATTTCACTGGCGCTTGTCTCGATCGCGATCGTGGCCGGCTTCGGTTCCAGCGAGCGACTGGCCGCTGCCTACGGCATCGCCGTCACCGGCACCATGACCATCACCACCTATGCCTTTTATCGCGTGGCCCGCGTGCATTGGCATTGGCCGCGCTGGCGGTCCCTGGCCCTGTGCAGCCTTTTCATGGTGATCGACGTCATCTTTTTTGTGGCCACGTCCCATAAAATCGCCGACGGCGGCTGGCTGCCCATCGGTATCGCGCTCTTCATGGTCGCCATCATGCACACCTGGAAGACGGGCAAGAACGAGATTCAGGAGAAAGTATACATCCGCGCCCTGGCCGATCTGGACCTGACGCAAATCTCCCAAAGCCAGTCGATCATCCGGGTGCCGGGAAGTGCGGTTTTCATGGCTGGCACGCCCAAGGGCATCCCCCTCGCCCTCCTGCACCACTTGAAAGCAACGCGTTGTCTGCAAAAGACCGTGGTGCTGCTGACCATCGTTCATCGCGAGGTGCCG
>CAJBES010000077.1 GCA_903952145.1 uncultured Opitutaceae bacterium | reverse complement strand
GGCTCAAGGGTGAGCGGGTGGGGGACGCGGAGGTTTCGAGGGTCCATGCCAATTTCATCATCAATCGCGGCAGTGCCTCGGCGGCCGATGTGCTGGAGCTGGTCCGGCGCATCCGGGCCCGCGTGCGCGAGACCGCCGGGGTAACCCTTGAGCCGGAGGTCCTGCTCTACGGGAAAAAATGGGAGGATGTGCTATGAAGGTTTTACCACTGCCGGGCCGCGTGCTCGCACAGACCCGGCCTTGCGCAACTGTTTCAACATGACTATCCCGATCATCGTCGTATTGGCTGGTGGCACCTCTGCGGAGCGCGAGGTATCGCTCGGTTCAGGTCGCGCCTGCGCGGCCGCACTCGCCCGTTCGTTTCCGACCCGTTTTGTTGAACTCAGGACCGACACGCTGCCCGCCGGGCTCGATCCGGCGAGACATGTGGTCTTTTCCACTTTGCACGGGACGTTCGGCGAGGACGGTGGCATGCAGCAGCTCCTAGACACGGCCGGGATCGCCTACGCGGGTTGCGATGCAGCCAGCAGCGCCCTGGCCATGGACAAGGTCCGGACGAAACAGGCCGCGGCGACGCGCGGCATTGGCGGAGCCCGGGACCTTTGGTTTGCGGCGTCGGCGCGGCCCACGGCCGACGAGGTCATCACCCGCTTGGGCGGGCAGTTGGTCGTGAAGCCAAACGACGAGGGCAGCAGTGTGGGGCTCCGCCTCGTGAGCAATCGCGCGGAATTGGAGACCGCCCTGGCCGGCATCACGGGTGGCAACTGGCTGATCGAGGAGCGTATCATCGGCCGCGAGCTTTCGGTCGGCGTCTTGCAGGGCCGGGCGCTGGGCGTGGTGGAGATCCGGCCGAAGTCCGGCGTCTACGACTACGCCAGCAAATACACCAAGGGACAGACGGAGTATTTTGCGCCCGCGCCGCTCGATGACCGGATCACGGTGAAGGTGCGGCAGGCTGCCGAGGCGGTCTTCGCGGCCTGCGGCTGCCGCGACTACGGGCGCGTGGATTTCATCCTCTCCGCCCCCAACACGCTTTATTTGCTGGAAATCAACACACTGCCCGGCATGAAGGAAACCAGTTTGCTGCCGATGAGTGCGCGCTGCGCGGGGCTGGATTTCACGGCGTTGGTTCGGGAACTTGTCCTGCCTGCGGTGCAGCGCTTTACATCGGCCAGCCACCCAATCTCAGCGTGAGCCGCAACCACGACAACCATTCCTCCACCCGCAGCTGGCGTGACATTCCCCAGCAGGTGCAACCGCGCGCGCTGTCGCGCGGCGGCCGCCGGCGCGTGTGGCAGCGGTCGCTGAAAACCACCCTGGCCGTGGTGGTCGTCGTCCTGCTGCTTGGTCTGGTTTGGGCCGTGGCCGAGGCGTTGCAGGAACAGCCGGGCGGACCTGCCCGCACCGTTGGCGCCTCCCCGGTCCGGGAGATCGCCCTCGCGACCGACGGGGTGCTCGACCGGGCCTGGATCACGAACACGCTCGCGTTGCCGCGCACGGCCTCGCTCATGGAACTCGACCTGCAGCAGCTGCGTGACCGCCTGCTCCGGAGCGGACAGGTGCGCACCGCCACGGTCGCCCGCCACTTTCCCGCGACCCTGGCCGTCACCTTGGCGGAGCGCACGCCGGTTGTCCGGGTGCTGGCGCAACTCTCCGACGGCGCGACGCGCGAACTGCTGGTGGCACGGGACGGCGTGGTTTACGCTGGCGCCGGCTATGAGCCCGCCATGATCGGGTCTCTGCTCTGGCTTGATGGGGTCAAGCTCGTGCGCATCGGTGACCGCTTCCAGCCCGTGGCCGGCATGGAGCCCGCGGCCGACCTGCTCGCCAAGGCCCGCAACGAGGCCCCGCATCTTTATGCAACGTGGAAAGTCATCTCGCTCGCGCGACTCGACTCCGATGCTGAGATCCAGGTGCAGTCGGCGGCCGTCGATAAGATCACCTTCAGCGCCGCGGAGGACTTTTTCCGCCAACTCGCCCAGCTCGACGTGTTGATCGATACCGGACAGCCCCTGCGCGAGGTCAATCTTGCCGTCGGCCGCACGCCCGACGGCGGCATCCAGGTGCCCGTCTCGCTCGCCGTGCCGGCACCGCCGGCCACGTCCCTCCCGGCCGGGCCCACGCCGCTTTTTATTCCCTTCAACCACCCGCAGAAAACAACCACGCGTGAGCTCTAGTCATACCTTCATCGGTGCCGTTGAGATCGGCACCTCCAAGATCACCGTCCTTATTGGCGAATATGACGGTCGCGAACTCGCCATCATCGGCCGCGGCGAATGCCAGTCGCGCGGGATCATCAAGGGTGCGGTCGTGGACTACAAGGCGGCCAGTGAGTGCACGCATAGCGCGCTGGAGCAGGCCGAGCGCGAGGCCGGAGAGCGCATTGAAGCGGTCTTTCTCGCCCAGACCGGCGGCCACCTCGAGGGTTTCTACAACGAGGCCACCGTGAGCGTGCATGCCGCGGACAACATGATTGTGGCCGAGGACATCCGCACGGTGTGCGACCTCGCCCGGGCCAAGCAGTTGCCCGCCGGCCGCCTTGTGGTTCATCACATCCGCCGCCCCTTCCGTGTGGACGGCCGCCTGGTGCCCAACCCCGAGCATCTCGTCGGCCGGCGGCTCGAGGTCGGCTACTGGACCGTGCACGGCCAGGAAAACAAGCTCGCCGATTTCATCCACGTCATCCGCGGGTTCAGCCTCGAGGTCCGCGAACTTGTGCTCTCCAGCCTTGCTTCCGGCCACATGATCACCACCCCCGAGGAGCGGCAACACGGGGTGCTCGCGATCGATATCGGGGCGGGCACCACGGATTTCGTCATCTACCACGACGGCGTGCCGCACACCACCGGCGTCCTCCCCGTCGGTGGCGCGCACATCACCAACGACCTGAGCCTCGGCCTGCGCCTCACCGAGGGGCAGGCGGAGAAGCTGAAACACCGCTTTGGCCGCGCTGCCGGCTTCACCCGTGACCGGTCCGAGAAGGTCTGGCTCGACGGCAATTTCGCCATCGGCGACCGGCAGTTTTCGCGCCATGCCATCGAGCAGATCACCGCCGCCCGCGCCCTGGAAATCCTCGAGATCGTCAAAAAGAAACTCGGCGGCGCCTTCACGCCCGAAACCTGCTCGGCCGGCGTGGTGCTCACCGGCGGCACCGCCAAGCTGGCCGGCATCGCTGAGACCGCCGCCCGGGTCTTTGGGGTCCCCGCCCATCTCGGTGAGCCGCCCTCCTGGGTCACGGAGAATCTCCGCGACCCCGGCTATAACACCGCCCTTGGCGTGCTTTACTACGGCGTCAACTCCCGGTCCGAACAGCAGGGCGCGCCGCACCGCAAGGCCGGCTTCCTGTCCGCGGTCACCCGTCTCTTCGCCACCTCCTGAGCCCCATGAACCTCAACGAACTTCCGCTCGAACACGGGCTCCTCACCGACCGCAGCATTGCCATCAAGCTGATCGGCGTCGGTGGCGCGGGCTCCAACGCCGTGGACCGCCTCAAGATGGAGAACCTCGAGCGCCTCCAACTCACCGTCATCAACACCGATTACCAGGCGCTCTCCAGTTCACCCGTGCAGGACAAGGTGCTCATCGGCATGGGCGTGACCCGCGGACTCGGCGCCGGCGGCGATCCCGACCTCGGGCGCGAGGCCGCCGAGGCTGATCGCGAGAAAATCTCCCTCGTCGTCAAGGACTGCGATCTTGTGTTTCTCATCGGGGGCATGGGGGGCGGCACGGGCAGCGGCGCCCTGCCCGTTGTGGCGGAAACCGCCACCGAGGCCGGGGCGCTCGTGATCGCGTTTGTCACCATGCCGTTCAGCTTTGAGGGCGGTCGCCGCCTGAAGCAGGCCGAGGAGGGCCTGCTCGCCCTGCGCCGGGTTTGCGACGCCGTCATCCCGCTGCCCAATGACATCCTGCTGCAGGAGGGCACCGAAGACGCCTCCGTGCTCGATTCCTTCGCCCGCGCCGACGAATGGATCGGCCGCGGCGTGAAGTCCATCTGGGCCATGCTCATCAAGACCGGCCTCATCAATCTCGATTTCTCCGCCCTCCGCCAGGTCTTCCTGCAGCGCGGCAGCAAGACGCTCTTCGGTCTGGGTGAGGGCACCGGCGAAAATGCCGTGCCCGATGCCATCGCGAGCCTTAAATTCTGCCCGCTCCTGCATACGCCGGAGTTCTCCCGCAAGGCCGACCGCCTGCTCGTGAACATCATCGGCGGCCCCGACCTCACGCTCCCCAAGGTCAACGAACTCATGACCGCGATTACCGACCAATTCGGACGCGAGTCGCATGTCATCATGGGCGCCGTAATCGATGAGGACAGGCAGAACTCTGTTGAGGTCTGCGTCATCGGCACGAGTGACATGGGCGGCCGCGTCCAGTCGCGCCGGCCGCCGTCGGTCCTGGGGCGTCAACCCCGCACCGGGCACGCGGGTCAGCCAGCGGACACTCCCGCCGGCCCGGTCCCCACTGTGACGCAGACTGCTGCGGTCATGGCCGCCGCCCGCGAGGCGGAGAAGGTTGCGCAGGACGAGTTTGGCTTCGGTGAGATCGAGAGCCGCGGCCACTTCGAGAAGACCGACCGCAATCTTTTTGACGGTCAGGACCTCGACGTGCCCACCTACCTGCGCCAGGGCATCAAGATCACGCTCTGATTTGGATCGCGGAAGGGCGAAGGCGTGGGCGGTCACGTCCCTGTGCCCGCCGGCGAACGTGTAATGGCATGTGCACGCGGTTCGACGCACGGAGGGACCTGCGCGTCCACCTCTGGGACTTTCGTATTTTGCGAGATTTAGAGACGTCTCCCCCACACCACTGCCGCGCTTCCACGATAAATATTCATCCTGCGCAGGCTTGGAATCGCCCGTTTAGCTTTGCGCCAACGGACGCCCTGTTTCTAACGTTCCGTCTTTCACCATGATCGATGGCAGCGAGCATTTTTACCATGACGACCCCAAGGTCGGGCCGGCGGATGTCCGCACCCGGCTCCAGGATGTCGAATATTTTTTCCTCGGCAACGGCCTGATCCAGGCCGCGGTGCAGTGGGCGCCGGCGGGCGAGGGGACCCCTGTCGGCCTGTTGGTGATGAATCCCGACCGTTTGCGGAAGAAACGCGAGGCGCTCACCATGGACGCGGCGGCCGGGCTCGGCCCGACGCTGCTGCGCCTTAGCGTTGGCGGCCGCGAATTTTCGCCGGTGGCGGGCCGGGTCCTGGTTCGCTGGGAAACGGCGGCGCCAGTGCCAACCGTCACGGTGCGCTGGGCGGCGGCGGGCTTGCAGGTCACGGAGCGTTTTTCCTGCCCGCTTTGGGCGCGACCTGTCGTGTGCCGGGAGGTGACCGTAAAAAATTCCCGCCGGGTCCGGGTGGCGTGTGAGTTGGCCACCGGGGTCGGCGCCAAGGTCATCCGCCGGCGCATGGTGCTGGCAGCCGGCGCGGGCCGGCTGCTGACCATTGGCTACACCCTGGCACCCAAGGTAGACCGGGTGGCGGTCGCATTTCTGCCGCGCCCACCGCAGGACGCGGCCTGCCGCCGGTTCTGGCGCAGTCTGGCCCGGGTGCGGTTCGGGCAGCCGCGACTCGATCATTTTTTCCAGGCGTCCCGGGCCCAACTGCCGGTCGCGGTGTCCCGCTCCGGCTGCATCGACGGCAGCATCTGGCAATACAACCTCGAGTGGCTGCGCGACCAATCGATGGTCGCACTCGCGCTGACGCTGATCGGCGCGACCGGACCCGCGACGACGATCTTCACCCGACTGCTCCGGCAATTTGTCACCCCCGAGGGCGACACCCTGGACTCCAGTGTGCAACGCAATCCCGCCGAGGTGGAACTCGACCAGAACGGCCTGCTCCTCTGCACGCTGAAGGACTATGTGCTGTGGACCGGCAACATCGGCCTGGTGCGCCAGCACTGGGCCAAGGTCGCCGCGGCGGCCGAGTTTCCCTTGCGCGCGGTTTTCCGCCATGAGGCCAGCGGCCTGCTGACCAACTGTCGGGAGTTTTGGGAGCGGCATCATATCCATGGCATCCAGCCCGGCATGGAATTGATCTATCAGGTCTACGTCGCCCACGGACTGGCGGCCGCGGCGGTGCTCGCCCGGCTGACGGGGCACGCCACCGAGGCGGTCCGCTGGGACCGCGAGGCGGAGCGACTCAAGACCGCGCTGCTCACGCATCCCCGCTTCCGGATGCACGATGCGCGCGGCTTCATCAAACGGCGCGGACTTGACGGATCTGTGCAGGAAACCGTCACGGCGGAGCCCTCCGCGCAACTGCCGGCGGCAGTGCCCCTGGGCGGCCCGGGTCCGCACTACCTCAATCCTGATACTTCCGCGGCCCTGCCCATTGCGCTCGGGATGATTCCGGCCAAATCCCCGCTAGCCCACCGCACGCTCAAGTCCATGGAAATCCTTTGGAATCAGGATTGGCGCAACGGCGGCTACGGGCGCTACCATGTCAGCTCGGAACCGGACTCGCCCGGCGGCTGGCCCTTTGCCTCGCTTTTCGTTGCCCGGGCGGCCTTGGAAGCTGGCGACGATGCCAAGGTCTGGCGTGTCCTGCGCTGGCTCGACGCCGTGCCGGGCGCGCAGGCGGGCACTTGGTTCGAGTTTTACGGCCGGCGGCTCGCCCCGCCATTCCCGCAGGTGGGCATCGTGGTCTGGAACTGGGCGGAGCTGATCGTGCTCTACGTGCAGCACATCCTCGGGGTGCGACCGCAGGAACACGGTGTGTGCATCCGGCCGCGCCTGCCCGCCGGGCTGCCGTCCGCCCAGGCAACGCTGACGATTGCCGGCCGCCGACTAACCCTGCGCGTCCGCCGCGGGCGCGGCGGGAAATCCGCCAAAATCACGGTCAACGGCCGGGTGCGGCCCGCCGGCCCGGACGGGCAGATCCTGCTAGTGGCTCGGGCAAAGAAATAAACGGACCTGGTGCGGTCGCTGACACACGGTGTTGCCGGTGACGGGGACGCGGGATTCGTGCCGGGATAACGGCCGGGCGGAAACCGGCTTTGGGGTTGCCCTGTGCTAGGGTGCAACTTTGCTCTCACCCTTCAACCTTTCAAACCCTATGCATGAAGTCGCCATCTTGGAATGCCCCGGGGGAGCCGGCTGGTGGGCGCTTCCCCGAGCGCGAACCCCTCGACCGGCTCGGGGTCCTGAGCCTGCCAAACGGACCAGCTCGCGGCCTACGGTGAACGGCATGAGCCCCTACCGGTGGTCCGTTCGTGTCAATTCGTGTTCATTCGTGGTTCAACTGAAAGGCTGAGATGAACAGCCAAGAGAGAATTCTTGCGGCGGCCCGGCGCCAACCCACGGATCGCACGCCAACCAGCCTGCGGCTCACCCCCGAGGCGCTCGCCCGGCTGGAGCAACATCTGGGCGTGAAGTCGTCCAACGCCGTCATGGACGCGCTGGACGTCGATCTGCGTTGGCTGCCGCTGCGCTTCATCGGGCCGCAGGAGCGTTCCGCGGCGCCGCTCTGCAGCGAAGGCACGGATTATTGGGGCTGCCGTTTCTGCAAGGTTACCAACCCCTACAACACCTACTACGAATTCGACTACCATCCGCTGGCAGCTGCGAAAACAGTGGCCGACGTCGAAAATCACGACTGGCCGAGTCTCGATTGGTGGGACTATGCCGGGCTGCCGGCCGTGATCGACGAAATCAACCGCCGGCAGCCGCGCGCGATCCTGTTCTTCGCCGGGGGCGCGTTCGAGACCCCGTGGTATATCCGCGGCATGGAGCAGTTCCTGATCGATCTCTACGAGAGCCCGGAGATCGTCGACGCAATTTGCTCGCGGGTGGAGGCATATTTCCGGCAACGCGCGCTGCGGGTCCTCGAGGTGGTCGGCGATAGGATCACGATCATCGGCAGCGGGGGCGACATCGGCACGCAACGCGGCATGATGGTGGATCCGAAAATCTGGCGCGAGCGGATCAAGCCCTACACCGGGAGGCTCATCTCGACGTTCAAGCAGCTGGGCTATGCCACGCTGTATCACTCGGACGGCTCGATCATCCCCGTAATCAACGATTTCATCGAGGTCGGACTCGACCTGCTGGACCCCATCCAGGTGGGGGCGACGGGGATGACACCCGAAGAGATCTATCCGCTTTTCGGCGACCGGCTGTCGTTTCATGGCGCCATCGACGAGGTCGAATTGCTGCCCCTCGCCACGCCGCGGCAGGTTTACGATGCGACGCTGCGCACGATTGACGTGCTCGGCCGGAACCACGGCTATATCGTCTCGCCGACGCACCAGGTCCAGGGGGACACGCCGCCTGAAAACATCGTGGCGATGTTCCAGGCCGCCCGCGATTTCCGCCGGTGAGCGTCTGCTCCGGCTCCTGCGCCTCGCTCTGAACGCCCCGGGCGTGATCACGCACCTTGCCCTCAGGGACGGAGCGTCCCGCCCTTTGTCCGATAACCGGGATTGAATCGCGGCGCTGCCCTCTCCAGCCTGAGCCCATGGACCACCCGGCCAGTTTCGACCTTTCGGATGACCTCATCCAGCGTCTGGCGGAACTGAACCGGATCGGCATTGCCCTCTCGCAGGAGAAAAGCCTCGACCGCCTGCTGGAGGCGATCCTCGTCGCTGCCAAGCAGATCACCAACGCCGACGGTGGTACCCTCTACCGCCGCAGTTTCACACCGCAGGACGCCCTCCGCTTTGAGATCATCCGCAACGACACCCTCGGCATCGCCATGGGCGGCACCACCGGCGTGGGCATCCCCTTCGAGCCCCTGCCGCTGCGCGATGCCACCGGCCGGGAGAACACCGCGATGGTCGCCGTCTACGCCGTGCTGAAGGACCGCACCGTGGCCATCGCCGACGCCTACGCAGACGAGGGCTTCGACTTTTCCGGCACCAAGGCCTTCGACCGGCAGACTGGCTACCGCTCCCGGTCCTTCCTCACCGTGCCGATGAAGAACCATGAGGACGAGATCATCGGCGTGCTCCAGCTCATCAACGCCAAGGATCGCACCACCGGTGCGGTCACAGAATTCAGCGAGACCGACACCCACCTCGCCGAGTCCCTGGCCTCCCAGGCGGCGATGGCGCTGACCAACCGCCTGCTGCTGTTGCAGCTGGAGAACCTCTTTGAGTCGTTCATCAACCTCATCAACCAGGCGATTGACGAAAAATCGCCCTACACTGGCGGCCACTGCGTCCGCGTCCCGGCCCTCACGATGCTGCTCGCCGAGGCCGTGCATGCCACGCCCACCGGTCCCCTGGCAGACTGGCGGATGACCGACCGGGACCGTTACGAGCTCAAGATTGCGAGCCTCCTGCACGACTGCGGCAAGATCACCACGCCCGTCCACATCGTGGACAAGGCCACCAAGCTCCAGACCATTTACGACCGCATCACCCTCATCGACACCCGCTTCGAGGTGATCAAACGCGATGCCGAGCTCGCCGGCCTGCGGGGGCAGGGGAGTGCCGCCGCACTGGCCGACCGGTTGCACGAGATTGACGCCGATCGCGAATTCCTCCGCGCCTGCAACGCCGGCAGCGAGCAGATGCAGTCGGCTGACCAACAACGCGTCCGCACCATCGCTAAGAAATACCGCTGGCGCGATGCGCGGGGCGCGGAGGCCGATTGCCTGACGGAGGATGAGGTGGCCAACCTCACCATCCCCGCCGGCACGCTGACCTCGGCCGAGCGCGGGATTATCAACCACCATATCAACGTCACCATCCGGATGCTGGAGTCGCTGCCCTGGCCGCGTCACCTGCGTCACGTCCCGGAGTATGCTGGCGGCCACCACGAGCGGATGGATGGCAAGGGCTACCCGCGCGGACTCACCCGCGAACAGATGTCGGTGCAGACCCGCATCATGGGCATTGCCGACATTTTCGAAGCGCTCACCGCCCGCGACCGGCCCTACAAGGCGGGCAAGACGCTTACCGAGTCGCTGCACATCCTGGGCCGGCTCAAGCTCGCCGGGCATATCGATCCCGACCTTTTCGACATCTTCGTGCGTGAACGCGTTTACCAGCGCTACGCCGAGCAGCTCCTTGACCCGCGGCAAATCGACGCGGTGGATGTGGATAGCATCCCCGGCTACGCGGGGGACTGAATCGCCTCCGGCCAGGACCAGGCCGGTGCACCAAACCATGGGTGCACTGGCGCCCGGGCGGCTTCAGACCGACGTCCCATAGCTTATAGACATTAGATGGCGGTGGGAGCCGGGCAAGATTGGGCATGGCGAGAACACTTCCTGAATTGGGTGGCGCGGTGGTGGCGGAGATCGACGCGGCGAGGGCCGAGCCGCAGACGGAGTGGGCGCGCCAGCGTCTGCGGGTCGTCCGGCTGATCGCGCAGCAGGAGCTGACGGCAGCCGAGATCATGCGAGTGGCGGACGTGAGCCGGCAGACGCGCGACGCGCAAGCTTGGATCAAAAAGCGCACCCGGCAGAATCTGGCGAGAGCGGGGTGCGCAAGTTTTTGCGCTGGCTGGGCGGCAAGCTGAAGGTGCCGCGCAAGAGCCACGCCAAATAGGATCCGGCCAAGGCCGCCAAGTTCAAGATGGAGCTGCCTGCGCGGCTGACGGAAGTGGTGACCCCGCGCCCGGTCAGCCGGTGCGACTGTGGGTGCTCGACGAGCACCGCTATGGACTGTTGCCGGTGATCCACCGGGTCTGGGCGCGGCGCGGCGTGCGGGTGCATGCGCCCTACGCGACCAAATACCAGTGGGGTTACCTCCATGAAGCGCTGGAAGTAGACGGCGCGCATCACACCGAGCTGCTCTTCACCCCCGCGATCGACCGGGACATCCACGCCGTCTTCCTCGGCCAAATCGCCGCCTCCGATCCGCAAGCGCTGCACGTGGTCATCCAGGACCAAGCCGGCTTTCACCTGCCGAGCAACGATCCCCGGCTACCGGAAAACCTCCGTCTGCCGCCCTACAGTCCGGAACTCAATCCGGTGGAGCGTTGCGGCGGCCTGCTCAAAGCCCGTGTGACCAACCGGCTCTACCCAAGCTTGCGCCGGTTGGAAGACCACCTCTTCGCCGCCTCACGGGAATGGACCCAACCGGCCAAAGTCGCCGGTTTGATCCACCACTGGCTCGCCGATCAGGTAAACTCTGGCGCCCCAATCTAATGTCTATTAGCTAGAGGACGTTGGCATCAGGCGGTCGGAGGACTGGGCATTTCCGTGCAGGGATAGCACGAGTTCAACCCAGTAAGTCCAACTCGAAGACACCTCTTTTGTTTCGTTACTCAATGTTTTGGGTATTATGCAAAGTTCAGATCAACCCTTAACTGGACAGCCGTGTGCGGGGATGAAACCTCAAAAACAGGGCGCTGACTGCGGCCTGCATCAGCTGGTCATACGCGGCGTGGTAACGCGCGACACCGGACATGCCCGCTACGGCGGGAGCTGGGCTAGGGGGAGGTTGACTGGCCGGACAGCGCGGGGGCGCGGACGAGCGGATGCTGCGCGATGGAAGTGACGTCGAGCTTGTCCCAGGCACCGGTCCAGAGCGCGATATTTTCGTCGGTCTTGATGAAGACGGGGCGGTTTGGCATCGCGTAGTCCTTGGGCGGGTGCCAGCCGCCTTCGATCCAGTCGGGCAGGTCGGGGCCAAAGCGCACACAGTCCTTGCGGCCGACGAGGCCGAAGACGCTTTGCCAGAGGTAGTCGCCGATGGCCCAATGCCGGCCCTGCTCCAGCCAGAGGCACTGGTCGCCGAGCAGGACGGAGGTGCGCTCGTCGGGCGCGAAGAAGGCGTCCCAGAAGCCGGCGCCGATGCCGTGGCGATGCACGAGGTGGCGGAAATCGTGGCTTTGCCAGCCTGTGCTCGGGGCGATATCCACCTCACTCTGCCAGCCGGTGCCCGAGACGAAAAAGCCGCGCGGGTGCTGGTAGGTGGCGTAGGTCCGGTCACAGGCGGTGAGAAAGGCCTCCAGTTCCGGATCGGGCCGCAGGCGCACGTAGCGTTGGATGCCCTCAAGCGAGTCGCCCATGCCGGCGATGAGCATCGGGCCGCGGTTGAGGTGCCAGCGGTCGCCGGCGAAATACCACATGCGGTGGCAACGGGTCTGGCCGCGTTCGTCGATCCAGTGCGAGCGGGCGACATGGCGGCAGAGTTTGCCGGCCTCCGCGATGTAGCGTTCCTCCCCGTAGATATCCGCCGCCAGCAGGAGCGGGCAGATCATGAGGCCGTAGTATTCGGAGGGTTCGAGTATATCCTTGATGCCGAGGATGCGCAAAGTGCCGGTGCTGTCGGCGTCGGGCATGCCGGTCAGGTGGAATGTCCGGATCATGTAGTCGAGGTCCTCGCGGGTGGAATCATACCAGCGGCGGTCGTCGAAGGCGCGGGTGAAAAGAAGTTTGGCCCAGATGCGGGCGTAGTCCTGGTTGGCGACGGCCTGCGCGTCGGGCCGGCCGTGTTTGCCGTAGGGGAGGCAGCCGAATTCCAGGTTGTGGAGGATGGCGATGCGTATCTGATAGAGCAGCTGCGGCGACAGCCAGTCACGGGCATGGAGGGCGGTGAGGCCGAGCGAGAGATTCGGGATGGCGTTGTGGATGAGGCCTTTTTTGCAGATTTCGCCGGCATTGAAGCCGATGTGGTCGTATTGGCCGTCGGGCAGGAAGGTGGTGGATTGGAACTGGACCAGGCGTTCGAGCAGGGCCTTGGCGCGCGGGTCGGGACGGAGCGCGATGGCCTCGGCGAGGCCGGCGAGAAAGGGGGAGGCCCACGTGGTGTGGCCGGCGGTGAAGTCGGCTAGGCGGTAGGGATTGACGCCCCAGACGGGGTGGTTGTGGAAGCCGTGGATGGCGCCGTCGGGCTGGACCCAGGAGTGCAGCCAGTTGCCGAGGGCGGCGATGTTGGGGGTGGTGGGAGAGGGCATGAAAGGGGATTTTAACCACGAATGAACACGAATGGAAATCAGGGAGGCGAAACTTCAAGGCAGCAGAAGGCCGCGGATTTCACGGATGGCACGGATGAGGGGGGGCCGGATTCGTGTCCATTCGTGGTTTACTCCGGGGGTTTGACTGAGCGCACGGTGGGCCTGTGGAACCAACGCTCGGTCACGGCCACGGCGGTGAGCATCAGGCCGCCGCTCAGGAGGAGCCGCGGCAGGTTGGCGGACTCGCCGAAGACCAGCAGGGAGACGGCGACCGCGAGGGGGATCTTGGCATTGTTGAACACGGCCAGGGTGCCGGTGTTGACGCGGGTCGCCCCGAGGTTCCACCAGAAAAAGCACAGGCCCGAGGCGATGATGCCGAGGTAGACGATGACCCCGGCCTGCGGCAGGGTGAGCCGGAAGGCGGACCAGTCGGTCGTGAAGAGCGAGGCGGTGACCGTGGCGGCGAAGGCGCCGGCGTAGAGCAGGGCGAACACTGCGGCGTCGCGCACGGCGGGGAGTTTCTGGCGTTCGCGTTTGTAGGCGAGCTGGCCGGCGGCGAAGCAGAGGTTGGAGCCCTGCACGAGGAGGAAGCCGATGATGGCCCCGGGACTCACGGCTGAATGCCAGAGCAGCACCCCGGCGCCACCCAGTGCGAGCAGGGCGGCCAGCAAGTGGCGGAGCTGCCAGCGGTGCTCCAACGCCGCGTCGAGCAGGGCGAGGTATATGGGCGTGAAGATCGTGAACAGCGCGATTTCATACGCCTGGAGATGGGCGAAGGCGCGGAGGTAGAGCACATACATCAGACCGAACTGCACCGCGCCGATGACGGCCAGGCGAAGCAGCACGCGGCCGGGCAGTTGCCGGCGGCGGAAAAACGGCAGGAACACCAGCAGGGCGCAGAGCAGGCGGAGCACGGCGACGGCGGTCGGGTCCACGCCGGCGAGCTGGCCCTTGATGAGGCTGAATGAAAACGCCCACACGAGCGAGGCGAGGAGGAGGAGGAGCATGGGCGGGAAGGGCTCAGCTCAAGCCGCGCAGGAAAACAAGGAATTTGAAACCACGGATTTCACAGATGGACACGGATTGATTCCCGTGATGGCAACTTGTTCGTTGCAGTGCAGCGTCCTTGGTTCTCCGTGACAGTCGGCCGCATGAATCTTCAGCATGGCTCAGGATGGCAGGAGAGGGGTTTCGTATCAGTGTTATCCGTGTAATCCGTGGTTGCCTTACACGCGGAAGAGCGCGCCGAGTTTTTTGCCCAACAGGAAGCTCAGGCCGACGATGGTCACGCCGAGGAAGGCCATGGCCCAGACGCCGAGGGCGCTGGCGATGAACTGGCCGTCGCCCAGCAACTGGAAGAGCTCCATGATCGCCTTCGTGATGGGATAATAAAGCTGCTTCTGGGCGAGTACGAGCGAGTCGGACACCTCGAGCATGGCAAAGGCGAAGGCCAGCAGGCCGCCAGCGATGAGGTTGGCCGCGATGAGGGGCAGGGTGATCTTGCAGAGCGACTTGACCGGCGGGCAGCCAAGGTTCTGCGCGGCTTCCTCGAGGGTTTCGCTGGTCTGCTGGAAGCCGGCGGCGGCGCTGCGGACGACGTAGGGCAGGCGGCACACGGAATAGGCGATGATGAGCAAAATGGTGGGATCCTTCACCGGGTTGATGCAGGCAAAGAATCTGCCCTCCTGGGACATGGCCAGATACCCGAAGGCGAGCACGAGACCGGGCACGGCGAGCGGCATCATGGCGAGGAAGTCGAGAAGCTGCCGGCCGGGGAGCTGCGAGCGGACCACTATGTAGGCGATGGCGATGCCCAGAATGAGGTCGATGAGAGTGGCGATGCTCGCGAACTTCAGGCTGTTGGCGATGGCGGACACCGTGAGGTCGTGGCCGAGGGCCATCTGGAAGTTTCCCAGCGTGTAGCTTTGGGGCAGGATGGTGCCATACCAGTCGTTGGAGAAGGCGACGAGGATGACGCCGCAATGCGGCAGGATCGCGATGGTGAGCACGCCGGCAAAGAAGGCGGTGCAGAGCAGGCGCGGGCCGGGTGGCAGGGCGCGGGCACCGCCGGAACTGGTGGCCTTGGCCATCATGGCATAGTGGGCGCGACCGAAAAGCCCCTTGCCAATCGCATAGAGCGCAACGGAACTCGCCAGCATCACGGCGACCAGGGCGTAGGGGAACGGGTTGCCGCCGATGTCCTTCAGCCCGTAGAAAATCTGCACCGGGGTGACCTGCGCATAATCGAAGATGAGCGGCGTGCCGAGTTCGGTGAAGGCCCAGATGAAGACGATGGTGCCGCCGGCAAAGAGTCCGGGGTTGATGAGGGGCAGGGTGATTTTCCAGAAGCGGCGGAAGCCGGTGCAACCGAGGTTTTGGGCGGCTTCCTCCATGGCCGGGTCCACGTTGGCCAGGGCGGCCACGACATTAAGGTAGATGATGGGATAGAGGGAGAGCGCCTGGATCACCGCCACCCCCCAGAACTGGTTCGCCGCGAACCAGTCGAAGGTCCAGCCCCCGGGTCGCAGGCCGAGCGAGATGATGAGGCTGTTGACCGCACCGTATTGCCCGAAGATCTGCTTGATACCGATGGCCCCGACGAAAGGCGGCAGGATCATCGGGATCAGGATGAGCGAGCCGAGGAGGGTTTTGCCGGGGAAGAGAAAACGGTCGGAGATGAAGGCGAGCGGCATGGCGAGGAGCAGCGCCATCGTGGTGGTGGCGCAGGCCAGCAGGAAAGAATTGCGCAAGCCGCCGAGATACACGGGGTCTGCCAGCAGGGCGGTCAGGTAGGCAAGGGTGACACGACCGTCGGCATCGATGAAGCCGCCCTTCATGATCTGCAATATCGGCCAGAGAAAGAAGGCGGCAAAGAAGCAGCCCGTCAGGGCAAAGACGATGCGCGCAAAGGTTTTCGACACGGACGGGAGAATGTTTCGCGAATGAAAGCGGCGGCAAGGCCGAAGTCGGTGAAAAGCTACCTCAAGCCACGGTAGGGCACGGTTGCGTCGCGGTATTTTGACTAGTCAAAATATAATTGTTGCTTTATCAAAGCAATCGGCGATTGGTTCACGGCGATGGCCACCAGCACCGTTGAGAATTACCTCAAGGCGATCCTCTTGCGCACGGAAGGGTCGGACCACATTGTGTCAATGGGGGTGCTGGCGGAGGCGCTGGATGTGGTGCCGGGGACGGTGACCACGATGGTGAAGGCATTGGCGGAGCAGGGTTTGCTGGACCACCAGTCG
>CAJBES010000076.1 GCA_903952145.1 uncultured Opitutaceae bacterium | reverse complement strand
GCATGTCCTTCAGCGTGGTTTTGTCGGCGGTGTTGCCGGGGAACATTTCGTAGGCCAGGGGCAGGCCTTCGGGCGTGACGGCGGTGGACGAGTTCACTTACTACGCTGCTGGCTCGCCCAAGGTGACGAACGCGCTGGTGACGCTGACCGATCCTTACACCGGGTCGAACGTGGTCAGCGGCGTCACGGATGCCGCGGGCGGGGTGCTGTTCACCAATCTGACGGAAGCCTACTACGGCGTCCGGGTGCAGGCGGACCAGCACGGGGATTTCAGCACGACGCTCATGGTGGCGGCGGACCAGACCTTTAACCTCAAGGCATTCCTGTCGCGGCAGATGGTGTCTTACAACTGGACGGTGACGCCCACCACGGTGCCGGATCGCTACGACTTCACGCTGAACACGACGTTTGAAACCTACGTGCCGATCCCGGTGGTAACGGTGGAGCCGGGGGCCATCAACCTCTGCTCGCTGACCGGGCAAACGAACGTGGTGAACCTGTCGCTGGCCAATCATGGCCTCGTGGCGGCCAAGGCGGCACGCCTCGCGTTCGCGTCGCATCCGCTGTGGGAGATCACGCCGCTGGTGGAATACGTGGGGGACATCGCAGCGAGCAGCAATGTGGTGGTGCCGGTGATCATTCGTCGCCTGCCGGGGGCGACGAATGGGCCTTCGCAGATCGGAGCCCATTTGGACTGGGAACTGCCGACGGACGATGGCACGCGCTATTATCGGGTGCCGATCTATGTGTATAACGCTGGGCTGCATGATTGCGACCCGGCGAGTCCGGGCAGCGTGCCGGTGATTCCGCCGCCGGTCGTGGTGCCGGGAACCGGAGGCTGGACGCCGCCGACGGTGCCGCCAGTCGTCGTGATACCGGGTCGCTCGCCGAGCTATCCCTACGTGCCGACGCCGCCTTCCTTCCCGCCGCCGGTGACGAATGATACCATTTCTATCCCGCAATTGCACTATTCCTGGCTGCGGTAGCGTTTACTTGATCGAGGAGCCAGCCGTGTGAAACCAAACTCCGCACTCGTGCGGCGCTTTCATAAATCGGGCGGAGTTCCTCGCCCATCGACGCTTCCAGCGCTTCCAGTGTCCGCCACAGTTTATTGCCTATCCGATCCTTGATGACATCGCCAATCGCTTCCACCGGGTTCAACTCCGGGCTATAGGGTGGCAGCGGGATCACATGAACGCGGGCGGGCAGTTCATGGAGTTCCGGGTTGAGATGAAACCCCGCCTGATCCTGAATGACCACATGCTCGGCCTGCGGATCGCGGGCCGCCACCTGTTCCAAGAACAGGCGGCTCATCCCCAAATCCACCCGCGGCAGGCACAGAAATTCCGCCGCATTCTCCCCGTCCACCTCCAAGGCGGAGTAGAGATAGCCCCACTCATACTTGGTCTGATACGGCGCGGTCGGCCGCTCGCCGCGCAAGGTCCAGCACTTGCGCACGACCGAGATGAGCCCATAACGATGCTCATCGGTCACCCAAATGCGCACCGGTTTGCCACCAGCCACGTTCAAGTTCTTGAGCTTGGCGCAGAGCTGCTGCTGAAACTCCGCCGCCTGGGCCGCGTCCTTTTTGGCGTGGGCCTTGCGCGGCACCTTCAAGACCCCGCCCAATTTTCCCAGCCAGTAATACACTCCTTTCAAGCCCAGCTTGACCTGATGTTGCTGGCCCAGCCACTGCTGAATTTCCTTGGCGCGTTTCCACTGGCCCGCCTTCAAGCCCGCTTGCAACTCGGCCAGCACCTTCCCCTGCACTTGGGGTGGTCGCCCGCCGCCGTGTTCCCGGGCCAGCAATGCGGTGACGCCGCCCTGCTTCAGCGCCGTGACCCAATTGAAAAACTGGCGGCGGCTGATCCCCACCTGGTCCGCAATCTGGTCGGCGGTGAGTTGGCCGCTGGCGGCCAAACGCATCGCCAAGAGGCGTTGATGGTTTTTGACGTCCGTGCAGGCGGGCAGCGCGGCGGCGACGGCCTTGGCGCGGTCCGGTCGGTTGAGATGAAATCGTTTCGGCATGGCTCCATGTTCCATCACCGCCGGAATAGTGCAATAACGAACTAGCAATGGTATTATCCGTCGTTATGGGTATGCACTTGACTCAAGTAAATCGTCCTACGTTGACCCAGGCTCGCTTGGGAGGTTTGGACCGTTGGCCTGCGCGTGTGAAGGCCGCTCCCGCCACTCTCGTGCGTTCTCAGCCATTCTGCCGGGCTGTAGTCACTTGAGTAAGGTGCATAGCCAGATCCGTCGTTTCAAAGTAAAGGGGCT
>CAJBES010000075.1 GCA_903952145.1 uncultured Opitutaceae bacterium | reverse complement strand
TGATCCTGCCCTTGCGCAGGATGGTTTTGCTTTCCTTGATCGTGATCTCGATCTCCCAGCGCTGGGGGTAGAGCCCGGCAAGTTCCTTGGCCGAAGCCACCCGGGGATCCAGGACCGTGGTAATGAGCCGATACACCGTGGGCGTATCATCCGGGGTGCCGGGGTCTTTGATCTTGTATTCGATCACGCGCACGATCACGGCCTTGTGGCCCTTGCGCCTCTCTTCTTCGGGCAACCATTGCGCGAGGTATGAGCCGTCGGAAAGAGTTTCGGTTTTTCGCAAAGGCACGGAGATTTTAGCCCGCCAGAGCAAGTGCGCTCCGGTCCCGGCGAATCGCTTCCATAGTCCGTAGCTGGGAAAAAGGCGGTCCGCCATGCAAAGCATGTCGGCGCGAAGGCTCGGGGCCAGGGATTTGGCGAGGTGGATTTCCGAGTCCTTGTAGGCACCGAGCTTCGCCGCGAAAACGAGGTGGGTGCCGCATTCCGCCAGCGCGACAAAACGGGCCAGCGGCCAGGCTCCCTCCCCGTTTTGGTTGGACGAGCGCCCGAACTCCTTGCTGTTGGCCGGCGTGTCCTGCAAGGCCAGCGTGCTGCCGTCGAAGGCCACCAAGAGCATGTCTTTGAAGTAACTTCCCGCCAGGGACTTTTCCGACATGGGCCGAGCCATTTCCTCGTGCAGCCGCTGCAGGGGAATCTCCCCCAGGCGTTGCCGGGCATCGCTCAAGGACTCGCTGCAGGCAATCCTGAAGCGATGGTTGCCGAGCCACTGCAAACCCCCGATCAACCACCGCAGCACGCTCTGGTAAGCAACCCCAGGAAACAAGCTCAGGGCAATCACATAATACACGACGAGAGCCGCAGGCAAGTCGCGCACCCGCTTGTCCGCTTTGCCGCATGCGGTGACGATAGACTGCACCTTTTGAAGGGGAAAACACAGGGCGAGAACCCCCACGCCAAGATGTTCGGTGGCTGCGTTTCCTTGGGAGATGTTTTTTGCGTGCCTTGCCATGCACGCAAAAATACATGATCCAGACGGATTGTCACTCTAAACTGACAGTATTGGGCGTCCCGCCTGTGAATGGCGCAGGGCATATTCCTGCGGACGTCAGTCTCTAAACGGGCGGGACGCCCGTTCCCCCTGGGCAGCACCTCGAAACCCGAACGGTTTTTAATGCGTTTGCCCTGCACGACAATTCGGATGGCCGGAGACTTTCCGGGTTAGATCCCCCGCAGGAAAAACCAGCCGACGACGCCGCCGAGCAGGATGAGGAGCGCGGGGTTGGTGCGGTTGAGGAACAGCCAGACCGTGACGGCCAGCCCGATCGAGATGGTCAGGGAATTAAAGTGGAAGCTGTGCGCGGGATTGTAGCTCGCGGTTTTTCCGACGGCATGGACGCCGGCGAGCATGAGTCCGATCGTGATCGGGGCCATGCCCTTCTGGACGGAGTCCCGCCAGGGGTTCTCCTTAAACGAATCCCAGATGTGGCTGACCGCGTAGGTGAGAAAGCTCGAGGGGAGGTAGAACGCGAAAAGGACGACAAGCATGGCGGCGAGCGCCCAGGCGTTGGACATCCCCGAATGGTTGGCGGCCTTGAACCCGATGAGCCCTACCATCGTCATATTCGGGCCGGGTGCCATTTGCCCGAGACTGTAGATCGTGGCAAAATCATCTGCCGTGACCCATTTGTGGACGGTGACCGTCTCGTGCTCCATCTGAGGAAGCACGGCGCTGCCGCCTCCGACCGCCAGCAGCGAGAGCAGGCAGAACACGTTCAGGAGGCTGACGAGTTCCCTCATTTCGCCGCCTCCTTGCGCGGGCGGTGCAGGATGATCGCGAACGGGGCGATGAGGAACAGCGCGACCGGCAGCGACACGTGGCAGAGGCCGACGAGCACGAACGTCAGCAGGACAAAAAACAGGTCGAGCAGGTTCAGAAATTGCTTCGCCCCGATCTTGAGCGTGACTTGCAGAAGCAAGCCCACAGCCGCCGCGGCGATGCCGGCCAGCGCGGCCGCGACATCCCGGTTGTTGCGGAAGCGCACATAGAGGAGGCCGAGGATGACGAGGATCACGGCTC
>CAJBES010000074.1 GCA_903952145.1 uncultured Opitutaceae bacterium | reverse complement strand
CTGCCTTTTTGGTGTTTAATCTCGGGGTGGCGTGCAATGGCAAGTCACAGACCCGCCCTACTGCCAGCAAGTCCGCGTCACTGCATTTTCGAGTTTCGGAATGACACTCTCAGATGTCGTACTCGACCGGCTTGGCGGTGAGGCGGGTGCGGCGCGGGCGTTGACGGCAGATCTGGTCGAACACGGCCAATTCCTGCTGGGCGATGCGGCGCAGGATGGTGCAGAGCTCGGTGACGGCGTCGACCCGGGCCTTGGCGCTGAGTGACGGCTGCTCGGCCTGAAGGTGGATCAGGGTCTCCATCAGCGCCTGTTCGAGGGCGAAGTAATAGACGCGCATCGGATTGCAATCGCAACGGCAGCGGGGGCGCGATTGCAGCGGCTCCTGGGGCCGCCCGGGCAGGGCGTTGAGCACGGCGTCGAGGGTGAGATCGAACATGAAGACGAGCGTGTCGGGATTGGCCAGGGGCGTTTCGACGCGCTCGATGCGCAGCAGGGTTTCCCAGCGGGCGCGAATTTGCGGCCGCCGCTCTTGCAGGGCCAGGAGCAGGAATTTGTCCATGGAGGAAAAGAGAAAGGGCGGTGCGACCCTCGCCTTTGTCACGTAATACGTGACAAAGGGCCGGGGGCCGCTTCAGCCGGCGGCGGGCTCGGTCACCTGTGTGAGGAGCATCGAGAAGGCCTCGGGGGCGCTGACGGCGTGTGGGGCGCCGGGGGGCAGATGCAGCAGATCGCCCGGCTTGAGCGTGTGCACAGTGGGGCCGACGGAGAATTTGCAGGTGCCGGTGAGGATCTGCACGAGGGCGCGGGCCTTGCTGGTGTGCTCGGAGAGTTCCTGCCCCGCGGCGAAATGGAACAGCGTGAGGCGCAGCGCCGGCGTGGAGAGCACCGCGCGGCTGACAATGCCGTGGGCGACGTTTTGCACCGGGTCGAGCAGCGAGCAGGTGCCGGATTCGGCAAGGGAGAGCAGGGTGTTCTTTTTCATGCGAAGAGGGAAACGGCGCGGCCAGTATAGCCGGCGGGGGTGAACGACGCCTTGACGCAAGTCATGGTTTTGGCCGGAGCAGGCCTCGCCTGCCGGTTGTGGGGTACGTCCTTCAGAACTCCACCATGTTTGAATTGTCGCTACGAGCGTGAGCGAGTGGTGTTGGTCCACTCGCGCCCACCTTCTCGAATTTCGGGGTTTGAGGACGTTATCGAATTGGATTCGGTTACGGCTGGTTTGCTGGCAATTGCGACCGAGGCCCCTCCTTCGCCGGGCCTACGGAGGGCAGGCTGGTCGCGCTCCTGGGCTTACTCCGTGCCGGTGGCGATGGGGGCTTTGGTTTCGCGGGTGACGGCGATCTCGCCCTGGCGGGCGTAGTCGATGGCCTCGGCGAGGATGCGGGCGGCCTCCTGCGGGGCGTGGAATCCCATGGAGTTTTCCGCGGAGATGAAGTCGAGGCGCCACTGGGCCTTGCGCTGCAGGTCGCGCGCGGCCTTGAGCTGGCCGTCGTTTGCGCCGGCCTTCTGGGCGGCGGCGATGGCATCCATCAGGCCGATGACGGCCTGTTCGCCGCGGTTGAGGAGGGCGACGTTGCGGTCCTGCACGAGCAGGGCGCGGGCCTTGATCTCCTGCTCGGAGACGCGGTGGCAGGTCTGGCAGGCCTGGGCGACATTGAGGAGCGGGGAGCGGACGTGGTGGTTGCTGACCTTGATGGCGCCCTCGCGGACGTAGGGCATGTGGCAGTCGGAACAGGAGACGCCGCTCCGGGCGTGGATGCCCTGGCTCCACATTTCAAACTCGGGATGCTGGGCCTTGAGGATGGGGGCGCCGCTTTCCTTGTTCTTGAAGTCCACGTGTTTCACCTCGTCGTAGTAGGCCTCGATCTGCTCGACCTTGAGGCCCTTCTGCCACGGGTAGGTGACGAGCTTGCCCTCCCCCTTGAAGTAGTACTCGACGTGGCACTGGGCGCAGACCATGGAGCGCAGCTCCTGGCGGGTGGCGTGGATATTGGGCTCGTAGCGGCTCTGGCGGCCGTCGCGGCGCCAACGCTCGATGCTGGGGAGGTGCGGGGTCGGATAATCTGAATCGGCGAGGGCGCGGATGCCGTTGAGGAAACCGGGGCGGTTGACGCGCAGGTTCATGTTCTCGGCGTCGTGGCAATCAATGCAGGAGACCGGATGCTCGACCATCTTGGAGGCTTCGCTGTAGGGCATGGCGCAGACAACCTCGAAGCCCTTCTGGATCTGCTCTTCCCAGTGGGCCTTGCCGGCGGGGACGCCGGCCTTGATGCCCTGCTCGATGTAGAGGTTGAGGGTGGAGGCGTGGCACTGCAGGCAGGCGCCGGGCTGCTTGTAGTTCTTCACGCGTTCGGTTTCGCGCTGGTCGAGGAGCATGTAGGCGTGGCCGCGCTCTTCGCGGTAATCGACGCCAAAGGCATAGCCAGCGAAGAGCCGGCGCCATACCGGATCCTCGTCGAGGTGCTGGAAGGCCTCGCTGCCGCCGTGGTTGGTCCGCTCGGTGTCCACGGTGCGCTTGTAGCTGTCGTACTGGCGGGGGTAGTTCTTGCCCCAGATGGCGGGATCAATGGTCTGGTCGCTGACCTCGACGACGCGGAAGACGTCCTTCGTGGCCTCGGCCTGGCGGGCCACGATGTTCTGGTAGAGCATCAGGATCAGGAAGGTGCCGCCGGCGGTGGCGGCGAGCAGGAGAACGAAAACCCAGGTGGCGAGGCCGCGGCGGTCGGTGGTGTTCATGGTCGGAGATGGAAGATGGGAGATCGGAGATGGGGAGACGGAAGGGGAGAAAGAGAAAGATTAAGAGGGAAGAGAAAGAATTTAACGGGTGGGGCCGTGGCCCACCTCGCGGTGGCAGTGCACGCAGTCGAGCATGCGCTGGGGATCGCCGCGGTGGGTGTTGATACCGTCGACGATCTGCTCATGGCAGGACACGCAGTTGGCCTGCAGGACGGCGGAGTTGTGCGGGCGGATCATGATGGGCTCGTGAAAGTCCTGCAAAGTGAACCCCTTTGAATGCCAGAAGCCGTTCTCCGCCTTGCTCAGGTATTTGGGGATGAACGAATGCGGCGTGTGGCAGTCGTTGCAGGTGGCGACGGCGTGGTGCGGGGATTTCTGCCAGCCGTCGAAATGCTCGCGCATGATGTGGCAGTTCATGCAGGCCCGCGGGTCGTTGGAAAAATAAGACAGTCCGTGCGCGTACGTGAAGGTGAAGGTGCCCAGGCCGGCGAACAGGCCCACGGTACAGGTCAGCGCCAGCAGCAGGTAAAGGCGGAGACGGGAACGCGGCTCAAACATGATTCAGGGCAGGAGTACAGGCTCGGAAAGGGCCGTGGTCAACGGTTGGGTGATCGCAGAATGCGGGGTGAAACGGATGGCCCGCAGGTGGGAGCGAGCTTGGGCGTGTTTTTAAAAACCTATGTCCTCCCCTTTGTCATTCTGAACGGAGTGAAGAATCCAGTGCACGTCGGTCGAGGGATTCAGTAAGCGCTTACTGAACTCTTCGCTACGCTCAGAATGACAATCTGGATTAGAAAACACGCCGCGAGATTGCGTACTCGATCGCGGCGTAAAGCCGCTCCTACAGCCGGCCCACGTCCTACTCCCGCCAGAAATTCACCGCCCAGGAACCGTCGGCGCGGTGTTCCATGGTGGACTGGAAGCCTTCGCTCCGGAGCAGTTCGATGAGTGGGGCGGGCATGAAGGAGGCGATGATGGTCACACCCTGGCCGGGAGTCAGGGCCTCCACCCGTGCGCGGATGAAGGGCAGCGGTTCCTCCCCGCGGGCGAGGTGAGGGCGGACATCAAGGGTTTTGAATCTGGGTGCGGGCATGGCGTGAACCAGGCGGCGAAGGCCACCTGGAAGAGACAGTTTAGGGGAGGCGTGGGGTGCGTGCCTTGACGCAGGTCAAACAAAGCCCGGGGCGCTTCAGCGCCAATGATACGCGGCGGCGAGGACGCCGAGTTGCAGGCCGCCGAGCACCGCCTCCATGACGCCAACTTGGCGGGCCGGCCAGGCGGGCCGGAGGGCGGAGACCAGCCAGCCGGTACGGATCCAAAACACGGCGTGCACCGCCACCGCTGCCGCCGGCACCAAGCCCTGCCATGCCAGCAGGGCGGCCACGGCGAACGCCGCGCCGCCCGCCGCCAGCGGTAGCAGGGCGTTTGTTGCCTGGGCTTTGCCCAGACGCAGGCAGGTGCGAACAGTGAGGACGGTGGGCACGTTGCGGGCGACGGCCAATGCGGCGAGGGCCAGCGCGGCCGGTGCCGGCCAGCCGGCGAGCGTGGCGCAAGCCGCGGGCAGCAGGGCGAAGGCGGTGCTGCCCGCAAGCTCCGCTTCAGCCTCGCGCATGGCGTGGCGCAGATCAAACCAGAGAAAGAGTCCGCCCAAGGGTGCCGCCAGCAGCAGCGGCCACAGCGCGCGGGTGGAGCCAAGGCCCGCGGCCCCGGCGAGCAGGGTGAGCGTGAGCAGCGAGAAAAGCGCGGCCCACCTCCGCGCCGGCCCGCGGCGGGGGTCTGCCGTAGGCAAGGACAAGGCGAACTTGAGCGGACGCCGGGTGAAAAAACCCGTGACGGCTGCCAGGGCGAGCACCGCCCCCGCTGCGGAGGGCGCGACCAGCAGGCCGAGCGCCACCGGTTCAAACGCGAGCGACCAGCCGCCATGCTCCTTGGGGAGCAGCAGATCCCGGTGGGAGAGGCGGTTGGTCATGGGGCCCATGCTGCCGGAACTGGTTGCCGCCGGCCTTGATTCAGGTCATGAAACGGCGGCGGATTGAACCGTCCGGCGTGGCGGGGGCGGCGTCAGAACTTGAGCGTCACCTCGGCCTCCTCGAGGCGCAGCGTGACGCTTTTCGACGTGATGGCGCCCACGCGCAGGAAAACGGTTTCGTGCGGCAGCGGCACGGGGATGACGGCGCCCTCGCGATAGGTGGACTGGTTGACGGCAATGTGCATGCGGCCGGCAATGTTGACGACCCCCGTGACCTTGATGGTGGCGGAGGCCAGGCGGAGGAGCAGGGCGTCGCGGGCGGAGGCATCGGCGGCGGGGTTTTCGCCGGGCAGGGTGGATTGCAGGGGCATGGCGACATCGCCGCCGGCGCGGAAAGGATTGCTGCGCTCTTCGGGTGCGACGGGGCGCTGATCGTGGGAATGGTAGAGCGTGGCGATGCGCTCCTGTGTGCGCTTGAGCAGCTTGGTGTTCACCAACGGGTCCGCGGCCGCCGTGCCCGCGGCCAGCAAGAGACAGAGGAGGAAGGGGAGGCGGGGGGTCATGACTTGCCCAGCAGGGAAATATCGAGCTGGAGGATGACGTCAGCGCTGCCGGCCGCGGCGCGGCGGAAGCTGAAGGAGCGGATTTTCACGAGGCGCGGGCCGGATTCGAGGCTTTGCAGGAAATTCATCACCTGCGCATAGGTGCCGCCGACCTCCAGGGTGTAGGGGACAAGTTTGTATTGGGTGCGGGCCCCGTCCTCACTTCCGGACGTGGTGAGCTGGTTGAGCCCGCGGACACGGGCCTGGGTCTGCTGTTCGAGGGTGTAGAAATACAGGAGATTGTCCGCCAGGTTGCTCTCGACGACGAGGTTGCGCTCGATGCGGGTGACGGTGGCGTGCGCCTGCGTGAGCGCTTCGCGCAGGAGCGGGCTGGAGGCGATGGTGTCGCGTTCGGCCTCGCCCTGCAGGGTGTGGATATGGAGGGATTCTTCGAGGACCCCGAGGTTGCGCCAGAACCAAGCGCCGGCGCCGAGGCAGGCCAGACCGAGACAGGCAAAGATGACGGCGAATAAATTCCGGCGCAGGAAAGTGGCGGCCTGGGCTTTCATGGCGCGGGCGGCTGGAGCCGGAAGGTGATCTCAAACGTCATGCTGTCGTCGGTTTCGCGGCGCTCGAGGTTCGTCAGCACGATGGCACGGCAGAGGGGGCCGAGCTTGGGGTCGGCGGCCAGGCTTTCGACGTAGCTGCCGAGCTGGCGGCTGGCGCGTTCGGAGTTTTCGCGGAGGCTGCCGCGGAGCAGCACGACGTCCACCCCGCCGGTCTCGATCAGGTCGAAGACCACCTGGGCGGGGCGGCTGCGGCCGAGCTGGGCGATGAACTCGGATACCAGCATGGGCTGGTGCATCAATTCGAAGGCCTCGTCAATCCGGGCGCTATCTTTGGCGTATTGGGCCTGCACTCCCTGGATTTCCTTCAGGGCGGGCGTGTTTTCAGTCATGCGGCGCTCCCACATGTCGATCTGGCCGCGCAGCTCGAGGTTGGTGTAAAACAGCCAGCCGCACCCGAGGGCGACCCCGACGGTCACACTGCCGATGACAGCGTTGATGATGAAGCGCGTGCTGACGATGCTGTCCTCTGGCAACTCGCCCACGAGGCGGCAGTCCAGATGCCAGGCGGCGCCGGCCGCCGGCAGGTCGACCACGGGGGTGGCAGGATTTGAGCCGGTCTTGTTGGGCGGGTTGAACGTGGTGAGCAGACTGAGGGCGGAGAGCCATTGCTGGCTGACGGTCGCGCCCTCGGTGATAAACTGCACGCTGTCGGCCTGGAGGGCGGGCTCGAGCAAAGGCAGGTCCACCGCCTCACCCAGTTCGCGGCTGAGCCAGTGCAGGCGTTCGGGCAGTTGCCCACAGTAAAGCTCGTCGATGCGGTGGCCGGTCTGGAGTTCGAACTGGTCCACCGTGGGTTTGAGGTGGCGCGAGATGAGGCGGACCAGCCGGCGGCCGTGCTCGAGGGTGGATTCGTCGGGTGACTCCAACAGGGCTTGGGCGGCTGCGAGGTCGGGAGTGCTGAGATCCTTCATGGCGTTCTCAACGACGGAGGCCAGACCGTGGGGCAGGGGCGGCAGGGGGTGGATGCCGTCCTTGGCGATGATGTAGACGCGGGTCTGGGTGCGCTCGATTTCGCAGACGGCGACCGCGTGCTTGTAGGCGGTTTGGGCGATGTGCTGCGTCAGGATGCCGAGGAGCGGCAGGGTGGTGACCTCGAGCGCGCGGGGGCGCAGACCGAGGTCGAGCAGCCGGTCCTGAGTGATGCGGATGGCCGACCAGGGTATACCGAAAAGCAGGCCGGGGCGGATGGTGCCGTCATTGGTGAGCGGGGTGCCGTCCAGGGGATTGAGCACGCGGATGAGCCATTCCTTGGCGGAGGTGATCTTGGCCTGCTCGGCGACGAGGCCGGGCAGGTAGTCGGCCTCCCCAAGGCGGCGGGTGTTGATCTGGACCCGGGCCAGCACGCGCTCCACGGGATGGAAGCCGCAGTAGGCCGGCAGGCGGCCGCGGCTGTCCTTCTCCTGCACGTTGGCCTTGGTCCACTGCTCGACGGCGGCCGTGTCGGTTGGGGCCAGCTCCGCGAGGCAGTCCATCGGGACCGGCGTCTCGTTGAGGTGCAGGCGGGCAAGTTGGAGCTGGTTGTCCGTGAGATTGAACAGGACACCGTTCCGGAGATGACGGGGAAAATTGAAGGAGAGTCTTTTCACGAGGCGCGGAGACGCGCGATTAGGGGGGGAATGTGCTGCGCCGGCGGGATGGATTCAAGCAATTCACACTACGCATGGTTGCGGAGGCAGCGTCAACCTTGGTCGGGCCGCGCTGCCGGCGTGGGCGCTTGGGTCACCGGCCGGGGCAAGGTGGTTCCCGTCAAAACGAGATGCGTTCGGCGGGATCGGTGAGTTCGCGCCAGGCGGTAATCTCGTAGGGCCGCTCGATGTAGGTGCCGGCTGTGCCGATGTAGGTGCCGGTGCTGCCGGCGGTGCGCAGAGCCATGTCGTAGTCGAGGGTGGCGGCGTGGTTGAAATACACGGTCTTGGCGGAAAAGGCCCCGTAAATCTCGCCGTTGTAGCCGCTGTTCCATTTGTGGAGGTAGGCGTAGGGCATGTAGATGAGCCCGTGGAAGGGCTGCCAGGACCAGAAATAGTGGTAGCTGGAGGAGTTTTGGGTGCTTGCGCTCACGATGAGCATCTTCGACGGGTCGAAGGTCTGGTTGATGATGCCGCCGCCGGTGTTGGTGTTGTTGCCAATGTAGAGCTGGCCGCTGTTGAAGTAGATTTCCAGCGAGCCGGTCGGGGCGACCACGATGCGGCCGTTGTTGGTGTAAAGGATGCCGGAGACATTCAGGACCACCGGACCGACGATGGTGAGGACATCGGTGGAGTCGTCCAGATACAGCCCGGAAGTATTGGAGGAAGAGGAGCCGTTGATGTAGGTGCTGGTGATATTGTAAACCGACGGGCTGGTGGCACCGGGGGAGCCCAGCGTGCGTGCGCCTTCATACAGCCGGGTGCCGTTGCCTTCGCTGTCCGGCAGATCGGTGCCGGGACCGCTCAGCGCGGCGTAGTTGGCGGGCGGGTCGAACACCGGCACGTAGGCACTGGAGCTCACGCGCGTGGGATCGACCTTGGGTGAGGCCGCACTGGTGGGGCCCTGCACGACCGCATTGGTGGCAAAGGTGGTGGTGGCGGCGTTGACGTAACCGCGGATCACCGCCGTGCTCGAACTCGTGACCGCCGGGGCCGCCACCACGGCGGAATAGCCCAGCATCGAGGTGGACCAATAGGTGGCGTTGGGCGGGGCCTGGCCGGTGTGGGCCTGGATGCAGCGATAGACGGTGTTGTTGGACGCCTTGTAAACCAGATCGCCGACACTGTAGGCGATGGAGGCGGACCAGGTGGCGAAATCGGTGCCGATCTGCGTCCAGTAGGACGCATTGGGCGGGGCGGTGCCGGAGTGGGCCTGGACGCAACGATAGACCAGCGAGTCGGCGGCACTGAAAGCGATGTCGCCGACACTGTAAGCTGTCGCGGCGGACCAAGGGGTGAAATATCTGCCGGTATGCTCCCAGTAAGTGGTGTTGGTTACGGTCGTGCTGGCCGGGGCTTGGTTGGTATGGGCCAGTTTGCAGCGGTAAAACAGGCCGGTGACAAGGTAGTGAACGATGTCGCCGATCCGGTAGCCGGTGATCGAGGTCCAGGTGGAGGACCCCACAGTGCCGACTTCCCAGTTGGAGGGGTTGGTCGGGGTGCTACCGGCACCGCTCGTGTGAGCCGTCCGGCACCGATAGAGCATGCCGCTACACTGGCGGGTGCCGACATCCGGGGGTTGGTAATAAACCACGTTGCCCACCGCATATGTCACTCCGGAAGCCCAGACAGGATAACCGACCAAATCCGCTGCCCAGTAAGTCGCGTTAGGTGGGGCATGATTGGAGTGTGCAGTGATGCACCGGTAATAAGCACCGGAACGCGCCACCATGTCATCGACGACATAAGCGGTTAAAGAACTCCAGGTCGGGGTGGTCGCAGGATCATGCATCTGCCAGTAGGAGGTGTTGGTCAGCACCTTGTTCAGGTTGGGAGCCAGGATAGACTGATAGACGGTCCCAGATGCATTGGCTACCAGATCACCAACAAGGTAGCTTTTGGTTAAGCTCCAGGGGATAAAGTCCATCTGCACCACCCAGTAGGTGGCGTTGGGTGGAGTCTGGTTGGTATGAGCCGCCAGACAGCGATATAGCCTGCGTGTGCTGCCATCATTGTAGGTCACCATGTCCCCGACCTGATAACTGAAGGAGGCATCCCAAGCCGGATACGATGATCTCGCCGGGGTCCAGTAAGTCGTGTTGGCACTGCCAGAAATGACCGGGGCCTGATTGGAATGGGCCACCAGTGCGCGATAATACCACCCGGTTGCGGGATAATAAACGGTGTCGCCCGCGACATAACTCGTGGAGCCGGACCAGCGCACGGGCTGCAGGACATTGGAATTGTAGCTCTCGATGGTGCCGGTGGAGGCGAGGCTGAGGCTGGTGGTGGCGTTGGTGGCGCCGATGGCATTGGGGAACAGCGCCGCAGGGGCAAACTCGACGCGCAACTGGGTTTGCAGGGTCGGGCTGCCATCGGGCAGAAGGACGATGCCCTCGGCATATATGACCGGCGGACCCGCCCAATACGCGGTGTTGGGCGGCACTTGGTTGCTGTGGGCCGCGATGCATTTGTAAACCGTGCCCCCCCAGAGGGCGGTGTCATTAATGGCATAGGCGGTGCCTGAACTCCAAGCCGCGGCGGTGGAAACGGTCCAGCAGGATGCCTCGGGTGGAGCCTTGCTGGTATGCGCCACCAGACAGCGGTAGAACACGCTGTTGAGGGAGACGATGTCGCCGACAGCATAGGGGGTAAGGGCATTCCATGCGCCCGGCGCACTGACCCAATCTGCGGTCGCATCGGGCGGCGGGACCTTGGTCGGCCCGGTGGCGCCCGTGCACTGATACCATTGCCCCCGATACCAGGCGACGTGGCCGACCAGGTAGCTGGTGGCACTGCGCCAGTTGGAAACATTCCAGTTGGTGAGCAACAGTTTGATCGAGGTGGTGACGCCGCTGCTGCCGTATTTGGTGCTGGCGAAAGCAATCGTGCGTATGGCGGCGATATCACTGGAAGTGAGCGTGTCCCCGGCGGCATCGGTCCAGCCGGTCCAACTGCCGTTGTTCAGGGACGACAAGGTCTGCTCCAAGCCGGCTTCCGCCAGTTGCGCGCTGAGGCCGGCCAGGGCGGAGCGGTTGCTCAGGTTCATGGCGCGCGAGCTGAGCGCGAGATAGGTCGTCACGGCGATGGCCAGCACGGCCACGAAACACAGGGCCACGAGGACGATCGACCCCTTTTGCTTGTGCAGGACAGGGCGCATCAGTTGAGCAGGGCCTTGTTGCGGATCGTCAGGCGGGGTGAGGCGGCCGGAAAAACCGGGGCCTGGGTGCCGTCGGCGCTGCGGCCGGTCTGGGAGTGAAAGTCCATCGCGACTTTTTTGATGCTGCGCACCTTGTTGGTGAAGTCGGTCACCGCTGTATCATTGGCATCATAGTAGTCGAAGTCAAAGCTCAGGAGGTTGGTGAGCAATATCACCGGCGTCCCACCGGAGGGAGTGGTGCGGGTGAGGCTGCCGGCGGGAATGCTCACACCACTGACCGTGGTGGCGCTGGCGTAGTAATTGTAGGCCGTGGTGGTGGTGCCGGCGCTGGTGAGCAGCGTGAAGGTGGCGGCGGTATTGCTCGGAGGTGAGCCGATGGGGAAGCCTGTGGCCATCCGCACATCCTGGGCGAAATACGCCAGCGTCCGGCGCGCCTCGGTCTCGAGTTTTTGCTGATGGGCGAGCCGCGCGAGGTTGCGGCCGAGGAAGCTGAAGGTGGAGAGCACGCCGGTCATGACGATCAGCGCCAGGCTCATGCCCACGAGCAGCTCGACGAGAGTGAAACCGGCCCGGGACCTGTGGCGGATCGAGGTCACGAGCGCTGGAGGGTCTGGTTGAGGCCGTATTTGCCGAAATAGGCGGATTTCATCCGGGTATAGGTGCGCGAGGTGATGCCGCTCGGCTTGACCGTCCAAGTCACGGTAAAGGTGACTTCGCGCAGGTTAGTGGCGCCGGCGACATCGGTCACGGTGCGGGTCAGGGCGTAGGTGGCGCCGGAGGCCTTGTTGGTGTCCGACATGATGTCGACTTGCGCAGGGGTCGCCCTGGCCCAGTAGGAGGTGTTGGTGACGGCCTGGTTGGTGTGGGCCGCGGTGCAACGATACCACACGTTGTTGCTGCTGGTGACTTCGCCGATCACATAGGCCGTGGACGCGCTCCAGGCTTTCCGGAACTGGGCGTGGATGGTCAGGGTGGTGGGCCCGGCGGCGAGACCGACAATATCGTTGGTGCTGTTGGGATCGTTCCACGGCAGAAAGCGCAGGGTCTCGATCTCCTGATCAAGAATCTGCGCGGCGAGGGTCTGGCGGCGGGCGGTGGCCAGCATTTCGGAACCGATGGTGACGGCCTGGATCAGGCCCATCAGCCCGACCACCAGAATGGTCGCCCCCATCATCACATCGACGAGGCTGAATCCTGCGGAATTATGGCGGCGTGGCGGCACAGGTGGGATGATAGCCCGGTGCGGTCACTAAGCAATCGCGACCGCCGGGTGACAAGTCCGATTGGGCAACCGCGCGTCGCGGCGCCAAGGGCTGCGCAGCGCGCCACGGCTGGTTTATTTTTGCTTCCCGCGGCGGCTGGCGCGATGCAATATGAGGGCACAACCCGCCACCGGCCCATGCGTCTCGCCACCATTCTGCCCCACGCCAGTGTCGAACCCGTGGTCGCAGCCGCTGCGCCGGATAGTTCCTGGATCGAACTCGCGGGGCTCACCGGGCGGCCGGTGTCACGGTTGGAGGAGGGGTTGCCGTGGCTGCTGGCGCATGTCACCCATCTGGCGGAGCGGGCCGCGGCGTGGCGCGGACCGCGCTACCGCGCGAGCGAGTTTGTCTTCATGCCACCGGTGGTGCGACCGCCGGCCTTTCGCGATTTCCAAGCCTTCGAGCAGCACGCGAAAACCTGCCGCGCGCAACACGGGTGGGCGATGGTGCCGGCGTGGTATGAGATCCCGGTGTTCTATTTTTCGAATCCCAGCGCACTCACCGGCCACAACGCGGAAGTCTGGGCCCCCGCCGGCGCGCAGGAACTCGACTACGAACTCGAGCTGGGCGTCGTGATCGGCCGCGCCGGCCGCGACATCCCCCCCGCCCGCGCCTGGGAGCACGTGGCCGGCTTCACCATTCTCAACGATTTCAGTGCCCGCGACCTGCAGCGCGCGGAGGTCGCGATGGGCCTGGGGCCGGCGAAGGGCAAGGATTTCGCCACCGGACTCGGGCCCGCGCTGGTGACGCGCGACGAATGCGCGGATCGCATTCGCGGGGAGGAGCTCTCGCTGGCGATGGGCGCGCGCGTCAACGGCCGCGAACTCTCGCGCGGCACCACCGCCAGCCTGCACCACTCCATCCCGCGGTTGGTCGCGCAGGCCTCGCGCGATGCTGAGCTCTACCCCGGGGACCTCATTGGCACCGGCACGGTCGGCACCGGCTGCCTGCTCGAGCTTGGGCCGGAAAACACCGGCGGCTGGCTCAAACCCGGTGACATCGTCGAACTTGAGATCGAGCGGCTGGGCGTGCTGCGCCACCGCATCGTGGCGCGTCCGCGGTGAACCACCGCCCGTTTCCTCCCGGCAGCCCCCGGACCTTTTTCACTTATTACGTGAAAACACCGTCTGGGGGCGCCCGGGGTGGCCGGCCGGGGTAGGGGTCACCGGTTGAGCAGCGCGGCGACGCGGGTGCGGCTGTGCACACCGAGCTTGGCAAAGATCGCGGCGAGCTGGGTCTTGATGGTGAGCGGGCTGCGGCGGAGGGTGGCGGCGATCTCGGCCGTGCGCAGGCCCTCGCGCACGCGCATGGCGACCTCGCGTTCGCGCTCGGAGAGGCGCGCGAGCAGCGCCACGGCGCCCGGTGACAGCGGCCGGTGGCGGTCGCCGCGTGGCCGGCGATAGTCGAGTTGCACGTGAAAGGCCGGCGGCGAGCCCGTGCCGCCGGGCGTATGCAGTTTGATGCGCGCATGCAGCCCGCGTGCGTGGTCGCTCACGACCCGCGGGTGGGCGGACGCCTCGGTCCCGGGTGCACAGGCAGCGGCGAGCGCCCGGCAGGCTTCGGCGAGGGTGGGGGGCAGCGCGAAGGCTTCGCGCACGCGCAGGGCGGCGGCCTTGCGCTCGCCGTGGTTCCACACCGCGCAGGCCAGCGCGGCCTCGGCGTTGAACCACAACGGCTGCAGCCCCCGGTCGAGCAGCAGCAGACCGACGGGCACCTCTTCGAGCATGGTCTCGTAGTGGACGAGGCGCAGGGCGGCGCCTTCCGGCGGGGGCGACACGGGGCGGGAGGGCATGGGCTGACTATGGCCGGGGGCAGGGAGAGCACAAGCCGGCCGTTTACATCCTTTGGCTGATAGACCCTGCGGGTTGGTTGGCCTCCACCCCCTGCCGCCCACCCGTGATCACGATTTCCCGACCGATTCCTTGCAGGCATCACCGCAGCCAATTTCCCTGGCTTTGCGGGTGCCGACCCCGCGCGTAATGGGCCGCGAGGTCCCGGCCGAAACCGCGCCATCCGCTTTGCTTTCTGCCCGTCGCCCTGTTTGCTCCCTGGCTATGAAACTCGATTTTGCCGGCCTTGATGTTCGCGCCACCTACCAGTGGATGAGTTCCACGATCCTGCCACGGCCCATCGCGTGGGTCTCGACGATCTCACCCGACGGTAAAACCAACCTCGCGCCCTTCTCGTTTTTTCAGGGGGTCACGGCCAATCCGCCGACACTGATGTTTGTGCCGGTCAACAGCCGGCAGGGCCTGAAGAAGGATACCGTGCGGAACATCGAGGCGCTGCCGGAGTTCGTGGTGAACCTTGTCTCGCACACACTGGCCGCGCAGATGAACCTGACCGCGACGCTGCTGCCCTACGGGGAGAGCGAGTTTGAAAAGTTCGGCGTGGCTGCCGCCGCATCGACTTCCGTCCGCCCGCCGCGCGTCGCCGCCGCACCGGTGGCGTTCGAGTGCACGCTGGACCGGATCGTGCACATCGGCGAGGGCCCGCTTGCGGCCAACGTCATCTTCGGCCGTATCCGCACGGCGCACATCCGGGACGAAGTGCTCGGGGCCGACGGCCTGCCCGATGCCCGCAAACTCGACCTGGTCGGCCGGCTCGGGGGCGAGGACTACACGACCACGCGCGAAATCTTCACCATTGAGCGACCGGATTGATCGCCATTACGCTCGTTCTCGTAATCTTTCCCCTGACCGGATTGGTTTCCCTGCGAGAGCACGTTTACGATTCAGAAAACGAGAAAGATAATTTTCCCGCCACCCATGCCCGACATTGTCATCCTTTCCGCCACCCGCACTCCCCTCGGTGCCTTCCAGGGCGGCCTTGCTTCCATCACCGCCTCGCGTCTCGGGGCCGCCGCGATCAAGGGGGCGCTCGCGCAAGCCGGTGCTGCGCCGGCGGCTGTCACCGATGTCCTGATGGGCAACGTGCTGCAGGCCGGCCAGGGGCAGGCGCCCGCCCGGCAGGCGGCGATGCATGCCGGACTGCCGGCGGCGGTGCGCGCCGTCACCGTGCACAAGGTCTGCGGCTCCGGCCTGCAGGCGGTGATGCAGGCGGCGCACGCCCTCACGGTCGGCATGGGCACGCTTTATGTCGCCGGCGGCATGGAGAACATGTCGCAGGCACCCTATTTGCTGCCCAAGGCCCGCGACGGCTACCGCCTCGGCCACCAGCAGGTCATCGACTCGCTGGTCACCGATGGGCTGTGGGACCCGTATAACAATATTCACATGGGCAACTGCGCGGAAAAATGCGCGGCCAAATACGCCTTCACCCGCGCGCAACAGGATGCCTACGCCATCGCGTCCTTCCAACGCGCCAACGCCGCGCAGCAGGACGGACGCCTGGCGCAGGAAATCACGCCCGTCGAGTTCGCCGACGCGAAGGGCAACGTCACGAAGGTCGAGCGCGACGAGGGCCCGGCGAAGGTGAAGTATGACAAAATTCCCGCGCTGAAACCGTCCTTTCAGCCGGACGGCACCATCACGCCGGCCAATGCCTCCTCGATCAACGACGGCGCAGCGGCACTGGTGCTCGCCACGGCTGACACGGCGAAGGCCGGGGGCTTGCAGCCCATCGCGCGCCTGGTGTCCTTCGGCGGCCACGCGCAGGACCCCATGTGGTTTACGACCGCGCCGGTGCCGGCGGCGCGGCACGCGCTCAAGGCCGCCGGCTGGGCGGTGACGGACGTGGATCTCTGGGAGGTCAACGAGGCCTTCGCCGTCGTGCCGCTGGCGTTCATGCAGGAACTCGGCGTGCCGCACGCCAGGCTCAATGTCCGTGGTGGCGCCATCGCGCTCGGGCATCCCATCGGCTGCTCGGGTGCGCGCATCCTCGTCACGCTGATCGCCGCGCTGCGGGAACGCGGCCTCCGGCGCGGCGTTGCCGCCATCTGCATCGGTGGCGGCGAAGGTCTGGCAGCGTGCGTGGAGATCGACTAATTTTCTACCACGGATGACACGGATCTCACGGATTCCAATAGGCTGCACGAAAAGATTACCGAGGGTATCATCGGTGCAATTTTGAAAACGGCGGCGGCCGCCGTCCTTGAGGTGATTCGCACCCTGGTGTACTAGACCCGGCCGCCGGGGCCGCCAGCCTGTCACCGGTCCGGTCCAGGCCGTCAGACCTACGCCCTTTGGCGTAAACATCAGGTTTACCCCTGCGCAGTCTCGGCCAAGTCTTGCGCAATTTCGCGGGCGGCGTTGATTACCGTGGGTCAGCCCACTTCCGGCCGTGGCCGGTCTCCTCCCCATGTCCGCCCCTGTCCGCCCCAAACCCTTTCTCGAGCCCATGTATTGCAAGGGCTGCCTGCGTTGCATCGACGCCTGCCCGCGCGACTGCATCACCCCGGGCACCGAGATCAACCCCGCCACCGGCCTCGTGCCGGTCAGGCTGCACTTGGAAAACTGCAATGGCTGCACGCTCTGCATCCAGGCCTGCCCCGAGCCCTACGGCCTGCGCCTCGAAACCGAGCCGCCTGGCTTCGAGGGTGATTTTGTGCTGGAGGACCCGGCCAAGCTCTTCGGTGAAAAATGCGTGCCCATCCATTCCGAGGGCGACCTGCCCGACAACCACATCGCGCTCCCGGCCTGCGAGGCGATGGTGCTCAAGGGCAACTACGCGGCCGCCATCGGGGCGCTGCTCGCCGGCTGCCGGCACTTCTTCGGCTACCCCATCACACCGAGCACCGAGGGCGCCGAACTCATGGCGAAGATTTTGCCCCGGCTCAACGGCTCGTTCGTGCAGGCCGTCAGCGAGGTCGCCGCGGTCAACATGATGTATGGCACCGGCGGCGCGGGTCTGCCCTGCATGACGTTCACCAGCAGCCCCGGCTTCAGCCTCATGCTCGAGGGGATCAGCTACATGATCGGTGCCGAGGTCCCGGGGGTCTTTGTCAACATCATGCGCGCCGGGCCCGGCCTCGGCAACATCGCCCCCGAGCAATCCGACATCAAGCTGGCCTGCCGCGGCCTCGGCCATGGCAACACCCGGGCCATCGTCCTCGCGCCCAGCACGCCCCAGGAAATGCTCGACCTCACCCGCGAGGCTTTCGCCCTCGCCTTCCGCTACCGCAACCCCGTCGTCATCCTCGGCGACGGCTTCCTCGGGCAGATGACCGGCAAGGTGCGGCTGCCCGCGACCATGATCCGGCCCGGCCTGCCCGCGTGGGCCGTTTGGGGCGACCGCGCCCACCGGCACAATCTCATCAACTCCATCGCCCTCGCCGAAACTGATCTCGAGGCGCACAACCATCACCTCAACCGCAAGTATGCCGCCATCTCCGCCTGTGAGCAGCGGGTGGACTGCTACCGGTGCGCGGATGCCGAGGTGCTCGTCATCGCCTGCAACACGCCCGCCCGCATGGCGAAGGGCGCCGTCGAGGCCGCCCGCGCGCAGGGCGTGAAGGCGGGCCTCTTCCGGCCGATCACCCTCTGGCCTTTTCCCATCGATACCCTCGCGGAGATCCTGCCCGGCGTGCACCGCATTGTCGTCGTGGAGGCCGGCCCCGGCCAGCTGGAAGACGAGCTCCGACTGGCGCTGAGCCACGCCGGCATCGCGCCGCCGCCCATCGACTACGTGCGGCGCTGCGGCGGGTTCCTGCCGCCGCAGGCCGAGATTCTCGCGGGCATTCTGGCGCCCGAGGAGGTGCCGGCATGAGCGCGTTCTACGACCACTTCAGCCGCCACGCCCACGGCGAGGGCCTTAAGGCCCACAGCACGCATTACTGTCCCGGCTGCGGTCATGGCGTGGCGCACTGCGACCTGGCCGATGCGATCGACGAACTCGGCATCCAGGACCGCACCGTGCTCATCAGCCCCGTCGGCTGTTCGGTGTTCGCCTATTACTACTTCGACGTCGGCAATTCGCAGGCCGCGCACGGCCGCGCCCCGGCCGTTGCACTCGGGCACAAGCTCGCGCACCCCGAGGCCGTCGTCATCTGCTACCAGGGTGACGGAGATCTTGCGTCCATCGGCCTTGCCGAGACCATCTCCATTGCGCAGATGGGCCTGCCGATCACCGTCATCTTCATCAACAACGCCATCTACGGCATGACCGGCGGCCAGCTCGCGCCCACGTCGCTCATGGGCCAGAACACCACCACGAGTCCCGGGGGGCGCAACGCTACCATGGGCCAGCCGCTGAAGATGGCCGAGCTTATCGCCCAGCTTGACGGCCCGGTTTACGTCGAGCGGGTCGCCCTTTTCGACACCCGCGAGCGGGTCAAGGCCCGCAAGGCGATCAAGAAGGCGATCACGAACCAGCTTGAGGGCCGCGGCTATTCTTTCATCGAGATTATCGCCGAATGCCCCACGCATCTGAAGATGACGCCGCAGGAGGCCGTGGAATGGGTGAAGACGAAGATGGAGCCGGTTTTTCCCCTCGGCGTGAAGAAGGACCTGACCGTCGAGCCGTGGTTCAAACGCGACGCCCCCGTGTTCGAGCCCGAGGCCGTGCTCGGCCTGAGCGGAGCGGAGCCCCGCCGGGAGGAAGAGGTCCGCCCGGCGCCGACGTGGCCCGCCCATCTGCCCGCGCGGGATGTGGCCATCAAGCTCGCCGGTTCCGGTGGTGATGGCGCACAGACCGCGGCGTTGCTCCTTACCCGCGCCGCCATCGCCGAGGGTTACGACGCCACCGCCATCCCGAGCTATGGGCCGGAGAGCCGCGGCGGCACGTCCTATGCCGATGTGCACATTGCCGAGTTTGAGGTGCTCGATCCCGCGGCGCCCGAACCGCACGCCCTGATTGCCTTCAACGCGCCGAGTCTCGCCAAGTTTGCCGCCACCGTGCCGGAGGGCGGACTCATCCTCTACGATAGCACCGTTATCACGGCGCCGGGCGACCTGCCGGAAAACCGGCGCATCATCCCGGTGCCCTTCACCGGTATCGCGGTCGACCTCGGCCGTGCGATGGTCAAAAATGTCGTTGCCCTTGGCGCGCTGCAAGCCGCGCTCAACCTCCTGCCCGAGGGCAGCGTGCTCGCGACGCTGCACCACGTGCTGAAGGACAAGCCCGCCCTGCTGCCGCTCAACGAAGCGGCGTTTGCCGCCGGCCACCAGGCGGTTATGGCGGCTCAGGTGCCCGTATGAACTTTCCGCCCGAGACCGGTCCTGGACACCCGGCGGGCGGTTGTTTTGTCGGTGAAGCCGAGGCCTACGGCCTGCTCGCCCGTGCCGGGCTGTGTCCGCCGCGCCATGCCCCCGTTGGCGGGCCGATGCCGTTCGAGGCTGGCGAACCGGTGGTGCTCAAGGGTCTCGGCGAAGAACTCTGGCACAAGTCCGAACTCGGCGCCGTCGAGTTCATGCCGTTTGGCGCCACGGCCCTCATCACCGCGGCGGAGGCGATGCGCCGGCGGGTCGAGGCCGCCGGTCACCGCTGGCTTGACGGGCTGGTCTGCGAACGCATTGCCATGGCGCGCGGCGAGGGGCTGCCCTCCGAGGGTTTTGTTTCCCTCTCACGCGGCGAGGCCGGGTGGGTCGTGCTCTGCGGTTTCGGCGGGTTGCAGGCCGAGGCGCTCGCAGCGCTGGCGCCACCGCTGCGCTGGCCGCTGACCTTCACCTCACCCCGTGAGGCGCTGGCCGAGTTCAAGGCGCACCTGCTCGGCCGCATCTGGCTTGGACAGCTCCGCGGCACCACGCCGCTGACCACCGCATTCCGGCTCGGTGAATTTTTCGAGGCGCTCTGGCAGCTAACCTCGCTGGCCGAGGCCGGGGGGCTCGTGCTGCTGGAGTTGAACCCCGTCGTGCTTGACACCGGCGGACGGCTGCGGCCGCTGGATGCGGTGGGCCGTCGCGCCGGGCCCGTCTCCCCGCGCGTGCCGCCCCCGGGGAATTTTCTCGCCGCGCTGCGCGCGCCGGGCCGCGTCGCACTCGCCGGTGTGTCCGAAATGAGCGGTGGGGTGGGGCGTACGATTTTGGAAAACCTCCAACGCTGCCCGGCGCTGGCGGGCGGCATCACGCTCATCAAACCCGGCCAGACGGAGCTGCTCGGCCTGCCCTGCGTGCCGGATGTCGCTGCGTTGCGGGCCGCGCCCGTGGATCTGCTCCTCCTGGCGCTCCCCGCTCCGGTTGCGGCGCAGACGCTGACCGCGCTCATCGCGCAGGGCGGTGGCGCCACGGTGGTCGGCCTCGTGGCCGGCGGGATAGGCGATGGGGCCGACACGACCGGCCTCGGCCGGCAACTTGAGCGGCTGCTCCGGGAGACGCGCGCCGCGGGCCGGTGGACGCCCGCCGTGCTCGGGCCGAATTTTCTCGGTCACTGGGTCCCGGCCGCGCGACTGGACACGTCCTTCATCCCCGTGGACAAACTCACCCCGCCCAGCCCCGCCGGCGGCGGCCTCGTGTTGCTCGGCCAGAGCGGCGCGTTTCTGCTCTGCCGGCGCTCGCGCGCGCCGCACCTGCGCTTCGGCCTCGGGGTCGCCCTCGGCAACCAAATGGATGCGGCGCTGCCCGATTTTCTCCACGCACTCGCCGACGATCCCGCCTGCCGCGCCGTGGCCGCCTACGTCGAGGGTTTTGGGCCCGGCCACCTGCTGGAAACCGCGCGGGCCGTGGCCAAGTTGAAACACCGCCACGTGACTGTGCTGATGCACCGCGGCGGCTGCACTGCGGCGGGGCAGGTGGCGGCGGCGAGCCACACCGGTGCGATGGCGGGCGATTGCGCGCTGGAGCGCGCCCTGCTGGAGCGCGCCGGCGTCAACTACGCCCCGTCCATCACGGCGTTTGACGCCGCGCTGGAGTGGCTCGCCGTCTGGCCCACCCTGCGGCCCGGCTCCGTGGCGCTCATGACCAACGCCGGCATGGAGAGCGTGAACGGCAGCGACTGCCTGGCGGCGGGCGGCGGACTGCGTGCCGCCGCCCTCGACCCCGCGGCCCATGAGGCACTGGTTGCGGTGCTGACCCGGCACCGGCTCACGGGCCTCGTGAATCCCCGGCTGCCGCTTGACCTCACGCCCATGGCCGGCGAAGCAGCCTACCTCGACACCGCGGACATCCTCCTCGGCACGGCTGGCGTTCTTATCGTCGGGCTGGTGCCCTTCATCCGGCTTTTTCATACCACCCCCGCCGAGGCCGCACCGTTTGCCACCGCCCTCGCCAAGCTGCGCGACACCCACGGCAAACCGATCGCGGTGGCGGTGGATGCCGGTGCGGACTACGATAGTTACCGTGATGTCTTCCGCACCGCCGGCCTGCCCGTCTTCGACCGCGTGGAGACCGCGCTCCTCGGCCTGCGCACACTGGCGTGAGCAACGTCCGGCCGCCGGAATTAGCCGCGCGCCTCAAACCCAATTTCACTTAATACGTGAAATCCGTCTTTTGGCGTTTTCAGGAATCCGGCGCCGGATGCCGGCGTTTTGATGCCTTTGGGTTAGGACGGGTGGCTCGACTCGCCCGCCCACTGGCGCTGGCATCGGGGCAACCGCCGCCCCCATGCATTCCCCCTTCAAAACCATCATCGAGCCGTTCCGCATCAAGTCCGTGGAGCCGATCCGTTTCACCACCCGCGAGGAACGCGCCTTGCTGCTTGCCGCCGCCGGCTACAATCCGTTTTTGCTCCGGGCCGAGCACGTGCTCATCGACCTGCTCACCGACTCCGGCACCGGCGCGATGTCGAAGCACCAGTGGGCGGGCATGATGCGTGGTGACGAGTCCTACGCCGGCGCGGACTCGTTCTACCGGTTCGAGGCGGCTGTGCGCGACATCACCAGGCTGAAGCACATCATCCCCACGCATCAGGGCCGCGCCGCGGAGCGCATCCTGTTTTCGACCGTGCTGAAACCCGGTGACATCGTGCCGAACAACACGCACTTCGACACCACCCGTGCCAATATCGAGGCCTGCGGTGCGACGGCGCTTGATCTGCCCGTGCCCGAGGGCCGGCAACCGGCGTTGCGGGCGCCATTCAAGGGCAACATTGATCTTGCCGCGCTTGAACGCTGTCTGGCGGAAAATCCCGGCCGTGTTCCGCTCGTGATGATCACGGTCACCAACAACTCCGGCGGCGGTCAGCCGGTGTCGCTCGCCAACCTCCGCGGTGCGTGCAGCCTCTGTCAAAAGCACGGCGTGCCCCTTTTCCTCGACTGCTGCCGCTTCGCCGAGAACACGTGGTTCATCAAGCAGCGCGAGCCGGAGTTCGCCGACCAAACTCCGCTTGAGATCGCCCGGGCGATGTTCGCCTGCGCCGACGGCGCCACGATGAGCGCAAAGAAGGACGGCATGGCCAACATCGGCGGCTTCCTTGCGCTGAACAGCGATGCCTGGGCCGAGCGCTGCAAGCACAACCTCATCCTCACCGAGGGCTTTCCCACCTATGGCGGGCTCGCGGGCTACGACCTTGAGGCGCTGGCCGTCGGCTTCTACGAGGCGCTCGACGAGGACTACCTCCGCTACCGCATCCGCTCCATCGAGTATCTCGGTGACCTGCTGACCAAGAACAGTGTGCCCATCGTGCAGCCCACCGGGGGTCACGCCGTCTACATCGACGCGAAGGCCATGTTGCCGCACCTGCCGGCAAATGAGTTTCCTGCCTGGGCACTGAGCTGCACGCTCTACCTGGAGGGCGGCGTGCGCGGGGTGGAGATCGGATCGGTGATGTTTGGCCGTCAGCCCGACGGCACGGAAAAGCCCGCCGCGATGGAGCTGGTGCGGCTGGCGTTTCCCCGCCGCGTCTACACGCAGAGCCATGTGGACTACCTCGGCGAAATCATTTTGCACGTGAACGGGCTCCGCGACCGCATCCACGGCCTGCGCTTCACCCATGCCCCTGATGTCCTGCGCCATTTCAGTGCACGCTTTGAGCCCGTGGGTGGCACGCTCGTGCACTGAGGACCGCCCATCACGGCCAAGCACCGCCCGCCGCACGGTGGCAGCGGCGCCCCATCCGCCCGTCAATATTTCCCGTGATGTCGTCTGATGCCAATTGCCCAAAGGTTCAGGACTTTAAGGCAGGGGCGGACCGCCGGGCCGTCCGCGCATGACCTTGCGACGCGCCCCGTGGCCGAGGCTCCTGCACTCGTCCCGGCACGCCTCAACGGGCCGCAGCAGTGGGCGCAGTGGGCGCGAGTTGCACCCGCAGCCAATGGCCGAGTTCGGTGTCGGTCAGCGCGGGCGGGCGGGGCAGGACGCGCCAATGCACCGTGTTGGTCATCGATTCCCCGACGGCCGGGGTCGCAAGGCCGCCGAGAGTTTCCAGTTCCACAAAATTCGGGCTTGAGAAAAACTGCAGCGAAACCTGCTCGGCATAGGCGCCGTCGGGGAAGGGCGCCATCTGGTGGACGATGATCAGATTGTCGTAGACCGCGGCGATCCAGGAGCCGCGCGTCCCAACCATGTAACGGGAGGAAGGGGAGGGCACGAAGCGCACGCAGCCCAGTTCCGGTTCCCATCGGGTGAATGGGGTCGGATCGAGCTGGGGTCGCAGGTTGACGAAAGGGGCCTCGCCGGCGGCGGGCTGGCTGTCCAGCCAGCACCAGCGGGGGGGCGGCACCTGGCAGACGGTCCAGAGTTGCAGACGTTGCGGACTGGGCTGCTCCCGTGTGAAGCGGTTGCGGATGACAATGCCGGGATGGTCACGGGCGAGGGTGATCTCGCGCTCAGCCCGGACGCCGACCCAAGGGCTCACACCGCTGCGCATCACCACGCGGTCCGCGGTGTGATTGATTACGGTCCACGCACCATCCAGGGCTTCATCGGGCGGGAAACCCCGGCCCGTGACGGCCCGCCAGTCGATTTGCGGCCCCCACCAGAGTTTTTCCCCGCCGTAGTTGTTCCAACCCGCGTTACGAATGGAGGAAAACGGATGGGGATTCACCCACAGGAGATTGGCCTTTCCGGGCAGACCGAAGCCGAGGATGAGTCCGTGGGCCGGATCGATACCGACCTCGATGTGCTCGTTGACCAAAACGACGGGGTCGAGGCCTGCACCGACGGAGCCACTGGCAGCCATGGCGCAGAGCAAAGGGTAACGGAGAAGGAGACGAAACATGACGAAAAGCGCAGGTGGCACCGCGCGCAGAGATGCGAAAACCGCGCGCATCCGAGCGCAAGACAAAGTGCAATCCCCCCGGCAAATTTAATGACAGCTATCGGGAGTTTCCGGATAACCCGGAGGCCAGGTCCGTCCGTCTTAGCAGGGGTGAACATTTCTGCGCCCACGCGCCTCCTTTCGCGCCGGTTGTCGGCCCCTGCGCCATGAACGCCACCGCTCCCGTAAAAACCGGTTTTCGCCGCGGCCTGCTCTTTGATACCGGGGATCTGCCGCGGATCCGCGCCAACCTGCGTGCGGCCCGCTTCAACACCCTCTGGCGCGAGATGTCCACGATGGACCAGGCGACGGACAGCAATGCCGCGGCGGAGACGGCGTTCCTCGAAAAGGAGATGCGCTTCACCAACCATGTGAGCCACATGGTGCGGGCAAACGCCGTGCTCGAACGTGCTGCATTCAACTACGCGATGCACGGTGATACCGGCCAGCTGGCGCTCGCGCGTCTCGCCCTGCGCCGGGTCTGCGACTATCCGAAATGGGATCTTTTTTTGGAAGGCGGCCGGAGCGTCATCGGGCTCCAGCGGGCGCCCGAGGCCTCCATTGCGGTGGCTTGCGCCTTGGACTGGTTGGGTGAAGCCCTGACGCCGGAGGAAATCGCCCGGGCCGAGCAGTGTCTGGCGGACAAGGGGGCGGCGGCGTGCTACACGACGCTTTACGGGATGAAGTATCCGGACCGGGTGCAGGGCTGGACGGTAGATCCCGAGGAGGAATACACCGCCAAATTCGACCTAGCCCGGTGGCCGGTGATCCTAAACTCGACCAACCTGAAGACGGTGCCGATCGCCGGGCTGGGCATCGCGGCCTGCTGGCTGCACGGCCGGCATCCGCAGGCCGCGCAGTGGCTGGCCCTCGCGCGCTCAAGCGCCCGGGCCTTTGTAGAAATGTTTCATCCGGATGGCAGTTACGACGAGGGTCCGATGTATTGGAGCTACACGGCCTCGCACCTGGCTTTCTTTGCAGAGATCCTGCACCGCACCCTGGGTGTGGACGACCGCGCGCTGATCAACTATCCCGGCACCATCCGCTACGCGCTCGCGATGAGCCTGCCCACGGCGGGCCGGCCGGTGGTGCCGCCGGCGTCGCAACGGCGCGCCCACGTGCCCTACGCGGTGCTCGAACCGGCCCACGACATTGTGAATTTCGGCGACTCGGGCGTGAACCTCGACACGTCCCTCGCCGCCTGGGTGGCGCGGGTGCATCGGGATCCCTTGGCGCAGCACGTTGCACAGCAGGTGGGCGTCATCAAGTCGCATTGGGGGGCAATTTGGTATGATCCCGAGCTTCCCGCCGCCGCCCCGGGAGCGGACCAACTGGACCGGCGGCTGGACAACGAGTGGGTCGTGGCCCGCACCGGCTGGGCGGCGGCGGACGGAGTCCTCGCCTTCCGCAGCGGCGGGCCGTGCAATCACGAGCACGCAGACCGCAACAGCATCATCTTCAAGGCCTACGGTGAACGGCTCCTGCATGATCCCTTGCGGGCGGGTTATTCACCCATGTTGGAACGCTGGAAACTGCGCCAGACCGGGGCACACACGGCAGTGCTCGTGGATGGCAAGGGGCACCAGTATCACGACGGCCGCGAGGGCACGAACGCCTCCTGGGCCTGGGCCCGCATCATCGCCTGGCAGACCGGTCGGGACTGGGTGGCGGTGACGAGCGATGCGACCGAGGCCTATGCGCTGGTGCAGAAAGACATCACCCGGGTGTGGCGCACGGCGCTGTTCCTGAAGCCGGATGTGCTCGTGCTGCTCGACCAGGTCCGTCTGGCGGGGGCGGCGCGGCCGGTGCAATTGCGCTATCAGGTCTACAACGACGACCGGGCCGGCCGTGTGGTCGCAGGGGAAAATTCCTTCGGGATCACCCGACCTGCGGCGACACTGTCCGCGATCGTCCGCGCGACAGGCTCCCTTTCCGTGCGAACCGGACAACTCGATCTGCCTGCCGACGAAGGAGTGTTTCCCTTTGCCGAGGTGGAATCGGCGGCGGCGACAGAACATGAGGTGCTGACCCTGGCCACGGCGCAAGTCGCCGGAGGCGAGCACGGTCGGCTGGCCGCGGTGCGCGACGGGGAGGGTTGGCGCATCCAAGGCGCACACAACGGCCGGAAATACGATGTGCGGCTGAGGCCGGGCGCGGACGGAATTCCGACGCCCGTCATGGGTTGAGGATCACGATCCGGCTGGGGTTGTCGGCAGATTTGTGGGCTCCGGGGGGCGAGTTGGCGCGCTGCTGCCTGGCTTTATCGGTCGCGAGCGCTCCCGCCTCGGATTATGCCAGGTGGCCCGGGCCGGATTTCCGGCCAAACCCGGGTTCTGCTCAGAAAGTCCGCAAATCCCTTGCTTCGGGTCATCTGGTGGCATCCGCGATGGTTACGTTCATGAAATATTCCTCAAAATATCACCGTCCGGCATAGCCCAAGGTCTGAAGTGGCACGTCTTATTTGCTAGTGGCCTCATGCAGCAAATGCCAGATGCCCGGGGCTGCGTTCAACGAATCAGTAAAACTCAGATTCAGTAACAGGTTAACCCCTACCATGAACCGATATCAAAACCCATCGTTAGCACTACGATTGTTCAGCGCACTGTCGCTCAGTGCAGTCATCGCCTTCGTTCCCTGTTCGCTCATCGCCCAGGCAACGCAGTCAGCTCCCAAACAAACCGCAACCACGGACCAGGACGATAAGGAAGAAGTCGTCAAGCTCAGTCCCTTCGAAGTCAAAGTCGGCGCCAATGAAGGTTACATCGCGTCCGACACCTTGAGCGGCTCTCGTGTCGCCGCGAAGATCTTCGACGTGCCGGCCACGGTCAGTGTCATCACACGCGACTTGTTCGATGACATCGGCGCGGTCGATCCCTGGCAGGCCTTGTCCAAGGCGGTTCCCGGCGTCTCTACCTTTGGTGCGCCCGGCGTCTTTTCCGGTGCCACCATCCGTGGTTTCCGCGCCCAGTTCTGGGCGGTTGACGGTGCCACCACCGCCAGCGTGGGACCGACCAGCAACTTCAATATGGACGGACTCGAAGTCATCAAAGGCCCGTCCGCGCTGCTCTACGGTCCCTTCGGTGCCTACGGCGGCTATGTGAACATGATGCCGAAATGGGCCCGGCGCAATCCGGTGAACAAGGTGGAGGTGTCGGTGGGCACAGACTCGTTCTATTCCGGCATGATCGACGTCGGCCAGGAGTTGCTCGCCAACGACCAGTTGCAGGTGCGCATGGTCCTCGGCCAACTCTCTTACGACCGCCCCGCGATCGAACCCGACTTCACCAAGTCCTTCGTCTTCGCCCCGTCGCTGACCTACGATATCAGTTCCAAGGTCAAACTGAAGATGCGGGCCGAGTATAACGACCGGGAATACCTCATCAGCCCCGTTCCCTTGGACAAAAACGGCGAGCCGATGAGGAATTTGAACGCCAATAAATACTTTCCCGGCAGCCATTCTCAGGACAAGCAGTTTTTCACCCAATCAGTGCTGACCGGAACCCTGTCCGATGAATGGAGCTTCAAGTTCCAGTTCGTGACCGAGATCGACCACTACAAGAATACCAATGCCGGGTTCACCGGCCGCACCACCCTCGCCCAGGACACGATGAAAATCTTCGCGGCCCACGGTGATT
>CAJBES010000073.1 GCA_903952145.1 uncultured Opitutaceae bacterium | reverse complement strand
GCCAGTCGCTGGGCCTGCAACTGGCGTCCGGTCTGGCGCAGCAGATCAACGGTGAGTTGGCGATCGGGCCGGGCCCGGCCGCCGTGTTCACCGTCATTTTCACGCCCAAGGTGGCAAAATGAACCAATCGGCCCTAAATTTCATCAGATCTTTCCGCGGCACGGGTGGTCGCGGCGGGCGGTGGCCTGTGGCGGTCCTGCTGGCGGTCCTGCTGGCGGTCCTGCTGGCCACCGCCATCACCGCACGGCAGATAAAAGCCAAGGCGGAAGCGGATGCCCGCAACGAGTTCGACTCGGTCTGCAAGGAGACCCGGGCCAAGATTAAGAACCGTTTAGCCGCGCACGAACAAATCCTGCGCAGCGGGGCGGCGTTCTTCGCCGATGACAATGGCGTCACCCGGACCGAATGGCGCGACTTTGCCGAACGCCAGAAAGTCAGCCAGAAGCTCCCCGGCATTCAGGGCATCGGGTTCGCGTTGCTGGTGCCCCGGACCCAACTGGCGAAACATCTTCAGAAAATCCGCGCCGAGGGGTTTCACAACTACCGGGTCTGGCCGGAGGGCGAGCGGGAAACCTACTCCTCCATCATTTTTCTCGAACCGTTTGTCGATCGGAACCTCCGGGCGTTTGGCTACGACATGTTTGCCGAGCCCGTGCGCCGGGCGGCGATGGAACGGGCGCGCGATCAGGATGCCGCCACCCTCTCGGGCAAGGTTACCTTGGTGCAGGAGACCGGGAAGGACGTCCAGGCCGGCACGTTGATGTATGTGCCCGTGTATCGGATGGGTGCGCCCCATGCGACCGTGGCCGAGCGCCGTGCCGCGCTCATGGGCTGGGTTTACAGCCCCTACCGGATGAACGACCTGATCGAATCGGGTATGTTGGGCCACTGGGTCTTGGCGGAGCAGCGGCGGATCCGATTGCTAATTTACGATGGCGAGACGCCGTCGCCCGAGGCACTGCTCTACGACAGTCAACGTGGCGGCGACCAGCAGCCGGCGCTCGCCGGGCGAATGACCGGGCAGGCCACGCTCACTTTGGCCGGTCGCCGCTGGCACCTGAGTTTCGCCGAGTTGGGTAGCCCGGGCCAGACCGTGGTTTACCGCAAGGCCTGGCTGGTGCTGGGCGGTGGAGCGTGCATAAGCCTGCTGTTATCGGGGTTCGTGCTCTCGCTGGTCACCACTCGGCGAAATGCCCTACGGCTGGCGATGCGGTTGTCGGCGGACTTGCGCCTGAGTGAGGAGCGCTGGCAGTTTGCCGTCGAAGGCACCGGCGACGGCGTCTGGGATTGGAATGTTGCGACCAACCAGGTGGTTTTTTCCAAACGTTTGAAAGAGATGCTCGGGTATGCGGAAAACGAGATCGGATCAGGACTCGAGGAATGGAGCCAGCGCGTTCATCCCGAAGATTTGCCGCAGGTGATGACGAAGGTGAAAGCGCACCTTGACGGTCAGACCGCCACCTATGCCAGCGAACATCGCTTGCGCTGCAAGGATGGCAGTTGGAAGTTCATCCTCGACCGCGGTCTGGCCGTGCTGCGTGATGC
>CAJBES010000072.1 GCA_903952145.1 uncultured Opitutaceae bacterium | reverse complement strand
GATTGGTTGAGGTAAGCCGGGGGCGCGCAGCCGGTGTCGAGCAGAAAGAGGCGATACTCGGCGTTGGTGACGTGATGTCGGGCGAGCTGGAACGCGGCCACCTCGGCGATTCCGCCGGTGTGCCAGACCCAGGCAAAATTGGCGCACGGGGGACAGGCGGGCAGGCCCAGGATGAGGCGGCCGGCGGGAATGGAGAGCAGGTGGGGAAGCGGCGGGGTGTTCATTTCGTCTCTTGGCAACTGATTGCTGAAATTCAACTGAGACCAGATTGGTCAATCATCCTATGCCTTCGAATTCGACCGGCATGATTTCACCGGGGTGAAGCCAGCGCGGCGGAGTGCGGGAAAAAGGAGGGGTTGCCATGGGGAGCGTTGTCCGAGCTGATCGCCGCGCGGGAATGCTTGCCGCGCCGCTGGCACCCCGGCTGCTGCTCAATGGGTATATCCTTCCGTGACGGCGCTGGAGTCAAGGATGCGGCTCCATCACGGGCCAACCATCCACCCGAGAGCTGGCTTGAGCACTTATTTGGCCGGAAAAGATCCGGTTGTCCGGGGCGACAGCGTGGCCGGCCGTTTATTCGCAAGCATCGGGCTTGCCATGCCCGGGAGCGTTCCTTACGCGCAAGGTTCATGGCTCCCAACCCCAAGCCCGTGGCGATGGTCGACTGGTATCGGACCCCGCTCTCTTCCGATCTTTTCAAACGCCTGCACGAGCGCAGTGACGGGCGTGCATTCGTGCAGACCGGCGGTTTCCTCGCCATTGCGGCGGGCACCGGAACGCTGACCTACTGGGCGTGGGCGCATTGGTCGTGGCCGGTGACGCTACTGTGCCTGTTTCTGCACGGCATGGTGTCACATTTCTACGTCAACGGCATGCATGAACTCGGTCACGGCACGGTCTTCAGGACGAAGGCGTTGAATGCGTTTTTTCTGCGCGTCATTTCCTTCCTCGGCTGGAACCACCCCGACATGTTCAATGCGAGCCACCAGCGGCACCACCGCTATACGCTGCATCCGCCGGATGACCAGGAGGTCCTGCTGCCGGTGAAGCTGACGCTCGGGAATTTCATCGAGCAGGCGATCATCAATCCACGCGCCTGCTGGTGGGTGGTGAAATACACCTGGCGCATCGCCGCCGGGCGGATCGGAAGCGAGGGCGGGTGGGAACTCATCTGCTTTCCCGCCGACCAGCCCCGCCTGCGGCACACGCCGATCCTCTGGGCCCGCTTCGTCCTGGCCGGGCACGTGCTCATCGCCGCGGTTTCGTTTTACTTCGGACTCTGGATCATTCCCGTCATCGTCTCGGGCGGGCCGTTCATCGGTGGCGGGCTTTTTTTCCTGTGCAACAACGCCCAGCATGTCGGCCGGCATGACAACGTCCCTGACTTCCGACTTTGCTGCCGCACCATCGTGCCGCATCCGGTGGTGCGGTTTCTCTACTGGCAGATGAACTACCACACCGAGCATCACATGTATGCCGCGGTGCCCTGCTACAACCTCAGGCGCCTGCACGAGGCGATCCGGCACGAACTGCCGCCTTGCCACGGCATCATCGGGGCCTGGCGCGAGATCAGCGCCATCCTGCGCCGGCAAGCGGAGGATCCGAATTTCAAGCCCGACATCGCCCTGCCGTCCGCACAAACCCCGGTCTGAAACGGCCCTCCGCGGATTTCCCGGTTTTTGCCGGAGGGGGTGACTGCGGTAAAAGCGCTTGCGTCACCTCCGGACGCGTGGAGACTCTGCCGCGACCCTTAACCGCACCGACCCACCAAGCTGACAACCACCGCGGGTCACCGACCTGCTTTGACTACATGGACGAAAACGCCCCCAAGGAAACTCCGTCGCCGGATTTCAATAAACTCGACCTGAGCCAGCTGCAAAGCTTCAGCTTCGGCACCCAATGGACGCAGGACAAGCAGTCGCCGTCCGCGCCCGACCAGCGCGAACGGAGTGAGCGTCCGCGCCGGGATGACCGGCGGGCGGGACCGGGTGAGCCCCGCCGCGACCGGCGCGCTTTCCCAAGGGCGGACGGCCCGCCGGCCGGTCCGGGTGCACCGGAGCGGCGCGAGTTTGCCGGCGACCGGCGGCCACCGCGTGAGTTTCCGGGCGGCCCGCGCCGCGAAGGCGGCGGCGACGACCGCGGCCCGCGCCAGTATCAGCGCAGTGAAGCACCAGTGGATCTCGGGCTCTATGAGAGCCCCTATTTTGCGGTGACGTTCTATCCCGAGGACACGAGTTTCAACGCACTGGCCAAGACCATCCGTGCCTCCTGCCGCACCATCGAGCTCTTTGAAATTGCCCGCACCGTCGTCGGCAAGGACGACCGCTTTATCGTGGTCCTGACGCGGAAGCCCGCGGCCGACCCCGCCGCCCCCAAACTGCCGTTGTATGTCTCGGTGCCGGACGGCATCCCGTTCGAGACCGAAGAGGCGGCGGTGGCCCATGTGCTGGGCCGTCACCTCGGACTTTTCTTCGACACGGTCGAAGCGGTGGTGGAGGCGCCCAAGGGTAATTACCAGGTGATCAACAAGTGCGGCGTCACCGGTGAACTCCTGGGGCCGCCGAATTACCACCGCTACAACCAGCTCGTGCAGCAGCATTATGCGGCGAAGATTTCGCGCATGTCGCCGGAGGCTTTCCGCGCCCGCATCGAGACGGTCCGCGATCCCGAGGCCGTGGCCCAGTGGCTGGAGAAGATGAAGAAAATCACCCGCTATCTGTGGAAACTCCCCGATGCAGCCAAGGTGGCGGCGGCGCCCGCCGAGCCACCTGCCCCCGTGTCCGCAGGGGAGGAAACCCCCTCCGCAGAAGTCCCCGCTGCGGAAACCCCCGTCGCCGCAACGCCCGTCGCCGCAACGCCGGCCGCTCCGACCTTCGACTCATTTGAGGAAGCCCGGCTTTATCTCCTGAACGAGGCCCGCGACAGGGTGGTGAAGACCACCGAGTCGGCGCGCTTCCATGGCCGCATTGGCGAAACCATTCCGCCGGGCGAGATCCGCCGTGCCATCGAGGGCGAGCTGGAGCGCCAGCGCCGGTTCCCGCTCGATACAGCCAACGCCCTCCGCGGCCGGCTCCGCCGGGAGCATTTCACGATTTTCAAGAAGGGCTCAAAGGGCGTTTCCTATGTGTGCGCGGTAAAACGCAAATTCCGCACCACCGGCCAGACGTTCTCCGAGAGCATCGGCACCCTCATGGCCTTCCTCGAGGCGCACCCCATGGTGCGGGCGAGCGAGCTCGTGGGCAAATTACTCGGGATTCAGCTCCCCAAGCCGGCAGCACCGGCGGCGGCGGGCGCAGTGCCCGAGGGGGCTGCCGCCGCCGCACCGGCCAAGGCCGAGTCCGAATTAACCCTGGAGCAGCGCGAAAAAATCGCGCGCATGCAGGGCAACCTGCGCTGGCTGGTGACGGAAGGCTACGTGACTGAATTCATCGACGGCCGGCTGTTTGCCCCGCCGCCGATGGCTGATGCGCGCAAGAAAGAGGTCGATACAGAGGAGCACGATCCCGAGAACTTCCCCGACGCGCCGGTGTCCAGCCCTCCCTTCACAGTCCAGGCTGATCCCAAACCCGAGGCTGGGTCCGTGGAGACACCGACAGTGCCCGAGCCCTCCATTGCAACCGAGCTTCCCGCGACAGCAGAGACAACGCCGGCTGCACCGCAGGCGGCAGAAATCGTCGCCCCGGAGACACCGGCCACGCCCGAGGTGGCGGTTGCGCCGGAGACACCGCCCACCCCGGAGGTCCGGAACGAGGCCGCTGGCGAACAAGCTGCGCCGGCAGTGGTGGAGCCCCTTGCCCAGGAAGGGCCGGAGTCGACCGACAAGCCTGTGCAACCTTGAGTTGCGGACGGACGCCACGTGAAGGGCTCCCAGTCCGCGGTCGAATTATTTAGGCACGCGCATCAGCCTGACGGCGAGGAAACACCGCGGCTCCATTTTACCTTTGGAGCTTTCGACTCACTGGCTGGGGACGCGCCGCCCTCGGCGCGTCTGTTCATTACGCGAGCCTCGTTAGGCCCGCAGACACAGCGTGTGCCGCCGGTCGGGAGCGATACCGAGGCTCAGGTGCCACGCGTTGGGGGGGATCCAGGCGGCGATTTTATCGGGCCACTCGACGGCGAGGCACCAGGGCGTGACTAGAAAATCCTCCAGCAGCAGGTCGTCGACTTCCCTGGGGGTTTCGAGCCGGTAGGCATCGAGGTGAACCAAGATGCGGTTGCCCTGATGGAGCGTGAAAATGTTGAACGTCGGACTTGTGACCGGCTCCCGGACGCCAAACCCCCGGGCCAGTCCCTGCACGAAGGTCGTCTTGCCCACGCCGAGGTCGCCATGCAGCGCGAGCGTCGCGTCAGGCGGCAGCATGGCGGCCAGTTCGGTGGCAAGGGCCTGCGTTTCTTCGGCGGAGGCGGTCGTGACCCCGGCGCGGAGCCTAGCGCAGATGTTCGTAGCCATGATAGGAGGCGAGGTTCAAGGCGCCGGCCGGCAGTGTGCGGGTGAAACGGCCGATGCAGGTCAGCGGAGTCCGCGGGAAGACCCGGCACCAGGCCCGGTGCAGCGCGGTCAGGTCGGTTTTTGCGGCCACCGTAAAAACGAGTTCGTAGTCTTCACCATCGGTCAAGGCGGCGCGGACATTGCAGCCGGCGCGGCACGGCAGGGCGGAGGCCTCCAGGGCGGGCACGGCGCCGGCGGGCGTCAGCGCGCGCAGGTCCTTGGCGAGGCCGTCGCTCACATCCATCATCGCCCGCACTCCGGGCCGCCGGGCCAGCCATGCACCCTCGGCCAGCCGCGGGACAAACTTGTAATGGTGGCCACCGGCCAGGCTGCCGCCCAGCCGACCGGTCACGAAGATCCAGTCGCCCAGTCTGGCCCCGGCCCGGGTCATCACGCGCGGTCCGGTGGCGGTGCCGAGCAGCGTGAGGCTGGCTGCCAGTATGCCGTCCGCCTGGGCCACGTCCCCGCCGACCACCAGCACACGGTGGCGCCGGGCGCAAGCGGCCAGGCCGCGGTAAAAATCCTCGAGCCAGGCGAGGCTTACCCGGGCGTCCAGCGTCAGCGCCAGCACGGCGGCGGTGGGCCGGCCGCCCATGGCCGCCAGGTCGCTGAGGTTGCGTTTGAG
>CAJBES010000071.1 GCA_903952145.1 uncultured Opitutaceae bacterium | reverse complement strand
GCTCCGCGAGCTGCTCGACCCACAGACACGCGGCATGCTGCAACTCCTCGCGCGCACCGGCTTCTTCGCACCCTGAGCGTTGGGAGAATCTCCGGCTCACACATGGCCCGCATGGGCGGGGCCTGACAGGGAGGTGGGATGCGAGCCGGAAGCGACGAGCACTGTATTTCTGCCGTCGAACGCCGGCACTGGTGCAAGCGCCACCCGTGTTGTGTAATTTCCCAGCCTTGAGGTCATTGATTGAAAAACACGGCGAACCCTGTCCTGAATGATACCGTCGTGAAGCTGCTCTTCGTGCATCAAAACTTTCCCGGACAGTTTGTCCACCTTGCGCCGGCGCTGGCGGCCGATGCGGCGAATGAGGTGGTGGCCCTAAGCCGGGCTCATGCAGTTGAAGAGGTGATCGCCAAAAGGTGCACCGTTTGGCGTTGTTGAAGTTACGATGCTTAAAACAACTGACGCCGCGGATAAGACGGCGAACCAAACGGTGCGGCTAGATTTGGGCACCAAAGACGGGGTAAAGTCGATGCGGATCGGTTTCACCGACCAACGCCTGACGGCGCACGGCGGGCTGGCGGTGTGGACACGCTTTATCACGGAGCGGGGCCTGCGCGAGCAGTTGCGGGCCGTGCTGCCACATGCCCCCACCAGCCCCAACGCCTACGATCCGACCGACACGGCGCTGGGATTTATCGGCGGCATCCTCTGCGGAGCCGACAAGCTGGCCCGGGTGGCGCATCTGGCGCATGACCCGGCGGTGGCCGAGGTGTTGGGCATCGAGGCCATCCCCAGCCAGTCCACGCTCTCCCGGTTCTTCGCCCGCTGCGGCCGGAGCGCCGGCGAGGCGCTCTCCGGCCTGCACCGCTGGGCGGTGCAAGATCTGCCCGCACGGGCCGGAGGCTACACCCTCGACCTGGATTCCTTTTCCCTGATCCACGAGGACGGTCATCAGGAAGGCGTGCGCGTCGGCTACACCCGCAAGGGCCTCAAGCCCTGTCACCGGCCGATCGTGGCGGCGCTCGCCGAAGTGCCGCTGGTCGCGCACTTCTGGCTGCGGCCGGGCAACACCGCCTGCGTCAGCGGGGCGTCGACCTTCCTCGGCGACACCCTTGCGCGGTTGCCCGCGTCCGTGTGCGTCACCCTCGTGCGGGCCGACAGCGGCTTCTGCACCCGTGGGATGATCGCCGAGCTGGAGAGCCGCCACCTGCACTACATCATGACCGCGGCCTTGCGCGCCCCGGTGCGCACGCTCTGCCGGCACGATGACTCCGCGTGGACGCCGACCGGGGTGCCCGGCATCGAGGTCCAGGAGGTGGCGCACGAGGAGGGGCGCCTGATCGTCCTGCGCCAGCGGGTCACCGAACGGCCCAATGCGGGCGGCAAAAAGCTCCTGGAGGTGCCCGGCTACAAGTTCCAGGCCTTGCGGACCAACCTGCCGGCCTCCGTCACTCCGCTGGAGGTCTGGCGCCGCTATAACGGTCGGGCCGACATTGAGAACCGGATCAAGGAACTCGGGATCCAGTTTGGCTTGAAGGGCCTGTGCTGCCGCTCGTTCTGGGCCACCGAGGCGGCCTGTCACTTGGCCATCTGCGCCTACAACCTCTGTGTCGGCCTGCAGCGCCGGCTCGGCCAACCCGTCCGCGCCGAGCTGACCACGCTGCGCTGGCGGCTCTTCGCCTGCGCCGCCGTCTTCAGCTACACCGGTGGCAAGCCCACCCTCAAACTCGCCGTCGCCACCACCAAAGCGCGATGCTGGTGGCACACGCTGCTGCAACGTTTTGCCGCAGTGGAACCCAACTGCGATGCAGTTGCCGCCCTCTCGGCCAGAGCCGGCCACTATCAACTTATCTTGCCTTCAATTGCATGAGTCCGGCTCAGCGTTCGCCTTTCGGTTGATGCGCGCCACCAGGACCGTCGGCGCCGCGCGGCGGCTTGGCGTCAAACTTCGCCTGCTGCCCGGGGTTGAGCACCGCGCGGATCTTTTCGCCCGTCACCTTGCGGGTCGCCTGCAGCTTTTCGCGGCGCTGTTCCTGAGTCAGTGTTTTGTCATCGCGGAAAGCGCGG
>CAJBES010000070.1 GCA_903952145.1 uncultured Opitutaceae bacterium | reverse complement strand
TCGTTGTGGGCCGGCACCAGCAGGGAGATGCCCGGGACGGCCTTGGCTGCAAACACCCACTCGCCCGTCATGCGCCGCTCGGCTTGTCGGGCCCGGTGCAGCTCGAAGAAGGCGAGCACAGTCTGCCCTGTGTAGACCAGGTATTGCACCGCCGTGGAGCCGAGCATGAACCAGCCGAGTCCGCCGAGGGCGGCGGCGAGTGCGGCATGCCAGAATTCAAATTCCATACTGGTCCTCCATCTGCCGTTCGCGGAGCACCTGCAGGCCGACGTCATCCTCGGGCGCGGTGTTGGCGTGCCGCACCAGCAAGGCCCGGCCCTCCGGGCCGAAATCATGCAGGGCGCTGGCGGCAGAGAACCGCACCCGCCAGTCGGCATCGGCGAGCAGGGCCAGCAATTGCGGCAATACCCCAGGATCGCCAAACACGGCGGCGGCAGCGCAGGCGGCCCGGCGGACGCTCGCGCTGCCATCCCGGAGGCCCTCGCCCACCGTCTCGCCCGCCCGTGGATCAGCCAGCTCCCGCAAGGCGACCCAGGCCGCGGCCCGCAGACGCGGCGACGGCAACCGGCTCAGCGCGAGAATGCCGTCGAAGGCATCTGGCACATGGTTGCGCCCGAGGGCGATGGCGAGCATCCGTTTCCACTCGTCGGGGATGGGCTCGGTGAGCAGGCGGATGGCCTCGGGCCGGAGGCGGGCCGAAATGTGGGCGAAGATTTCCGTCAGGATGAGCGGAGGATCATCGGGGGAAAAATCCAGGTCCGCCAGCAGCGTGCGGATGGATTCAATGCGATCCCTTTGCACCAGCGCGCGGACCGCCGCCAGCCGCACCGCCAGGTCGCGGTCCTTGAGGGCCCCCTGCAGGGCGGCGATGGCGGAAGGCTGGTCGTAATAGCCCAAGACGACGCAGGCGTGATGCCGCTCGCCAGCCCGGCGGGAGGCCAGTGTCCGGAGGGCGGTTTCCAGGAAACCAGCCCGCTGCATCAGGGCGATCAGCCGGGTCTGGTCTGCCCCCCTGATCTGCCCCACCAGGTTTTGCAGCACGCGCAGCAGGATGCGGCGCTGCCAGTCCGGCAGCCGGGCATAGGTGTCGTCCGGCACCGGATTGCCGGCAATCTCGTCAAACACGATCCCGGTGAGTTTCTCCTCGGCGCGGGCCGCGCGGGCAGCCTGCCTGAGCCGGCGCAGCCGCAGGAAAAAGCAGCCGAGCCACACGACGACCGAGGCGGCCGCCAGCCCCCAGCAGACCTGGACCAGCGCACCGAGCAGCGCGGCATCAGAAGCGGGTAACGAGTCCGACATGCAGGGTGTGGCGGGCGGGCGACCCGGGCGACCATTCGTGGGAAAAGTCCAGCCGCACGCCGAACACCGGGGAAAACTCCCGGAAGAGCCCGGCGAAAACGGCCCGGTTGCGCAATTCGCGCGTGTAATCGATGAGCGTGGCGGAAAGCGACTCCTTGCTGTCGGAGTAGCCCAGGTCCCAGCGCCAGCGATCGGACGGTTCGCCGTCCAGCCGCAGCTGCCAGCCCTCGGTCCAGTGGCCGTTGAGGTTGCGGCTGATGAGGTATTTTGCGGTGATCGCGACGCGGTGCGTGCTGTATTGCGTCACGCCGAGCGCGAGCGAGTGTGCCGTGCCGGGAGCATAGCCGGAGGCGCGGTAGTCGGCCAAGAGGACGGTGGGCGGCAGCGCCTCGGTGCCGGTGCGCACCCGCCATTCGCCGCCCAGCGCGAGGGCCCGCCGGGCGAAGAAATCCGCCGCGGGCGTCACGCTGCCGCGCGCATAGCCGAACAGGTTGTCGGTGAACCGCCGGTCGATCCCGAGGGTATATTGCCGGTCGGTCAGGTCGTAGCGGTCCGCCCATGCGGTGGCGAGGGCGAGGCCGGTCTTGCGGTCGAGGGCGTATCGCAGCGCGGCATCCCAGCCCTGCCAGTCGCGGTTCGCAGACCCGCCGGCGAAGCTGCTGTGCTCCCAACCCAGGTCCAGCCGCCAGCGGCTGGCCCGGCGCACGCTGGCCACACGCTGCCGGATGTCCTGCGAGGCGGGCTCAATCCGCTGCGCCCGCTCGTAATAGGGCCGGGCGGCGTCGTAGCGCTCCTGGAACTTCTGCACGTCGCCACAACCGACCAGCGCATCGGTGTCATCAGGCTTGACCGCAAGGATGTCCTGGAAGACCTCGTCGGCGGCATCGAAGCGCCGCTGCCACAGGAGCACCCGACCGAGCATGTTGCGCGCCTCCCGGTTGGCCGGCCGGGCGGCGAGCAGGGAGCGGATCATCGTCTCGGCGCGGGCCAGCTGGCCCGACCACGCCAGCACGCGGGCGCAGGCCAGGCGGAGGTCCGCGTCGTCCGGGGCGAGTTCGAGGCCGCGCTCGAGGAGGCGGAGCGCCTCGTCGTAGCGGCCCGCCCAACCCAGCACGGTGCCAAGCTGGAAGTAGTGCGCGGGATTGGCCGGCTCCTGCTGCACCAGTTGCCCGTAGAGCTGGATGGCCCGCGGGTAATCGCCGCCCTGTTTGGCGGCATAGGCCTCCCCGGTGGTGACCGCCGGGACCGGGACCGCGAGCAGGCAGGCCAAGCCCAGCAAACTAGTGATGCATGACCGGGTTTTCACGCGGGATGAGTTTCTGCACGCGAGCCAAGAGTTCATCGAGGCTGAAGGGCTTGACCATGAAGTCGGCGGCGCCGGCGCCCAGGCAGCGCACCACGTCCTCGTCCTGGTGCTTGCTGGAGAGCATGAGGACGGGCACCGCGGCCAGGCTGGGGTCGGACTTGAGCGTATGCAGGGTGGTGTAGCCGTCCTTGATCGGCATCATCAGGTCGAGGATGAACAGGGCGGGGCTGGCCTGGGCGGCGCGGGAGAGCAGTTCTTCGCCGTCCCCGCAGGCCGTCACCTGGTAGCCAGCGCGTTCGAGCTTGTAGGAGATCAGGCGGCGAGTTCCTCGGTCATCCTCCGCCATCAGGATGGCCGGCCCACCCGCCGGCTTGGGGTGTGGCTCACTGGACCTGCTGGATTTACCACCGACCATACCGCAGGTTAGTGCCGCGGGATGCAGGAGTCAATGTTCCGGGGTTCCGCGTGCACCTACCGGCGCAAACCATAAAATCCCCGAATGACCGAAGGCAGAAAAATTGCAGGACGGACGGGCCGCGAACCCGCGGCTTTAAGCGCGCCAGACCGTATGTGTTATTTTCGGGAGTGAATGATCCACCGCCCGAGCCCTGCAAGTGACCAAAACGTAGGGCTCCGTGGGTGCAGCAGGCGGGGGCGCGGGCGTCGCCGCGCGCCGCGCTACGGCGCCATCCGCGTTGACGGTGGCGATGCCGCGAAATATGCAAGTAGGCCATGACAACCCCCGGCCGTCTGCATAACCTTGTCGCTATAGTGACCGGTGGCGGGTCCGGCTTCGGCGAAAGCATCTGCGCGGCCTTTGCCCGCGAGGGGGCGCGAATCGTGGTGGCGGATCTCAACGCGGCCAACGGCGAGCGCGTGGCCCGTGCGCTGCAGGCAGAGGGCGGCGAGGCGGAGTTCTGCCGCACCGACGTCGGCAAATCGGTCGAGATGGGCGCGCTCGTGTCGGCTGCGCTGGCGCGCTTCGGCCGCATCGACATCATGGTGAACAACGCCGGCATGAGCCACCCCAACCGGCCGATGCTCGAGGTCACCGAGGAATTTTTCGACCGGCTATATGAGGTGAATGTGAAGAGCCTCTACCTCGCCGCCGTGCACTGCGTGCCCGTCTTTCGCCGGCAGGGCGGGGGTGGCTTCATCAACATCGGCTCCACCGCCGCCGTCCGCCCGCGCCCCGGCCTCGCGTGGTATAACGGCACGAAGGGCGCCGTCATCCTGCTCACCAAGTCCATGGCGGTGGAACTCGCCCCGGACAAAATCCGTGTCAACGCCATCAATCCCGCGATCGCCGAGACCCCTCTGCTCACCACCTTCATGGGCGCGCCCGACACGCCGGAGAACCGCGCGCGCTTTCTTGCGTCCATCCCCCTCGGCCGGCTCTGCCGCCCCGCCGATGTTGCCAACGCCGCGGTCTTTTTTGCCGATCCCGCCTCCGAATTCATCACCGGCACCTGCCTTGAGGTGGACGGTGGCCGCTGCATCTGAAGCCGCGCAGTTATCGCGGCTTCCCGAAGGTCCAGGGCCATTGCTTGGTTGCAGAGAACGTTGGGAGGATTATCAAGGCGATGTTTTGAAACGACGAACCACGCCGCTTGCCGTCGCCTTCCTCTGTTTTTGCGCGTCCGGTGCACGGGCGGAACCCCCGGCCCTGAGCGCCTGCGCCAGCATGACATGGGAGGGCAACCTCACCCGCTGCCCGGACCCGGTCGCAGCCAAGGACGCCTGGCTTTATGGGGCCGCCGGCACCGCCGGGTGGCGTACCCAGTTTTCCCGCGATGTCGCGCTCGAGTTTGCCGCGACCGCCAGTGTGGAATCCTGCCCGAAATTCGACGGCCTGGACCGGGTGTCGGCCGGCGTGCAGGGCTCCGTGCGCCGCAAGTTCGGCCTCGGCCCGTTCGCGCCCGTCCTCACGGCGGATCTGACCGGCACCGGCAGCAGTTACCGCGAGTCACCGCGCAACGCCACCCGCCTCGCCGCCGGCCTGTCCCTGTCGCAACGATGGACCGGGGACTGGCAGACGGTGGTGAGCGCCGAAATTCTGCAGAACTACGGCCGCCTCGCGGCCTATGACTACCACAACCACAGCCTCGCGCTTGAGACCCATTACGATCTCACCGGGCGTTGGCGGCTGTCGGCCGGCGCCTGCCGGCAATGGGGCGAACATGTGGTCTACGCCTGGCTCGGCGGCAGCGGCGCCAGCTTTCCCTATGCTTATGCCACGTGGAAAGGCACGGTCAAGGTGCCCACCTACGGACCCAATTGGTATGCCTACACCATGGACGCCCACGCCGACAGCATCTGGTTCGCCGTTGCACCCGCGCTCGGCGGCGACCGGGCCCTGCCGCTCCGTTTCGAGCAAACTGCGGTTGTCGGCCTCGGGGAAAGCTTCCGGGTCCAATTGATCTCCCTGAGTTTCGTCCAACGTTTCTAACCATGCGCGCCTGCCTTATCCCGCTTCTGTTCGCCGGCTGCCTCGGCCTCACGGTCCGCGCCGCCGAAGGCGTCCGCATCATCGTCCGCACCACCCTCGACGGCAAACCGGTGGCGGACGCCGTGGTGTCGGCAACGCCCCTGGACCACCCCGTGCCGACCCCGGGTCCGGGCAACACCGCCGAGATCGAACAGAAGAACCAGGAGTTCAGCCCCTACGTCACCGTCATCCAGGTCGGCGGCAAGGTGATCTTCCCGAACCACGACACGGTGCAGCATCACATCTACTCCCTGTCCAAACCCAAGCGCTTTGAGATTCCACTCTATCAGGCCGGGGCCTCGGAATCCGTCGTCTTCGACCGGCCGGGGATCGTGGCGATCGGGTGCAACATCCACGACTGGATGGTGGCCTACATCGCCGTGGTGCCGACCCCGTTTTTTGCCAAGACGGACGACACCGGCGCGGCGACCCTGCCCTCCCTTTCCCCGGGACGCTACCGGCTGGAGATCTGGCATCCTCGCGCCGCCGCGCCCGTAGTGCAGGAAATTTCCTCCGCTCCGGAGAATGCCACCGTGCTGGAAGTCAAGGTTGCCCTGAAACCCGACAAACGGATCCGCCGCGCCCCGACTGGGAAGGGCACCGACTACTGACACCGGAATGAAGCCGGGCCGCCTCCAATTCCGCCGCTTCCGCACGCGGCTCGTCTGCCTCCTGCTCGGACTCGTGGCGGCGATGCTCGGCACCGTCTATCTGCTGATCAGCAGCGCCAACGAGCGCAATGCCATCGAGCACATCGACCAGAACCTCAAGATCGGTGCCCGCCTGTTTCAGAAAAACCTCGACGAGCGCATCGACTACCTGAGCGGCAGCGCCAAGGTCATGAGCAACGACTACCAGATCCGGAAACTGATCATGCAGGATCCGCTGGACCGGGAAACGTTGCGCTCGAACCTGGACAGTTATGCCGATCGTCTGCGTTTCAACGCAAAGGCGCTGCCACCGGTGATCACCCTGTTTTCGCCGGAGCGCGAGATTCTCGCCCTGAGCATCCGCAACCAGCGGCTCGACCGGGAACACCTCGGCCCTTTTCAGGATTTGATCCGGCTGGCGGCCGACGCCGACATGGAGAAGGCCAGCGGCTATTCCTACCTCGGCGGTAAGCTGCATGTGCTGGTCGTGGTCCCGCTCTACGCCCCTTATCCGAACATCGCCGGCTGGTTCGGGCTGGCCTACCCGATCGACCAGGCCTTTGCCGATTCGATCAAGAACACCACGCTGCTGGAGCTTACCTTTGCCTCCAATGCCGCCGAGCCCGACCACCGGATCCTGTCCTCCACCCTGCCGCCGCGAACGGCCCATGAAATCCTCGCCTTGCGACCGACGGGAAACAATGCCGCGGGGACCAGCCAGATCGTGCTCCTGCAGGGTGAGCCCTATGTCACCCTGTTCCAACCGCTCGATCTGCTGGAGGAGGCGCCGGCCACCATCGCGCTCCAGCGCTCGCTGCACACGGAGCTGGCGCCGGCCCGGGCGCTGGAAAAGACCGTGCTCGGCATTTCCCTCGCCGCCCTCGCCGCCGCCGCCCTCGCCGCAGTCTGGATCGCCCGCGGCGTCAGTCAGCCCCTCCTCCAACTCGCCGCCCACACCAAGGTGGTCGCCACCGGCGATTACACCAAACCGATCACGTTGCCGCGAACGGATGAGTTCGGGCAGCTGGCCACCGCCTTCAACCAGATGACCGCCGGCCTCGCCGAGCGTGACCGTGTGCGCGATTTGCTCGGCAAGGTCGTCTCCCCCGAGATCGCCACCCAGCTGCTGCGGTCGGACCTGCAACTCGGCGGCGAGGAGCGCGAGGTCACCATCCTCTTCTGTGATCTGCGCAATTTCACCGGCATGAGCGAGCAGATGAACCCGATCGATGTGCTCAGCCTGCTCAACCGCTACCTCGACCGCATGAGCACGATCATCGAGCGCCACGGCGGGGTGATCGACAAATACATCGGTGACGCGATCATGGCCCTGTTCGGGGCGCCGGTCAGCGACCCCGCCGCCCCGGGCAAGGCCATCGCCGCCGCCCGCGAGATGGCCCGCGCGTTGCAAGGGCTGAACCGGGAATTCGCCACCGAGGGCCGGCCCACCCTCGCCTTCGGCATCGGCATCAACACCGCCCGCGTCGTTGCGGGCAACATGGGCTCCCGGACCCGGCTGAACTACACCGTCATCGGCGACGGCGTGAACCTGGCCTCGCGGCTGGAATCGCTGACCAAGGATCCCGCCTACGACACGCCGATCATCATCAGCGAGGCGACCCTCCGTTCGCTGCTGAACCCGCCGCTCGTCCGCGAACTCGGCGAGGTTCAGGTCAAGGGCAAGGCCGCTGCCGTGAAAATCTACGCGCTCGGCGCCAAAGGCGAGTCCCAGCCGCCCTACCCAGTCTCCTAAATCACCAAGCCTGCCGCCGGCTCAGGTAACGCCGACGCCTGCTCCAGCTTTGCCCGAACCTCGGTCGGGATCGGCCGCGAAGTCATCCCGCCAGTTTTGGCCCCCCGGTTTTGCCCCCCGACGCACACCGCCGTCACCTCCCCGACAATACCTGTTCTGACTTCAGCCGGGAGGGCGCTGCATGCTGAAGTGGCGGGCCGGTCAATCGGCCCGTGTTTCCCCCACAGCGCGGCGAGCCGTTTTTTTGCCGGGTCATCGGCCAGCGCACAGGCCTCGAGGACCTTTTCCAAGCCCTCGCACAGCCGCTCGACCGGCCGGATGTAGGAATGGTCGGCGGCCGCCTGTGACGGGGCAAGCGAGCGATGGTGCCGGCCTCGATTGCCGCGAAACGCATGCGGCAAGGAGGCTGCGCCTCCCGGCCAGGCGCCGACAAGAGTGAACGTCATCGGCGGAAATTTCATTCCGGCAACTCCGGCGCGATCAATCTCACACGGTGACGGAGGACGTGCGGTGAAAATCCGGTGACGGTGCGATCCGGGTTTGCGGTCGGCCGCATTTACTTTCCAAGTTAGCCGCATCATGCGCCCTCGAGTCCTGATGGTTTTCCTGTCCGCCCTGTGCGGCACCCTCCTCTCCGCCGCCGCCCCCCGGCCCGGCAGCGTGATCTTCATCCACCCCGACGGCACGGCGCTCAACACGTGGAATGTCGCCCGCATCTACCATGCCGGGCCCGACGGCATGCTGGAATGGGACCACCTGCCGCAGGTCGGGCTCTATCGCAGTCATTTCAAGGACAGCCTCGCCCCCACCTCGCACGGCGGCGGCACGGTGCACGCCTGGGGCGTCAAGGTCGGACGTGACTCCTACGGCATGGACGGCCGCACCCCGATCAAATCGCGTTCCGGGGTGGACAAGTCGGTCATGCAGGAAGCCGGGGCCGCCGGTCTCGCCGTCGGCATTGTCAACACCGGTCACCTCGCGGAGCCCGGCACGGGCGTGTTCCTCGCCAGCAGCGAACGCCGCAAAGACTACACCGGCATCGCCCGCACCATCGTCGAGAGCGGGGCGGATGTGATCCTCGCCGGCGGGGAGATCTACCTGCTGCCCGCCGGCGTGTTGGGCCGGCACGGCGCGCCCGGGGTGCGCGACGATGGCCGCGACCTGATCGCCGCCGCGCGCGCAGCCGGCTACACCGTGGTCTACAACCGTTACGAGCTGCTGGCCGCCGCGGGCAATCCCACGGTGAAAAGGCTGCTCGGCGTCTTCGCCGCGACCGACACCTACAACGATGCCGCCGAGGAGACCCTCGCCGCGGCCGGCCGCCCGTTGTACAAGCTGGGCACGCCGGATGTCGCCGACATGACGGCCGCCGCGCTGCAGGTGTTGGAGCGCATCGGCCAGCGCTTCCTCCTCGTGGTCGAGGAGGAGGGCACGGACAATTTTGCCAACAAGCACAATGCCGCCGGCACCCTGGAGGCCCTGCAGCGCGCCGACGCCGCCATCGGCGTCGCCCGGCGCTATCTGGCCACGCATCCCGGCACGCTGGTGCTCACCGCCGCCGACAGCGATGCCGGCGGGATGCAGCTCATCCCCTTCGGCAAGCAGAGCGATCCCGCCGAGCCCGCGCCCGTGCTGCCGGCCGCGACCGCGATCGGCAACCCGGTCGACGGGGTCGCCGGCACCGGCACGGCCGCCTTCCTGAGCGCGCCCGATCGCGCCGGGGTGCGATTCTGGTTCGGCGTGGCCTGGGGCGGGCCGGACGACATGATCGGCGGTATCGTCGCGCGCGCCGCGGGACTCAATGCCGAGCGTCTGCGCGTGAACCTCGACAACACCCAACTCTACGACCTGATGTGGGAGACGCTCTTCGGCCGCGAACTGCCGGAGTGATTACAATCGCGTTTAAGAAATACCCCATGGTCGGATTGACGGGTAGGGCTGATTGTCCTCAATCCGCGCGATTGAACCACGGCACCACCAACGGAACCACGGCGCGTTGGCAACGCGCCCTACTCACGGTCCAAAAGCCTAGCCGCCTGTCGGACTTTGGCCGCAGTCTCAATGAAGGGCGGTCTGTGGGCTCATAGTTTCAAATCAATCCATACCTGAAGTCGTCTATTTGGTTATAGACGTTTTAGACAGCCTAAGCCCGACAGGCTGCTACGCCCCGCAGCACTTTTTGTATTTCCTGCCGGAGCCGCAGGGACAGGGATCGTTGCGCCCGACCTTGGCCGCGGCCACGACCGGCGCGGGTCCCTGGCGGAGGGTGCGCGTGAAAATCCAGGCCCCGTCGATCAATTCGAATTCGGACTTCTCGTGCATGACCCCGGACTTGCTGTCTTCGGTGAAATGCGCGGAAAAATCGACGTGCGAGACTCCGGGCCGGACGTTGGCGTCGTGGCGGTGGATCTCAAGTTTCACCCACTGGGTCGCGCTCGGGGCGCCCTCCTCGGACGGAGGTGTTTTGGCGGTCGGGAGGTAGGTGCGATCCAAATAGCGATGGGCGTGCACCACGTGGGCCGTGTAGCGGGAGCGCATGAGGGCCTCGGCATCGGGGGCGGTGGTGGTGCCCGCGATGAGCGGCGCGCAGCAGGCTCCGTAATTGCGGCCACTGCCGCAGGGGCACGGGGCGCTTGGGGTCACAACGGTAACGGCGGCGGCAGTTGAAGAACTCACAGCGGGGATTAGGGCGATCCTGCGGCGGATGGCGAGCCGCCAAAACGCCAAAAGATTTACCGGGCCTCTGGTGTGGTGATCGCAAAGGACGCTGCCCCACCCCATCAAACCCAACCAAACCGAGCCTTCCTCCCTTCAGCCCATTGGCCGGAGGCTTTGCGTCAATACCGCCCGGGTTCCAGGACCGTGGTGCGCATGGCGTTGTAGTTCTCCAGCCGCGCCCAGGCCGGGACGGAATTCCCGGACCCGAGCCCGTAGCCGCCCCCGGGCGCCACCAGCCGCAGCAACTCGCTAACCCTGGCGCGCACTTCCGCCGCGCTCCCCGAACGCAGCAGTTCCAGATCCACATTACCGAACAGGCAGAGCCGGTCGCCCCAGCGGCGTTTGACCGCCACAATGTCCATCGCCGTGGGATCGATCGGATGCAGGGCGTCCACCCCGAGGTCGATCAGGTCATCCATCAGAGTGGTAAGGTCTCCGTCCGAGTGCAGGAAAAACAGCCGGCCCGCCTCATGGCACCGGGCTGCGACCTGCCGATACCACGGCAGGATGTGCTGGCGCAGCATGGCCGGCGAAATCATCGGCCCTTGGGCATAGGCCATGTCGTCCACCGCCCAGACGGCCGCCACGTGCGGCAACGCGAAAATTTCATCGAGGGCGCGCAACTGGATGCCGGCGACCCGCCGGATCACGTCCACGGCCAGTTCCGGATCGGCGAGGAGGGATTCCGCAAAGTGCTCGAAGCCCATGAGCATCCAGCTCAGGGTGAAAATCTTCCCGGTAACCGCCACGACCTTCATGCCCTCCGGCAGCAGCGGCTTGACCGCGTGGAACTGGCTGAGGTCGATTTGGGCGGCCAGTTCCCACGGGAACAGGTCGAAGCGCCGGCGATCGAGAATGAACGGTGTATATTCGAGGTTCCAACTGCGCTCATCGGTCGTATCCACCCCCTCCTTTTCGAGGGTGGCGCGCAGGACCCGCGAGATCGACGAGTCCCCGGTGACTCTGCCGGGGCGCATCAGGCCAACCACGAGCGGAATGTAGTCGTAACCGGCTTTCGTCCAAAATTCGACCTGGGCGGCCAGGTTCTCGTAAGTCACCGGGTGCCCGAGAAACTGGCTCTGGATATCAAAATCCACCAGTGCCTCGACCAGCGGCACGTGGTCGGTGGGCTCGTGCCGGACGGTTTTGCGGATGCGTTCGAAATCGGGACGGGGCGGAAGATGGTCAGGCATGATGGAACTCACATGGTCCAGCCACCGTTGTGTCAGGATGCGGGCTCAAGAAAAGTGGGCTATGCATTTGTGTCAGATTCACAAGTGCCTTCGTGGGACATGGACAAGCAAACCGCGCGGTCCGGGACCCCGGTCCGCCGCGACGCGGGAGTGTGAGCCTCCGGCAAAAAGTGATTTCCAGTGAGGATTGCATCGCACCCCGGTTGACGCTGGCGCCTTCGTTGTGTCACGCTGCCTGCCGGTCGCCCGGCTGCCCCGGGCCATCGCTTCAATCATGACCTTACGCGACCAGCACGTGCTCATCACCGGAGGCTCCAGCGGCATCGGCCTCGCCCTCGCCCGGCAGGCCGCGGCGGCCGGTGCCCGCGTGAGTCTCGTCGCGCGCGACCCGGTCAAACTCGCCACCGCGCGTGATGTCATCTGCACGGCCCATCCGGACGCTGCCGCGGTCGTGACCGTTGCCGCCGATGTGGCGGTCGAGACAGAAATTCTGGCCGCGCTGCAGACCGCCGAGGCTGTGCACGGCCCGGTCGACATTCTCATCACCTCGGCCGGCGTGGCGCGGCCCGGCTATTTCGAGGAAGTGCCGGTGGCGGTGTTCGAGCGCACCATGGCGGTGAACTACTTCGGCACGCTTTATCCCCTCAAGGCCGTCGTGCCGGCGATGCGGCGGCGCGGGCACGGTGCCGTCGTATTGATTTCGTCGGGTGCCGGGCTCTGCGGGGTCTTCGGCTACACGCCCTACGCCCCGGCCAAGTTTGCGCTGCGCGGCCTGGCCGAGGCGTTGCGCGCCGAGCTGCAGTCCACCGGCGTGAGCGTGACGATTGTTTACCCACCGGACACCGACACACCGCAGCTCGCCGAGGAGAATCTCACCAAACCGGTGGAGACCAAGGCCATCACCGCCGGCGGCGGCCTCTGGACGGCGGACGCCGTGGCCCGCGTGACGCTCGCCGCCGTCCGGCGCGGCCGCTTTGCCGTCACCCCGGGTTTTCAACTCACCGCCCTGGCGTGGTTCCACAGTCTGCTCGCACCGGTGCTCCACTGGCATTTCGACCGCACCGCCCGGCAGGCGCGTGCACAGAGCAAAACGACGACACATAAATCATGACGGCCATCGCTGCCTGGGCCGGACTGGTGCTCCCCGCCTGCGGCTTGTTGCGGCGCGTCGTCGCGACCGTGTAGGCGCCGGGGCGGCTTTGGCGGCACCCATACAATTCACCGTTGCCATGCCGACCCCGGACACGGAATTTTCCCGGGCGTCAGCCCGACGCCACCCATGAAAACAATTCACGATCTCGGCACCCTGCCATGGACCCTCACTGGTTACGCGCCGGAAACATGGCGCGGTTACGCTGGCATCGACCTCGGCGCTCCGAGCATCGCCGAAGTAACGCCGGTGCCCGCCCGTGTGCCGGCGTCGGTGCAGCAATTGTTGCTGGAGGGCGGGATCATCCCGGACTGGAACCACGGCCTCGCCAGTCGTGCGGCCGAATGGGTGGAACACCGCAACTGGGTCTTCGCCACCTCCGTGCCCCGCGCCTGGTTGGATCACGGAGCGCTCCGTCGCCTGCATTGCGCAGGACTCGATGCCGCGGGCTGGGTGTGTTGCAACGGCCGCCTCATCGCCCGCTTTGAGAACGGATTTACCGAGCATGTCTTCGATCTGTCGGCCGTGCCGCTGGCCGACGAAAACGCACTGCAGATCATCTTCGACCTGCCGCCACGCTGGCTCGGGCAGTTCAACTACACGTCGCTGATCAAGGACTGGAAGGCGCGCTTCAACTACACGTGGGACTGGCAGCCCCGGCTCGTGCAGATCGGCATCTGGGACCGCGTCACACTCGAGGTGGGCGATGGCCACGAGCTGGCCGACATGCGCTGCCAGCTCGCGCCGGATGGCTTCACGCTCTTCGGCCGCTCGCCGGACCGCGTCTTGGTGCGGCTGGAGGACGGCGACCGCTGTCTGCTCAACGCCACGGTCGAGCCCACACAACTCGCCGCCGGGGCGGCGTTCGCCGGGCTGCCAGTCGAAGTTTGGTGGCCGAATCGCGAGGGTCCGCAGAAAACCTACCGCCTCACGGTCCGCCTGCCCGAGGGCGACGAGTGGATGCGCACCGTCGGCTTCAAGGATGTGACCTGGCAAGCCTGCGCCGGGGCCCCGGCCGCGGCCGACCCGTGGATCTGCGTCGTCAACGGTCGCCCGGTCTTTCTGCAGGGCGTCAACTGGACGCCGATCCGACCCAACTACGCGGATGTGACACGGGCGGACTACGAGTTGCGCATCCGCGCCTATGCCGACATGGGCTGCAACGTGTTTCGCGTCTGGGGCGGCGCCTTTTTGGAGAAAGAGCTCTTCTACGATCTGTGCGACCAGTATGGCCTGCTCGTTTGGCAGGAGTTTCCCTTCTCCTCCTCGGGGATCGACAACTGGCCGCCGGAGGACCCGCAGGTGCTGGCCGAGACGCGGCCGATCGTGCGCTCCTACATCGCGCGGCGGCAGCACCACGCTTCGCTGCTCTGCTGGTGCGGCGGCAACGAACTGCAGGGTGCAATCGACGGCGGCAAGTATGGTTCGGGGGTGCCGACACCGGCTTCTCACCCGCTCCTGAGCATGATGGCGGCCGAGGTGGCCGCCCTCGATCCGGCCAGACGCTACCTGCATACTTCGCCCACGGGACCTCGCGCGCAGGCGAGCGAAAAGGAATTTGGCCTCGGCCTGCACTGGGACATCCACGGCCCGTGGTGGCCGGCCACCGCCGCCTACTGGGCCAAGGACGACGCGCTGTTCCGCTCCGAGGTCGGCGCAGCCGGCGCCAGTCCAGTGGACATTCTCGAACGCTATTGCGGACCGGGTGCGTTGCTGCCGTTGGACGAGAGCAACCCGCTCTGGCGCCGCTTTGGCTTTTGGATTCAGGCGGAGGCTTTTCAAAAGGATCACGGCCGGCCGCCGCGCGATCTGGGCGAGTATGTCGCGTGGAGCCAGCGCTTGCAGCGCGAAGCGCTGGACCGTGCGGCCCGCAGCACCAAAAGCCGCTTCCCCGCCTGCGGCGGCTTCATCGTCTGGATGGGACACGATCCCTTCCCCTGCCCGGCCAACACCGCGATCCTCGATTACCTCGGCCGCCCCAAGCCGGCGGCCGATGCGTTGCGGGAGATTTTTCTGAGCCCGCCCGAGACGTTGCGTCAACCGGTCGTGTAGCGTTCGCGGAGTTTATCCACCAGCGGCTGCAGCTGGGTGCGGCCGAGCCCGGTCCGCGTCCGCACGCCCGGACCCGGATACTCGTAGTCGAAGGGCACGAGGTAGGCATCGAGTGCAACCGCCAGACGGTCGACGCGCTGCCACGCCGCTCGCGCGGCGGCCTTCCGGCCCAGCCGCTCGGCCTCGTAAAGTTGCGCCACCGCCCAGTAGAAGCGGAACGACTCGTCCCCGTAGCGGAAGGAGCGGGCGTCCTCCTCCAGCCGGCGGCGGATGGCCGGTGCCACGCGCAGGGCCTGCGCCCGTTGCAGCGCCGCCGCCGCGTGATCGAGATGCGCCAGCGACTCGCGGGGCCCGACGGCCTCACCGCCCGCCGGTTGCAGGTGCTGCAGGACAAAAACAGATTGCGTCGGCCGGGTGACTCCGTCCCACGCCAGCAGCCGTTTGTTGACACTTTGCTCCAGCCAGTTCCGCCACGCGGTGACGTTCGCATACGCGAGTTCCAACTCGGCGTAAAATTCCCGCATCGGCTCCGCCGCCGGGCCGTAACGCCGGGCCAGGTAGTCCGCCACCATCTCCGCCACCGGCGCGGCGGCATCCCACGCGAGCCGCGCATAGAGCAGCTGGGTGAGTGCCCGCGGTCCCCAGAGGGTCACGGGAATGTGCATGTAACTCATGCCCCGCACGCCCACGCGGTGGTAATACGCGAAATCGGGGCCCATCGTGCGCGTAAACAACACCGGCAGGTCCTCGAATTTTGATACGTTGTAATACTCAACCACCGCCAGCGGCATCCGGTGCGCCTCGCGGCCCCAGGCCTCCACGGCCCGGGCATAGTGGGCATTGAGTTCGCCGCACGTGGCATCTTCCAGGGTGTGCGCGTAGCAGCGGTTGATCGGCGCGTAGAGCACGAGGTCGCGGCCGCTGGCCAGATTGTCGGGGATGCCGCGGGTCGGCCCCTCGAGCGAGGGCGTGCCTTCATAGGCCACCAACACGAGACCCGGGGACCGGGTGAGCTTCGCGTCCACCGCGGCCCGCATCCGGCTCAGAAAGTGGAGGTAGCGGTCGGCATCGTTGCCCAAGGCGCGGCAGCGGTCGCACTGGCACCAGCCCGCCCAAGTGTCGAACATCCAGAGGTTCTGCCAATCCGTGTCCTTCCAGTCCGTGCGGCAGTGCTCCACGACATGGCGCGCGACATGGTCCACCGCCTGCTTGTTGGCGACGCAAAACTGGTAACGGTGCGCCTGCGGGCGTTCCCGTTTGCCGTCCACCTCGGCAAACCAGTCCGGATGCGCCTCGAACAACGTGCGCCCGTCGGGCTGCGGCAGATCCGGATCGAGGATGGTTTCCAGCACGTGCCCGCCGGACATGAAGCGGAAGCCGAGCTTGCGCAGCAGCGCGCAGGACTCCGGATGATGGCGCCAGCCATTAAGGCGGTGGCGCGCCATCCAGCGGAAAAGGTCGGGCGACTCCATGCCCTTGAAGGCGACGTGGAAACCGCGGAACAGGTCAAAATCGGGCGCCGTGGCGATGTCCCAGCCGGCCAGCGGCAGGTCGCTGCGCTCCGCCGGGGCGATTTCACCGGCCGGACCCGGCGTCTGCCAGCGCCAGCCGAGCTCGCCCAACCAGGCATACACCGCGTAAAGCGTGCCTTCGCGCCCGCCACCGGCCAGCACCAGCCGGTTCTTCCGGATCGTGCGGATCACGTAGCCCTGCGCATCCGCCGGCACATCTTTGACCGTCAGGCCCAGTTGGGTCTGCAGCGTCGCCGCGGGCCCGAGCACGATGGCACGCCCGGCCGCCGGCAGCACCGCACTGAAGACGATGGTGCATTGCGGCACTGTGCGGACGAGGTGGTCGCGCAGTTCGACCGCGGCAAAGGCTACGGTGCAGCGGTCGGCATCCGGCCCGCCGGCATCCCAGTCGACCTGATCCTCGCCCCGCGACCAGTAGGGGGTCTGCAGATCTGCCCCGGCATAGGGCAGGACAATGGTGAGCGTGGTAGCGGCTGGTTGGGTGATCTTAGGTTTCATCGGGGAAAAAGTCCGCTGTCGGCGCCACGGCCTCGCCGGCGCGGGGCGGCCACAGGTAGCGGCCGAGTTCCACCTCGGGCCCGCGGTCGGCATTGATGGCGTTGGGATCGGCGTCCGGAAAGAGAATCTGCCACTGGCGCATCTGTTGGTCGCAGGCGTTGCGACGCCGTTCGGAAGCGTAGGGCTGGTCGGGTTGCGGCGGCGGCCGCGGCGCCCACACGCTGTCGGCCCCGGCGTAGAGCGTGATCAGGCGGCCGGCCAGATCGTTGGTGCCCCAGAGGCACAGGGTCACCCCGAGCACATTCGGATACGCCGCGCCTTCCATGCCCCACGCGCGGGTGGCCTCGAAGTCGCCGTGGACCCGGATCCAGCTCGCCCCGCCGCCAAGCATGACCGGCGCCTTCCCCGCCCCGCCATAGGCCCGCATCTGCGCGCTGATGGTGGGGATGTTCTGCTCAGCGTAGCCCCAGGGTTGGACCACGATCCGGTCGCGCAGGGCCGCGGGCACCGGCCGGCCGCCATGGTCCGCCCAGATGTGCAGCGTGAGTTTTTTTCCGTGGCGCGCGCCCACCGTCATCAGGAGCTCATGCAGGCGCCCGACCATGTTCTCGGGCGTATGACCCCGGTCTTCCTCGCCCGGCAGCACCGCCCACTTCGCCTCGTCAAGGCCTAGGTGCACGGCGGCCGTGTCTTCGAGGCAGGGCACGATCTCGTCGTAGATTTTTTCCAGCAATGCATACGTCGCCTCGCCGATCCCGAACGAGGAGCCGCCATACTGACCCGGCCCGCCACGCAGGTGCGGATAGTGATAGGTGAAGCTGTGCACGTGGCCCCAGGACTCGATCTCGGGCAATACCGCCACATGATAGCTGCGGGCGTAGGCCACGAGGGCACGCAGGTCGGCAGCGGTGAGCGCCAGTGGATTCTCCCGGCCCAGCGGCAGCTGCTCGAAGCGGAAGCCGCACAGTTCGTCGTCGTTCAGGTGCAGATGCAGCGTGTTGAGCTTCAGGTGCGCCATGATGCGGACCAGCCGCTGGAGCAAGGGCACCGAAAATGGCGCCCGGCCGATGTCGGCCATGAAGGAGCGCACCGCATAGCGTGGTTCGTCTTCGATCCGCAGCACCGGCACGCCCCGCTGCGCCGCGGCCGCGCGGGCCGATACCGCCGCATCAAACCGCAGGAAGCGTCCGGCGTGGAACACCTGGGTCAGCAATTGGTAAACCGTCTGCGCCCCGTAGAAGCGCCCCGCCGCCGTGCGCGCCGCGACCGTGATGCCGCCCTCATCCGCGGTGAGGGTATAGCCTTCGGCGTGGGCGATCGCGGGGTTGTCCGCAAATACGATTCGATATGGCCCGTCGCTGCCGAAACTGCCGTGCACCCCGGGCAACATGGCGAAAAGCTGCGCCATGGTTTCGACCGTGCGCAGCATCCCCGGGTTGTCGCGATCGAGTCCGTGCACGGCGATCGCGGTGGGAAAAGGCACCGACCGGTCTTCCCGGACGAGGTTGAGGGGATATGGCGACAGCGGCAGCGGAGTCATGTTTGCGGAGTTTGATTGAAAGGCGACCTGCCCGGTGATTTGTTGGCAGGCACCGGCGCGCGGTTCAACCTTTCACACCAGAAGCCGTCACACCTTCGACGAAACGGCGCTGGGCGGCGACGAACAGGATGATGACCGGCAGCACCATCACGGTCGCGAGGGCCATGACGAGGTGCCACGGCACCAGCCCGGCGCTGCCGCCGGTGAGCTGCTCGGCCCGGGCGATGAAGTAGAGCAGGCCCACGGGCAGCGTATAGGTGGCTTCGTTGTGCAGGTAGACGAGTGGATTGAAGAGGTCGTTCCAGCTCCAGAGGAAGGTGAAAAGGACCACGGTCATCACGGCAGGCAGGCTCATCGGCACGATCAGCCGCCAGAGGATGGTCCACTCCGAGGCCCCGTCGAGGCGCGCCGCCTCGATGAAGCTCTTCGGGATGGTGCGGAAAAACTGCCGCAGCAGGAAAATCCCGAAGACATTGCCGCCGAGCCAGGCCGGCACGACGAGGGGCAGATAGGTGTTGACCCAGCCCATCGCGGCGTAGGCCTTGAAGAGCGGAATCACCGTCACCTGCGCCGGGAGCATGAGGGTCGAGAGCAACGCCGCAAAGAGCAGTTCCTTGTGCTTCACCTCGTAATAGGCGAAGGCATAGGCGGCCGGGCAGCAGGTGAGCACCGTGCCGGCGATCACCATCACCGCAACGAACACCGAATTGAGGAAAAACCGGTAGTAGGCGAAACCTTCCCACACCGTGCGGTAGTTCTCCCAGCGCGGCACGGCGGGCAGCCACGCCGGCGGGTTGCGCAAGATTTCGGGGAAGGTCTTCAGGCTCGTCAGCAGCATCCAGACAAGCGGCAGCACCATGAGGCACGCCCCGAGGGCGAGCACGGCAAGGAGCACGGCGGTGAGATGGCGCGGGCGGTGGTGTTCCATGTTTATTCCGGTCAATCCCCGTAATGCACCCAGCGGCGGCTGAGGCGGAAGTTGAGCCAGGTGATGACCACGATGACGGCGAAAAGCAGCCAGGCCATCGCACTGGCGAGCCCCATGTGAAAATAGGTGAAGGCCTGCTGGTAAAGGTTGAGCCCGTAGAAGAGGGTGGCCCGCGCCGGCCCGCCGGGAATCAGCCCCTGGGCCGCGCCAAACGCATAGGCGAGGTCGAAGACCTTGAGCGCCCCGATCACGCCCATGACAATGTTGAAAAACAGGACCGGCGAAATCAGCGGCAGCGTGATGTGCCGGAAGCGCGCCCAGGCCCCCGCCCCGTCGATGTGCGCCGCCTCGTGGAGTTCGCGCGGGACGGTTTGCAGGCCGCCGAGAAAAATCACCATCGGGTAGCCGAAGCCCCAGAGGCTGATCACGATCAGCACCGGCAGCGCCCAGACCGGCGAGCTGGTCCAGGCCGGGCCGGTGATGCCGGCAAGCGCCAGCAGCCGGTTGAGCAGCCCGCCGTCGGCCTGGAAAATATAGACGAACACCGCGACACTCGCCGCCTGTGGCAAAATCGAGGGTAGAAAATACACCGCCCGCCAGAAGCCCCGGGCTTGCACGGGCTGGTTGAGCAGCAGCGCCACGCCCAACGCCGCCGCCACCGCCAGCGGCATTTGCACGGCGGTGAAGACCAGCGTGACCTTGATCGAGGGCCAGAAGGCCGGGTCGTCCATGAGCAAATAGCTATAGTTGCGCAGCCCGATGAAGCGCGGCGGCGCGACCACGTCGTATTGGCAGAAACTCAGCCAGAACGAATAGAGCATCGGCCAGAGGCTGAACAGGGCGAAGCCCGCCAGGGCGGGGCCGGCAAAGAGCCAGAACCAGAGCAGTTGGGCGCGGCGGTCGTTCATCGGGCTTGGGGATCGAAGGTGTCGAGGAAGGCGTTGACGGCAGCGGCGGCGCGGCGGCCGGCTTCCTCCGGGGTCAACTCACCCAGGACCATGCGGTCCACCTCGGGTTGCACGACCTGCAGCATGATCTCAAGGAAGTTCGGGTGGCGCGGTATCGGCAGGGAAAACTCCAGTTGCCGGTAAACTGCCGCCAGATTTTGCGGCCGGCCCTGCCGCTTGGGATCGTGCATCTCGGTCTCCGCGATCGAACGCCGCACCGATGTGCCGCCGCGGGCCACGATGGCGGCCGTGACGGCGGGCCGGGTGAGAAACTTCATCAGTTCCCAGGCGGCCTCGCGGCGCCGCGTCGTTTTGCTCAGGGCGTAGCCGGCAAACGCCACCTCGCCGCCCCGGCGCCCCGCCGGGCCGGCCGGCAGCATCTGCACGTCCCAGTCCAGCCCGGGCACCGCATTGTAATTGAGCCAGAAATTAATGTGCCCGCCCATGATCATCGCCACGCGCTCGTTGACGAAACCGTTGAGCGGTTCGAATCCCGCGGGCGCGCTGATGCCATACTTGCTGGATTTTTCCAGGTAGAAACGCAGGCCGGTGATGGCGGCGGGCGAGTCCAGGGCACAGCGCCGGCCATCGGGAGTGAAAACCGTGCCACCCGCCTGCCGCACAAAGATCAGCCACTCGCCCCACCAGCCTGCCATCCGCGAGCAACCCCAGACCCCGGGCCGGTCGCCACTGGCCGGCCGCGTCAATCTCTGACCCGCGCGCACGAGGTCGTCCCAGGTCCAGTCCGCGGTCGGCGCCTCCACACCCGCCTCCCGGAACAGGCGGCGGTTGAAATAGAGCAGCGAGATGTTCATGGACTCGGGCAACACAAAGTAGTGTCCCTCGTGCTGCATCGCCGCGCGGATCTCCGGAAAATAATCCTCCAGCCCGATCTCGGCGGCATCACGCGCGACCAGCGGTGTGAGATCGGCCATGAAGGGCCGCAGGTAGCTCAGCCACACGTCGCCCGAATAGAACATGTCCGGGGTCTGCCCCGCGGCGGCGAGCGTCTTGAACTTCATGTGATACTCGCTTTCCGGCACCCAGATGAGGCGCACCGCAATATCCGGGTGCAGCCGCTCGAACTCTGCGACCTGCTGTTCATACAAATCGCGCAACGGCGAGATGTGGAGCATCCACGTGATCACCTTCCGCCCGGCCTGCATCTCCGGCTCGCGGCTGTGGCCGGCCCACCAAAATCCGGTCACGACCAGCGCCAGGGCGGCCAGCCAGAGCAGGAGTGCGCGAATCTGTGAGAGCATGGGGTGCCAGCCTGGGACCGGTTGGCCTGCCGATTTGGCGGGGGGCGGACGGCCTTGGCAATCCCGCCCGCTGCTCAGATTTTGCGAATTGCCGGCAGGCTCGCGGCGGCCACGGCCTGGCCGTGGCGCTTGTCCTTCTCGTCCGGCGTCCGCAGCCGGATCTTTTCCGCCAACGCGGGAAACTCGGCCCGCAGCACGGCGGCGGTCTGCGCGAGAATCACCTCGCCGCCCTCGCCCGACGTCACGCGGCCCAGGATCAGCAGGTGGCGCAGGTCATAAAACTCGGCGTAGTGCGCGACCGCGTAGCCGAAGCACACGCCGATCGTCTCGAAGAGGGCGCGGGCGCGCGGGTCGCCGGCGCGCATCGCCTTTTGCACGGTCAGCAATTGCTCGGGCAGCGGCTGGGAGGCGGGAAAATGGAAACCGGCGGGCCCGGCAAGCCGGCCCACGCCCTGCTGCGAAAAATACTGCACGCCGCACCCCGCGTCGCCCGACCATTCGTCACGCGGCGCATCGGGGCGGTAATCCACCGGCAGGAACGCGAATTCGTTGAGCCACGGGGTGATGTTGCCCGCGGGCGTGACGTAGCCGCCCGCCGTGCTTGTGCCGAGCGAAACGCCGACGACGGCATTGGCGTTCATGGACATCGACCCGGCGAGCGCCGTGACCTCACCGTCGTTGGCCACCTCGAAGGGCACGCCGCCCCAGCGGGCCTGCAGCGTGAAAAACATGCGCCGGATGTGTTTTGCAAAGAGATCGGCCGGCACGCCGCGGAAGAGCGAAGCCACCCGCACCTCGTTGTTCACGTAGACGCCCGCCGCGCTGCCGCCGATGGCATCGACCCGCGGCAGGTGCGCCGCAGCACGGGTGAGCGTGTCGTGCACACCTTCGAGATGGTAGGCGGGGTCCTTTTGGAAATACGGATCCCACGCGATCTCCTCGGAATATACGACCTTGCCGTCGATGACGGCGGCGGCCTTGCGATCGCTGCCGCCGAGGTCGAAACCGATCCGGCAGCCGTCGAGGTGCCGGCCCATCGCGAGCGTCGAATCGTCGTCGGACGGCAGCGCGTCCAGCGTGCAGGGCGCCAGCGAAAAGACGGGCCCCTGGACTTTCTCACCCATGAACAGGTGATCGAAGGCGCGCGCCCCCGTCGGGCTGTAGATCCCGGCCAGGGCCGCCGCGATCTCGTCGGCGCCCGCCACCAGCACGCGGCAGCCGCCCTTCTGCCAGAGGAGAAACTTCAGCAGCCGCTCGACGTAGCGCAGCGTGTGCGCGGCGGCCGGATGCGCGGCGGAAAGCACCCGGTCCTGGTGCACGGAGGCCCGGCCGTCGGCGCGCACCAGCGCGAGGGCGAAGGGCCGCGCCGCGGGATCGCGCGCCACCAGGTCGCGGTAGGCGCGGTTCCACAGGACCGCGGGCAGGAATTCGGGATCCAGCACAGGCCGGAGTTTGGGAGTGACAGGGAGGTTCATGGGAAAAATCGGTTCAAAGCAGTTGAACCACGGATTTCACGGAAAGCACGGATTTTTGAGATGGAGCCATGAAGCCAAGACCGCAGGCCACCGAAGGCACCAGCTGCTCAGACCCTGATCGGGCTGGCCCGGACCATGCGGTGAACTCTGCGCCTTTTATGGCCAATCCTCATTCCATGCCATCCGTGGTGGCCTAAGCCTTGGGCTGACTGGCCAGCAATTCGTCCACGAGGCGGCCGCAATACCACTGCATCCGTGGCAGGTGGAAGGGGCCCTTCCAGATATTGCCCTTCAGGCGCGTCGCGATGCGCCCGTCGCGCTGCGCGTAGCCGAACCATTCGCCGTGCACGGGATCGGCGAACACACGGTGCGACCAGTCGTGCACCAAGGTGTGCCACGCGGCGTATTTCGCGTCGCCGGTCAGTTGCCAGGCGAGCAGGGTCGCGATTTCGGCCTCGTTGTGCGGCCACCAGAACTTCATCTCCGCCCAGTATTCCTGCACCGGCCGGCCATGCAGGTCGGTGAAGTAGAGCAGGCCGCCGTGCTCGGGGTCCCAGCCCCGCGCCCACATGCAGTCGAGAATGCCGCAGCCGAGCTTGCGCAGCTGCGGATCGCGGTGCCGCAGTTTGGCCTCATGCAGAATGAACCACGCGCACTCGATGGCGTGGCCGGGATTGAGCGTGCGGCCGTCAAAGTGGTCGAGCACGGCCCCGTCGGCCCCGACGATCTCCATCAGCGCGCCAAGTTCGGGTTTGTAGAAGTCGCGTGCGATCGCGGCGATCGAGCGGTCGATCCACTGCGTGCAGGTCATGCCCCTGACCGTGAGGTCGCCCAGCAGCGCCCGCAGTTCCTGCGCCGTGGCGATGGCGATCATGTGCGGGGCCACGCCCTGCATCGGCCGGGTGGCCGGGTCGGTCTTCGGCGGCATCACGCCGGGCGTGAAGCTGTGGTGCAGGTAGGTCCCGAAATATTCCGCGGCCTCCGCCGCGGCGCGGGCGTCCCCGGTGGCCTTGGCATGGGCGGCGCTGCCGATGGCCGCAAAGCATTCGCTGTAGACATAGCGCCGCATCCGCAGCGGCCGGCCTTCGCGCGTCACGGTGAAATAGAGTTTGCCGCCCGGTCCCCGGCAGCGGTCACGGATGAAGTCGAGGCAGTGTTGCGCCGCCGCCAGCCACTCGGGCCGCGGCTCCACGGTGTTGTGGAGCGTCGCGAAGGTCCACGCCGCCCGGCCCTGCAGCCAGACGGCCTTGTCGGTGTCGATGACCGTGCCGTCCTCGCCCAGCCCGCTCAGCAGGCCGCCGCACTCGCGGTCAAGCCCATGCTTCAGCCAGAACGGGATGGTGCTTTCCAGCAGGCCGCGGCGGTAGGTGTCGCGGAGGGTGTGCAGGCGTTGGGAAGAGTAGCTCATAAAAAAAGCGTCGTAAGCGAGTATGGATTCGGGTTGGGTAGGCCGCGAGCCGGCTCGCGTTCAAGTCGCGTCCACCAGCGGGCAGCCTAACGATGACTACATGGTAAACAATGGCATCATAAATATTCTACGCCAGCCAGCGGCCGAACCAGTCAAAGGCCTCGGCCTGCATGGGCCGGTCGAACTTGTGCCCGCCGGGATACCATGAGCATTTGAACCGGTCCGGCGCCCCGGCGGAGGCGAAGACCCGGTGCAGCGTCTGTTCGGCAAGTTCCATTTCCGGATGCGTGAACAGTCCGTCGTCGTGCGTGTTCAGCACCATGGTCGGCCGCGGTGCACGGAGCCCGTAAATTTCCGGATAGTCGAGTTCGCGCGGCAGCAGCGGCACATAGCACATCCAGGTATGGGTGTAGCTCTTGTACAGGAGCGCATCGCGCCACGTCGTCATCATGCCGACACACACCGCGCATTTCACGCGCTCATCGAGCCCGCCCAGGAACACGGTGCGCAACCCGCCGCCCGACAGGCCGCCGATCCCGATGCGCGCGGGGTCCACGTCGGGGCGCGCACACAGGACATCGAGCGCCATTTGGTCCTCGGTGACGAAGACCCCGGGCCAGGTGGTGCCGGCACAGAACAGCGACTTGGCCATCACGTGCTCGTGCATCCCTGTCCAGAGATTGTAGGCGTCAATGCCGGCCGGCGAATCATCCGCATCGTCCTTGACGTCGCCGTGCAGCAGCTCCGGCACGTCGGCCAGGCGCACGCGCCGGCTGCCGAAGGCAAAGGCATCGTGCACCAGCACCACGAAGCCGCGGCGCGCCAGTTCGTTGGCCCAGGCCTTGCCCCCGTAATAATCCGCGCAGTGCTGCGCCACGAGGGGATGCACCCTGGCGTCAACCTGCGCGATCTTCTCCTTGCCGTAGAACTTGAATCCGCCGTGGTCGTGCAGCGCCAGCACGCCGGGCAGCGGACCGGTCGCCCCTTTGGGTTTCAACACCCAAGCGGCCGTCGGCGCGCCGGCAGGCTGCGGCCAGGACAGCTCCTCGATTTCCAGTCCGTCGTGTTCCCACCGGCGGTGCACCGTCGGGGTCACGGGGGCGGGCCGGGGCGGCGGCGCCATGCATTCGAGCACGCGGGTGCGGGCGGCCACCCGCCGCGCCGCGAACTCGCTCGCGGGACAGTTCTGCAGTGAGAGCGGACCCGGCTTGACCGGCCGCATGGCATCTGCCCAGGGCCCGTAGGCTCCGATCATTGTTTTCATAGGAAATTTTTCATGATCTCACAGAACCACTATCCAACCAAAACCAACCACGGATTTCACGGATGGCAGAATCGTAGCTGTGTCAATCCGTGTGATCCGTGGCAACAATGTCCTGGCCGGGATCAAACCGGCCACGTGACCTCGCGCACCGGCTCGCCGGTGAAATGGATTTCGATGCGGGTGCCCGCCGCACTTGCCTGCAGCAAACAGTAATCCGCCGGCGCGCCCAAGGAGAGCGCGGGTGCGAGCCCCACGAACAGCGCCGGTTGCGTCGAGAAATAATCCCAGACCGCCACCGGCGGCTTGCGCAGCATCGCCGCGGCACGGCGGATGCCCTCGAGCGGCGCCAGGCTGGAGCCGGCGTAGTTGGATTTTCCCGGTTGCCGCACGATGCCGTCGGCGCCGACCTCCACCTTCATGTCCGCGAGATCATAGGTGCCGGGCCCCGCGCCGGCGGCCGACATCGCATCGGTGGTGTAGCAGATGCGGGCCGGTTCCATCACCTGATGCATCAGCCGGAACAGCACGGGCGAGACATGAATGCGGTCCGTGATCAGGCTCGCCCGCAGCCGCGGTTCGTCGAGCACGCGGAAGATGATGTTGTCGTGCCGGTGCAGTTCCGCCGGACAACCGTTGCCGAGATGCGTGAAACCCTCCGCGCCGGCTGCAACCGCGGTCGCGATTTGTTCCGCCGTGGCGTCGGTGTGTCCGAGCCATACATGGAAACCCAGGGCGCGTGCCACGCGGATGGCGGCGGGTGTCTCGGGCCACTCGGGGGCCATGGTCAGCAGCACGGGGTCGTCGCCCGTGATCGCCTTGAGCTGCTGCATCCGCGCCGCCGAGGGCGCCTCCATGAACTCCGGCGGATGGGCGCCGTGAAAGCCCGGCTGCGGACTCATGAACGGGCCCTCCAGGTGCCAGCCGGCGATGCGCCGCTGCAAACGCGGCGACGCCGCGCGCAATGCTTGGTAATGCCGCACGCGCGCCAGCATCCGTTCCCAGCGGTTGGTGACGAGTGTCAGCAGGAAGCGGCCGCAGGCTGCGGCCGCGAGTCCGTCCACGGCCCGCTCCAGTTCGGCAGCCGTGCAATTGTCGCGTTGGAAATCCACGCCGGCGTAACCGTTGACTTGGATGTCCACCAGCGGTGGCAGCAGCACCGGCTGCCCGGTTACCACGGTCGCGAGCGGTTCGATGGCCCGGATCTTTCCGTCCGCACAGGTCAGCCGGACGACGTGTCCGGTGCGGTAGTCGATGACTTCGCGGACCTCGGGGCTCATGTTACTTCGTCAGCAGGGACGACGAATCCGCATCCAGATACAGCGCCGCATGCGCCTGTCGGCGCAACCAACTGCCCGGGCACGAGGTGGCGATCGGGCCCTCGAGCGAGCCTTTCACCGCCTCGGCCTTCCGTTTCTCCGGCACCACGGCAATCATGCGGCCCACCTTGCAGAGGGTCGGGATCGTAAGCGTGATCGCGTAGGTGGGCACGGCGTCGAGATTGGGGAAGTGCCCCTCGCCCACCTGCTGGCGCCGGCATTTCTCGTCGAGCTTCACGATCTTGATCGGCTCCGGGTCGGCAAAGTCCGCCACCGCCGGATCGTTGAAGGCGATGTGGCCGTTTTCGCCGATGCCGAGGCAGCAGAGATCCACCGGCGCCGATGCGAGCGCCGCAGCGTAGGCGCGGATCGCCTGCAGTGGCTCAAGCGCGTCCCCTTCGAGGTAGTGGGCCCCGCCGGGCCGCACACGGTCGAACACCCGTTCCTTGAGGTATTTTCGGAAAGAAGCGCGGTGGGTCATTGGCATCCCGAGGTATTCGTCCATGTGGAAGAGCTCCACCTTGGACCAGTCGATGCCGGGGTATCGGGTGAGATTTTCGAGGAACGCATCCTGTGAATTGCCGGTGGCGATGATGGCGCGGGCCTGGCCCCGCTGCCGGATCGCCGTGATCAGCACCTGGGCCGCGTCCTCGGCCGCCGCCGCGGCCATGTCGGCCAGCGTGGCAAAACTGCGCACCGGCAGTTGTTCAACTTTGAAGGATTTTACAGGGGAGGGATGCATGGGAATGGGAAAGGTGAAAATACGATCCAACCATCAGGCAACGGCCGGAGGTGACAATGGAAATTCGCCCGCGTCAGCTCCGGAGAAAACGGTCGGTGAGCCGGCGGTGCCAGCGCACATCGCGCCAATTGGCGAAGTGCGGTTGCACGTAGTTGTGCGGGGTCCAGCCCCACATGCCGGCGGCAATCGTATCCTCCACGCTCCACTCCGCCCAGTCGAGCAGCCAGCCCCAGTCGAGCTCGGGGCTGTCGAAGCTATACCAACTCGCCCAGGATTCGGTCGTGGTCAGCGGCATGCCGCGCTCATCCGCCCAGGCGGCAAAGCGCATGAGCTTGGCGCGCTGGCGCTGCCGCAGCATCGGCGCGACCGCGGCTGCCGTCTGCCGGCAGCGGTCGGAATACTCCGCGTGCCAGTCGTTGCGCGTGAACAGGTGCGGCATGAGCTCGCTGAATTTGGTCCGCTGCGACCAGCGTGGGTCGGCGTCGGCGTAGAAATGCACGTCGAGACAGTCGAACTCGAGCGGCACGTCGAGCCAGCGCAGGTCGCCATGAATCGAGGCGGTGAAGCGCAGGGCCGGGAACTCGCGCCGGAGGGCCGCCAGCGGCGGGTTGAGCTCCGCCGCGATCGCCTGCGCCTGTTCCGGGGTGAAGGGCACGCCCGCGCCCCAGTTGAGCCCGTGCTCCTTTTTCAGGCGGTCGAGAAAACCGGGAAAGAAATACGGCACTTCGTTGGCCAGGTCCACATACACCAGCCGGTCGAAGCCGAAGCGCCGCTGCCACTCGCACAACTGCGCGGCCCAGAGCTCCGCGCCTTCGGCGTGGTTGCGCGGCAGCCGGAGCACCGGGGGCCCCATATGGGAGCTGCCCGGCAGGTTGCAAAACCACCAGCAGCTGAGCGTGTAGTGGAGGGCGGGCCGGACCAGCAGCTTCTCCATGAACTCGATCAGCCAGCGGCCCGCCGGCGCGGTCACGGCCGTGTTCCAGTCCCACGGCATGAAGGGCAGTTTGGGATCGGGCCAGTACAGCTCGCAGTCCGGCTGCGTTAGATCAATCCACTGCGGCATCGGGTCGAGCCGCACGGTGTTGTAGCCGCGCTCGATCGTCTCATCCAGCACGCGGTCCCAGTCCGCGAAGCTGCCCCCCGGCCCGTGGCGGAGCAGAAAGGCCTGGTCCCACATCGCCAGCGTGAGCCGGCGCGGAGAGAGGTGATCACGCGGATCGAAGCCGCTGGCGGCCGCGGACGCCGCGGCTGGCCGGTTGGGACTCGAGGAAATCTGGGCGGGCATGTCCATGGGAAGGGCCGCATGCATTAGCCGGATGCGGACTGGCCGTCGAGTCGGGAACGCGGGCAACCCCGCACCGGGTGACGATTATTCAAATCCGCCGGCTGTCCCGGGCTGATTTTCTTTTGCGCCGCCGCCCCCACCCGTCACGCTCAGCCGCATCATGCCCGCCCCCACCCGCCTCGTTGACTCCCACCAACACGTCCGCTGGCACCAGCGCGACGAGCACGGCCTCATCGCCGACCTGGATGCCCACGGCATCGCCTATGCCTGGCTGCTCTCATGGCAGCTGGGCCGCGAGGACCAGGCGCCTGAATACAACTACGCGCTCAATCCCGCGCTCTTCGCCCCCGATGGCACGCATCCGGGCATCCCGCTGTCCGATTTGCTGGAGACGCAGCGGCAATACCCCAAGCGCTTCGTCGTCGGCTTCTGCCCCAATCCAGCGTGGGCGCAGGCCCCCGCGATCCTTGAGGCGGCTTACAATATGCACGGCATCCGCGTGTGCGGCGAATGGAAGTTCCGCGTGCCCTTCGACGACCCGCGCTGCCTCGCCATCTTCCAAAAGGCCGGCCAACTGAAGCTGCCCGTCGTGCTCCATCTCGACGTGCCGTGGCTGCCCGACGCGAAAACCGGCCAGCCCGTTTTTCAACCCCTCTGGTATGGTGGCACCGTCACCGCACTGGAACGCGCCCTGCAGGCGTGCCCCGAAACGATCTTCATCGGCCACGCGCCTGGCTTCTGGCGCGAGATCAGCGGCGACGCTGATGCAAGCCCGTCACCCTATCCCGTCGGCCCGGTCGCACCCGGCGGCCGGCTCTACCGGCTGTTCGACACCCACCCCAACCTCTGGGCCGATCTCTCTGCCGGCTCGGGCCGGCAGGCGCTCTCGCGTGACCCGGCGCACGCGCTGCAGTTCCTCACCCGCTACGCCGACCGGCTGCTCTTCGCGCGCGACTACTACGAACAGGATCTGCACAAATTCCTTCAGACGTTGGCGCTGCCGGCCGCCATCGTGGAAAAAATCTACTGGCAGAACGCCGAGCGCCTCGTCGCCCAGCCGCGCTGAATTGTAGGAGCCTGCTTGCAGGCGATTCCATTTCCAGTCGCGGGCAAACTCTCTCCTTCCTCCCGGCCTGCCCCATCCCATGAAACGCACTATCGTCCACGTCATCCCCAACGCCCATCTTGATCCCGTCTGGCTCTGGGATTTCCGCGAGGGGCTCAACGAGGGGATCGCCACCTGCCGTGCGATGCTCGACCTGCTCGACGCCAATCCCGACCTCACCTTCATCCGCGGTGAAGCCGCGATCTACGAGCACGTCCGCCGCACCGACCCCGCGACCTTTGCCCGCATTTTAAAAATGATCCGCACCGGCCGCTGGGACGCCGTCGGCGGCACCTGGATCCAGCCCGACACCAACCTGCTTGAGAGCGAGACACTATGCCGGCACTACGAGGTCGGCCTGCGCTATTTTCGGGAAAAACTCGGGGTGAAGGTCAAATGCGGCTGGCAGGCCGACTCCTTCGGCCACAGCGCCGGCCTGCCCGACGTGCTTGCTGCGGGCGGCGTGGAAAATTTCGCCTTCACGCGTCCGCCGCAGGAAGTGCTTCCGCTCAGGACCCCGGCCTTCTGGTGGCACGGGCGAGGCAACGCGCGCATCCTCGCCTACCGCCCGCCCCTCGGCTGGTATGGTTGCGAGCGGGACGAGGTGAAGCGCCGCTTCGACCTGCTGGTCCCGTGGGTGAAAAAATCCCCGCTGCGGAATGTCGCCATGTTCATCGGCCTGGGCAACCACGGCGGCGGTCCGAGCCAGCGGTTGATTGATGACATTCGCGCCTGGGCCGTGGCACACCCGGACTTCGAGGTGCGCTTCGCCGGCCTGCACTCCTTCTTCGCCGCGTTGCGCCGCGAGCTGGCCGCACCCGGCGCGCCGCGGATCGACGAGGTGAAGGGCGAACTTAATTTCTGCATGCGCGGCTGCTACGCCGCCGTGGCCCGTTTCAAGCACGGCTACCGCCGCGCCGAGCACGAGTTGCTGCGGGCCGAGCGCACCACCGCCCTGCTGCAGCACGCCGGCCTCGCGCCCGCGCCGGATCTCGGCGGCGCGTGGGCCTCGATGCTTTTCAACTCGTTTCATGACATTCTGCCCGGCTCGAGCGTCGAGCGCGCCTTCGACGAGCAGATCGACGAGGTCGGCGGTGTGCGTCACGCTGTGCGCACCGCGGCATTCCGCGCCCTCAATGCCCTGGCCGGTCGCGTGCGCGTCTCCCTGCCCCATGTCGGCCCTGACCACCCCAAGGCCGTGCCCTTCCTCCTCTGGAACCCGCACCTGCGGCCGGTGCAAACCTTTGTCGAACTTGAGGCCTGCCTCGATCACCGCCCCATCGGCACGTATCAAAACCGCGCCGCGGCACTGCCGCTCGAGGTGCGCGTGGGCGGACGGCGCACCGCCTTCCAGGCCATCGGCACCGAGCACGAATCCTTCGGTGATCTCGCCTGGCGCAAACGCGTGGTCGTACCGGTCACGTTGCCCGCCGCCGGCTGGAACCTCGCCACGATTGGCTGGGTGGAAAAATCCTCTTCCCCGGTTTACGCCGCCAAGGCCACGGGTCGTGGTCAGTCGATCCGCAACGACTTTTATGCGGTCACGGCCCGACCGGGCAGGCAGGGCATCCAGATCCGCCATCGCGGAAAAAATCTCTTCGGCTCCCGCGGCCTGCACCTCATCACGCTCGCGGATAACTGGGGCTCGTGGGGCGCGATGGATGAGAATGCGGTCGGCGTCCGGCTCACGCAGGCCATCGGCCGGTGGAAAATCACGCGCGTTGCACTGACCGAGTCCGGCCCGCTGCGCGCGGCGCTTGTCGTGCGCCTGGCCACGGCCCGCGCCCACGCCGACCTCACGCTGCGTCTCTCCGCCGGCATCGAGGAAGTGGCCGTCGAAGTCCGCGTCTTCACCGACCTCGAGGCCGCGCGCATCAAGCTCGTGCTGCCCGGCGCCCGCTCGGTCGAGTGCGAGGTGCCGGCCGAACGCGTGCATCGCTCCACCGAGGGCGAGATACCCGTCCTGCGCTGGCTCCGCGCCCGCGATGGCCGCAAGGGTTTCGCCATCGTGAGCGATGTGCTCGCCGCCTATGACTTGGAAAAGGGCGACCTGCGCGTCACCCTCGCCCGCGCCACCCGCTACGCTCGGGCCGAGAACCTTGATCAATCCAAGGCATGGTGGCGCCCCGCGGTCGACCGCGGCGAACTCCGTGAACGCCTCACGTTGCTGCCGCGCCACGCACCGGTGGAGCACGCGGCCGAACTCCTGACCCAGCCGCCCTTGATCACGATGGTGTGGGAAAACCGCGCCGGCACCCTGCCGGCCACGGCTTCTCTCGCCAGTCTGGCACCCGACACGGTGCAGTTGCTCGCACTCAAAGGCCAACCCGGCGAGCCAACGGTGGAGCTGCGCCTGAAGAATCCCTCCGACGCCACGCTGCGTCCGGTGCTGACACTGGCGGGCAAACGCTATTCGCTCGGCCCGGTCGCGGCCGGAGCCGTGGCGACTTTTCAACTTGGCCGCAGCCGGACCGCGAAACGCGTCCCGCTGGGCGGTTAAATTCCAATCCTGAACGAAGCCGGCCATCACCATCGATTGCAGTGATGGCACGGCTCAATCCACGCAGGGTTCAGGCCCATCCATGTTATCCGTTCAAACCATGGTTACAAAGATGCCACGCGCCCTGCCGGCGTCTTTTTTGCACCGATCTTCGCGCCAAGGAACGCCGCCGAGATGAAGGCCACGATGCTGCCCGCCCAAAACCAGACCGGGTGCGGGATAGCCATCAGATTCATCACCCCCGAGACCAGCATCATGCCACCGATCAGGTAAGCCTGCCGCTCCGGCACATCGGCCGACAGCCGCGCCGCAATCGACGCGCCGACAAAGGTGCCAATAAAATAGGACAGCAACACCATGAGCAACGCACCCACCGGCGCTTCCATCATGATTTTTCTCAATACCGCCGGATCCTTGTAATCAAGCCCGGGCGGCGGCGGATAGACGCCATGCGCCACGGCCTGCAATAGGCCGATCAGGACGATGGCCACGACGGCCCCGGCAAGCAGGGCGAGAATGTTGCGGACAAGGGAGGACATGATGCGTCCCGTGATGCCGCAGGAGGCATCGCAAGTAAAGCGCGGGGAGATGCGACTGCCGGATGGAGCGTGAACTGTCCTCGCGCCAACCACCCGAGCGCCCGCAAGCGGGCAGTCTGCGTTCCACACTTTCTGCCACTACCCGTCCGCCTGCTACTCAGTGCTCCCAGTTGTCCGCCGTGTCGCGGATGAGCTGCTGCAACATCGGGAAACGCACCTCACCGTAGTTGAGTGCGTAGCACAGCCGGCCCTCGCGGAAAATCCAGGTGCTCGGCACCCACGACAATGGGATGTCCATGAAGTTCTGGATGCTGCCATCGCCCTTGCGGACGTAATTCGGGTGATGCAGCAACTGCAGGTTCGGTTGTGCGACCAAACCGTGCGTGGCGAGCCTCGCCTTGCCGTCGTCGGAACTGCGCACGGTCACGAAGATGAATTTTACCGCGGAATGGGAGCCGATGAACGTGCTCCAGCCCTCCTTGGCGAACTCCGCCGTGCTGTTCGGACACCACGGCGCCCAGAAATGCACCACCGTGATCTGCGGCTTGCCCGTCTCGGCCGCCACCTGCTCCTCAATGCGCAACCAGCCCGGCGGCGTCTCCGCCAGAGCGGCCGCGCCCAACAGCATGAACAGCGCAACGATTCGTTTCATGGCGGCAATGTAGCGGGAAGCATGCGGGGGGAAACCCTGATTTCACGCCACGGCGGAGCGCGTTGTCCCCAACGCGTTGGTTTGGGCAACGTATTGGGGACAACGTGTTCCACCAACCACCCTACTTCCCCGCTGCCCCCAGCGCCGCCAGTTTCTGCTGCACGAGATAACGGCGCTGGTCCCCGGGAAACTCGTCGAGGTTTTTTTGGTAATACACCCGCGCCTGCGCCGGGTTGCCTCCCTCCGCCGAGAGCTCCGCGATCTGCACGAGCACATCCGCACGCGTCACCGCATCGAGCCGACCGAGCCGCTCCGCCGCGAGCAGGTGCGGCAAGGCCTGTGCGGCCGGCAGTTGATAAAAAAACACCGCTTCGGCCAACAGCCAGTGCAGTTCGCTTTGCGCCGCCGGCCCGTGGGCAAGCTCCAGCAGTTTTGTCGCGCGGGCGATCCGCTCCGCAGGGGGCTGGTCCGTGTCGAGTCCATAGAGCTGCAAAATGGCAAGCCGGCTCAGCGCGGTCTGCGCCCAGACGCACCCCGGCTGCGCATCGAGGAGTTGCCGGTAGTGCCGCGCGGCGGCGGCCTCATCCGGCGACGCCGCATGGTGCTGCGCGATGCGGGCGAGATAAAACCGCGCGCCCAGCGCAATCTCAGTCGCACCCCCGGCCGCCAGTTCCTCAAAAATCTCCCGGGCCGTCTCGACCTGCGCGGGCGTGATCGGCTGCCGCGCGAGCAGCGCAACGCCCCGGCCAAAACGGGCTTCGCGCACCGTCGCCGGATTGCCGGCGGCGATTTCGCCTTCAAAGATCTGCACCGCCTGCGCCGCCCGGTAGTCGGCCAGCGCCTGCCAGCCGGCCGTGAGTTCACCGGCCCGGACGGCCAGGCCGGTGACCACCAGTGCGAGCAGGAGCCGAGCGCGCTTCATGGCCCGACGGCGTGCGCGAGCACGTCGCGCATCTGGTAGGGTTTCATTTCGTTGGCCACGGTAACAAGCCGGAGCAGCTCCGATGCCGGCGCCAGATCCGCCATCCACTGCGCCGCCGCCATGGTGTCTTCACGGCGGATATTTTCCCGGGCCGCGCGCACCTCCCGGCGCAGGTCATCGCGCAGGTGGCCGGGCAGCCCCTGCCGCACGGCCGCACGGTAGGCCTCGACACTGCCGCCGCTGCCCCACAGCGAACTCAGCTCGGCGCGCAGGAACATCCCGGCATCGATGCCGGACAGCGTCATGAAGCTCACTCCCCAGGCATTGCCCTCGGTCTGCTGCGTGAATTGCGCGGCGAAATGGGAGGGCTTCACCCCCACCGTGGCCGGTTGCCAGTGGCTGATGTCGGTGAACATCTGGCTGCCTTCCTGGCTGGTGAGGAACCGGAGGAAATCAATCGCCTGCTCGCGGTGCTTGGTGTGCCGGTTCAGGAAGAATCCCATGCCGGTCATCACCTGACCCTCGCTGAACGGTCCCTGCGTGAAGCGGCCGTAGACCGGATCGTCCTCGCGGGGGTGTGGAAAGCGGAAGGCGCCGATCTCAAACGGGCAGATCAGGAGCAGGCTGCTCGCATCCCAGCTGGGCATCACCGCCATGAGAGCGCGACCATTGACGAAATCCGTGAGCGCCGAATCGCGCGTGCGCTGCAGGAAGCCCGGCGTGCTGACCGCGCCGAACTCGCGGAGCAGGTGCAAACTGGCGACGACATCGGGGGTGTCGAAGCTCCACTCGCCGCGCAGATAGTGAAAGGCCGCCTCGGGATCGGTGAGCTGCAACCGGTGCCGGTGGTCAAGCCGGGCGGCCAGGCGGGTCAGGGCGTTACCCACGATGGGATACATGATGAAGGGGTAGCTGTCCTTCGAGGTGGCAAGCGACGCGATCACCAGGCCCTTGGCCCGGGCATAGGCGTCGACCTCCTTGCAGAGCTGCAAAAACTCGCGGTAGGTGCGCGGCGGCTCGGTCCGCCCGGTGATGGTCTGCAGAAGCTTCTTGTTGAAGACGATCCGCGGGATGTGCGAGGTGATCGTGATGCCGTAGTAGCGGTTGAGCGCCTTCACGAAGCTGTCGTCGTTCGTCATGCCGTCCACGTTGGTCTCGCGCCAGGGCAGGCCCTCGAGCGCGGTGCCGCGGTTGTAGGGGTTGGGTTCAAGCACCTCCGCGTCGATCGGCTGGAAGTAGCGCGCGAGGTTGGGCCACCCCCACGTATACTCCACCAGGTCCGGCCCGGTGCCACCGACCATCTGCGTCTGCACCCACTGCAGGTAGACGCTGTCCGGCACGGCGATGTGCTCCACCTTCACCTGCGGGTTGAGCACCTCGTAGCGCGCGATGATGGCGTCGAGCGCCTCGCGCACCGTGCCCTCGAGCTGCCATTGTGAAAGCCGGAGGGTGACACGGTCGCGCACCACCTCCTCGGTGGTGCGACGCCCGACCATGACCAAGGCAACCAGGTAGGCGGCCGCGAGCAGCAGGAGACCGGCGTGCTTGGGTTTCATGGGGCACGCGCAACCCAGCACGCCCGCTCGCACTTGGCAACCCGGCGGTTGGACAATCACCGCCTGGCGGGATCGTCAGTCTGCGACGGAACCGGCGTGCCCTCCGTCACCGGCCCGGGGCCGGCCGGCAGTACACTAACTTGCCGTTGTCGTGCTAGTTGCCGAATGATATCAAAGCCCCGATGGCGCCGGCAGGATATTCGCAGACGGCCCGGCGGCGTGCCGGCCGAAGCCTTGCGCAAAGGGGGCGGCTGACTTTACCGCGCCGCTGCCAGCAGTCCGCACAACTCGGGCCCTTGGCATAAGGCCTTCCAGTATGCCAAGACCCACTGGTCAGGATTTTCCTGTGGTTGAAAACTCCTTATCCCCGGCAATATCTGCACAGAAATTCAGGTTGCCTCACCACTTCCCGCCCCTCTTTTATCCAGCTCGGCATTTTGTTGATACGTTTTCCAAACGAGTCTCCCGATTCATCACCATGCCCTCCCCAAGACTCCGCCTTTTTGGCCTCCTGCTTTCCCTGGTCGGTTCGGTTCACTCACAGGCCCAGGTTTCCATCACAGCCAGTGGCACCTATACTCAGGATTTTGACACTCTGATCACAACCGCGAGCGCGACATGGACTGACAATTCTACTTTGACGAATTGGTCTGCGCAGAGGACGGGAACTGGGAACACGATCGCAGCCGGCACCGGCAGCAGCATTACAGGCGCACTTTATAGTTTTGGAACTGGAACGGCTTCCGACCGGGCTCTCGGCACCCTCGGTTCTGCAACTCCGGGCGGTTTTGCTTATGGCGTAATCTTCCAAAACAACAGCGGCGCAACGGTGACTCTGGGAACACTCAGCTACATGGGAGAGCAATGGCGAAATAGCGCCGCCGCCGCCCAAGACGTGACGGTTTGGTATAAAATCGGTTCCTCGCCCATTACGAATTTTTCTGCTGGCAGCGATGTTGGGTGGAACCAACTTGCCGCATTGACGTTTACCAGTCCCATCACCGGAGGCACAGCGGGTGCCTTGGATGGCAATGCAAGTGCGAATCGCGCTTCCTTGTCCGCCAGCCTGGGCAGTATCACCCTTACCAGCGGCCAATATCTGGCCATCCGCTTTAGCGACATCGATCACCCGGGGAGTGATCATGGTCTGGCCATTGATAATTTTGCCCTGTCCTACTCCGCCACCGCCATCCCCGAGCCTGCCACCTGCGCGGCGATTCCCGGCGGGCTGGCACTCGCCGCCGCGCTGCTTGATCGGCGCCGCCAGCAGCAACGCGCCGCCTAGGCCGCCCACCTCCCTGCGCTTCCAGTCCGCCCGTCCCGTCGGACTGTTTTTTCCAAAGAAAAAAGGCCCAGAACCGCATCGTGATCCGCAGCTGAAGTCCACCACCGCCCCGCGGCCAGACAAAGCTATTCTCGTCCTATCCGGTTGGCCGACGGCAACCGCACCCAATCCGCCCTGCGGGGTGCTGCACTTGACCCGTCCGTGTCCGCAACCTACCCTGGACCGGTCAGCTGCCTCATCCCGACCCCTGCGTGAAAACCTCCCTCTCCACGTCCGTCGTTCTCGCCGCCGTCGCGCACCCTGACGACATTGAGTTCATGATGGCCGGCACGCTGCTCCTGCTCCGCGAGGCCGGCGCTGAACTCCATGTTTGGAACCTGAGCCACGGCGATTGTGGCTCGGTCATCCATCCCCGCAACGAGCTCATCAAGCTCCGCCGGCAGGAGGCACAAGCCGCAGCGGACCTGGCGGGTGCCACCCTGCACCCGCCGCTCTTTGATGATTTTTGTATTTTCTACGACGAGCCTTCGCTGCTCCGCGTGGCCGCGGTAGTGCGGGCCATCCGGCCCACCCTCATCCTGACCCATTCGCCCGAGGACTACATGGAGGATCACCAGCACACCGCACGACTGGTGGCGACCGCAGCCTTTTCCCGCGCCGCCCCGAATTTTGCGACCGAACCCCCGCAACCTCCGTATGCTTTGCCGGTTGCCATCTACCACGCGATGCCGCACGGCCTGCGTGATGTGGTGCGCCGGCCAGTGACGCCGGACTTATTTGTCAACATCACCCCGGTCCTGGCGCGCAAACGCGCCCTGCTCGCCTGCCATCGCAGCCAGCAGGCGTGGCTCGACGCCACCCAAGACATGCCGGCGTATCTTGAAAGCATGGCGGCAATGAGTCGCACAGTGGGGATCCTGTCCGGTCGCTTCGAGCACGCCGAGGGCTGGCGCAGGCACTCCCATCTCGGCTTCGCCGCCGCCAACTATGACCCGCTGTCTGCCCTGCTGACAGACCATGCGACCACGCCCCCCTTATGAGCAGACCAATCAGCAAAGTCGCCCCCGGTTGGTGGGATTACACAACGCTGGACCCGATCATCCTCAAGGAGGCCGCCCGGCTCACCGAAAAGGACCTGCGCCAACTCGCCCGCCCCGGCTTCCGGGTCGTGATGCACGACACCCTCGAAGAGTTCTACCTCGCTGAGGCGCTGGAATACATCACCGCCTGGCAGCAAGCCACCCCCGACAACCCCGCCGGCATCTGCGGTCCCATCGGCCCCACCGAGCAACTCCCGCTCGTCGCGCAGATCGTCAACGCCCTCGGGCTTAAACTGCACGACGCGCATTTCTGGGGCATGGACGAATGGGTGGAAAAAGGCCGGCCCGTGCCGCCAACGCACCCGCTGTCCTTTGCCAAGGCCGACCTCGATCTCTGCTTCCGCCGGATCCAACGCAAACTCGTCATGCCCGACATCCACCTGCACTTCCCGACGAGCGATCTCGCCGCCTACAGCCGCAGTTTTGACGCCGTCCGCTGCGTCGTGATGCAAGGCGGTCAGGGCGAGGTGAAGCACTGGGCCTTCAACGACCCGCTCCCGCGCACCGGCAAATACCGGCAGGCGCCGCCCCCGCCGCAGGAGTATCGCCGGTTGCGCACGCGCATTGTGGATCTGCACCCGATGACGGTGATCCAGAACGCCCGCACTTCGGGCGGCGGCAACGTCTCTCTGGTGCCCCTGCAGGCGGCCAGCGTCGGCCCGGTTGAAACCTGGCAGGCGGAAAAAGTCTCCATCTGGCACGCGGGCGTGCACGACAACCCCTTCGGCATGCGGCTGACGACGCTGATGATTTCCAAGCATCTCGCCGACTCAGCCGTCCCCATGTCGCTGCTCGCCGACCATCCCGATGTGCAGTTCAGTTTCTACCGCCCCGCCATCGGCACGGTGGCGGCGGCCATGCACTGAGACCCTCACTGGGCAAAATAATCCCAACTGATTCCTGTCTGCTCATGATCTGCAAATTGCAGGCACTTTAATTTGCCAATCAGCGCCAACCGGTTTTCCGTGCCTCATCCTACGCATGCCCCACACACAAAAATCCCCTCATCCTGACCCCCAATTCATCATCCGCGGCGTCCACCTCGATCTGACGGAGGCGCTCCGCAACATCACCCAGCACAAGGCCGAGCGTCTGCTCCGCCATAATATGCACATGTTGCGGATCCGCATCGACCTTGAGCTCGATAAGACGAAGGATGTCACCCACAAGTTCATCGCCAAGGGCCATATTGAGATCGGCGGCCCCGACCTCATCGCCAGTGTCGCCAGCGACGATTGCTACAAGTCCATCGACCTGCTCGTGGACAAACTCGACCGTCTGCTGGAGGACCGCCACAGCCTGCGCAAGGACAAGCGCAACCACCCGCACGCCACCGAGCTCGACACCGACCTGCCCAAGACCTGACCCTGTTATCTATTTTTAATCCCAGATCGGCCGCGTGTTTTTCGGGTAGTCTGTCACCGCGTTGAGCGCCGCCAGCTCCGCGGCGTCGAGCCGGTAGCCGGCGGCGCCCAGCGACTCCTGCAGTTGCGCCGGCGTGTTGGCCCCGATGATCGGGGCTGTCATCACCGGGTTCGAAAGCAGCCAGGCCAGGGCGGTTTGCGCGATCGTCTTGCCGCGCGCGCAACCGATGGCCTCAAGTTGATCGATCACCGCACAACCGTGGGCGTTGGCGTATTTTTTGGTGACAAATTTGGCGCGCGCGCTCTGCACGTCCTGCCCGCCGCGGTATTTTCCGGTGAGAAAACCCGCCGCCAGGGGCGAATAGGCGATGACGCCGAACCCGTAGTGTAGGCAGAGGGGGCGCGCCTCGACCTCGAAGCCGGCGCGCTCCATCAGCGAATACTCGGGTTGGTAGCTCACGAAGCGCGGGCTGCCATGCTGCTCACTCCGCCAGAGGGCCTCCATGAGCCGCCACGCGGGGTAGTTTGAGGCCCCAATGTAACGCACCTTGCCGGCGCGCACGAGGGCATCGAGCGCCCCGAGCGTTTCCTCGATGGGCGTGGCCAGATCCGCCCAATGCAACTGGTAAAGATCAATGTAGTCCACCTGCAGCCGCCGCAGCGAATCCTCACAGCAGCGGATGACGCGCGTGCGTTTCAACCCCTCGCCGTCCGGACCCTCGGTCATCCGGCCCCGCACTTTGGTCGCGAGGACGATGCGGCCGCGGTTGTCGCGCGCCTGCATCCAGCGGCCGATGATTTCCTCGGCCGCCCCGCCGCCCGCTAGGCCGGGTGTGAGCCAGTTGGTATAGCAATCCGCCGTATCAATGAAATTGCCGCCCGCGGCCACGAACGCGTCCATGATGGCAAACGAGGCGGCTTCGTCCGCCGTCCAGCCAAATTGCATCGTGCCCAGGCAGAGTTCGGAAACGTTTAGGGCGGAGGCGCCGAGTTTGCGCAGGTGCATGCCGCCAGCAAATGCCGATGGCGGTGTAGTTCAACCGGGTTTTGTCCCCGGACCCTCAAGGGCAACCCCTGTTTTGCGCGGTGCGGCGGGGGCTCAGCCCAAGGGCCCGTGTTGGCGCGAATAGCTGCATCGGCGCGACCGTCTGTTTCGCATCCTGCGGGGGTTGAAATTTCTCCGCTCCTACCCCCCCACCCACACCAGTCCGACCCGCAACCACAGCGGCATGAGCAGAATGCTCGCGACCACAGTCGCCAGCACGCAGCGCATCGCCGTAAGCGAGTGTCCGCCGTGGTGCTTCACCAGCACCAGCGGCAGGAAGGCCGCCGGCATCGCCGCCTGCACGACGATGACGTGCTTCAGATCCGCTGAAAACGGACCGAACTTCGCCAGCAACAGGAACAATCCCGTCAAAGCGCCGAGCCGCAGCGCCACCGCGCCGAGCGAGGTGCGCCATTCGAAAAGATCCGCCGGTTGCGTGAACAGGTGTTCCGCCATCGTCGCCCCGCTGAGCAGCAACCCGAGCGGGATGGCGCACGCCGCCAACGCCCGCACCACGCCGAGTCCCGCCTCCGGCACGTGCGGCCCCAGCCCGCTCAAGTTCACCGCCACGGCCAGCACTAATCCCAGCACGGGCGGGTTGAGCAGTTGGCGCCACCCCGTGCGCAGCGACTCACCCGCCAACACCAGCACCCCAACGGTCCACACCGCCGCCTCCACGCCGACATTGTGCACGAAAAGCACGCCGAGACTTTCGCCCCCGAAGAGCGCGACCATCAGCGGCACGGTCATGTAGCTGTAGTTGTAGATGCCGGTCGAGAAGGCAAAGGTCCGGCGGCCCGCGCCGACGGTGAGTCCGAGCGCCTGCGCCGCGTAATAGCAGAGGGCGATGCCCACCGCGACGGTGCCGAAGCCGACCAGCGGCGCCCACGCCAGGTTGCCCACCGTGCGCAACGCGGGGTTGGCGTGAACATTCTCAAAGATCAGTGCCGGATAGAGCAGGTTGACGACGAGTTTGAGCAGGCTCGCATCCGCCGTGGCGTTGAGCCAGCCCACGCGACGCAGCCCCACACCCACCGCCATCACGGCGAATACGGGCAGCACCAACAGCATCAGTTCCCAATAGGTCGGCATGCAATCGGCGATTGCAGCGCAACCTCCGCCGCGCTGCAAGCCGGCGCTCCGGCCCGGCGTGTAGCCATGAACTTTCGGGATGATTATGCAGGCGATCTCGCGGATCATGGCGAAAGGCCGGTAAAACTGTGGGGCCACTCGCTCAGAAAGGCCTGGAAGCGGAACAGAACGTGGAGCAGGAGGGCGGTCCAGATTTGCCAACGGCAGCGATGCAGGTCACACAACATCGCGGGACTCCACGCGAGGTTGTTCGCCTGGAAAACCATCACCTGCTCCTCGCCCGTCGATCTCGGCCTTTGCGATCACGCGCCGCACTAACTGCGAATAAGCCCGCCCGTCCTTGAGCCCTTTGAGGTTTCGACCAAGTCGTCACGCAGTTGGTGCGGGCGGAAGGTTTGTTGGCAGTTGCATGGGCATTTTTGGCTCGATGCCGTCAGGCCCCTTCATGGCCGGGTGGGGACAGAAGTTGAAGCGCGTGCCCGACCGGGCCAGAATGATGAGCCCAGTTTTACATCCCCAGCGTCGTGGCGGCAGCAACGTTTGCTGCCACGACGCTGTATCGGGCTGGGATGGATACAATTGTCAGCCAACACGACCAAGCCCTATGCTCCGGTCATCGCCGCTTGCCCCCCTAGCCTCAGTGGGGTGCAAACAGCTAGTTGGCAGGGGAATCGGTAATCTACATCGAACAAAAATGCCAAGAAATGCGGAGCTACAACGTCGCATGGTCGGATAAACTTATGGTGCGGCTTCTCTCACAAGCCGCAGAAGGGAAACCCAAGTCCTCGCGCCCCCCCTGTAATCCTATCATGGTTATAATCATAAGGCAGCGCTCCGACCCTTGGTGGTAATCCAAAACCCAAGCAATTCCCGCAACCCAATAAAAACCCAAAAGTTCCATGAACTGCTGCCGTTATCTCACCGTCATTGTTCTTGCCGCCGCCTGGCCATCGCTCCTGCCCGCCCAGGACGACGAAGCACCGGTGGTGCTCGATCCGTATAAGGTGCAAGAGTATCTGGAGAATTATGCCACCGGCAACTCGTTCACCGCGCTCCGGGTCAATGCGCCGTTGCTGGAAATCCCCCTCAGCACCTCGATCATCACCAGCGGTCTGTTGCTCGACCAAGGCATTACGGATGTGAACACAGCCATCCGGAACATCTCCGGCGCCCAGGCGGTGCAGGGCGGCAGCGAATTTCAGAATTACTATTTCACGCGCGGCATGCCGAATTTCTATTACCGGGACGGCATCCGCATGGAACTCGCCGGCGGCAACATCACGCCCAATGCCACCAGCATCGAAAACATCGAGGTGCTCAAGGGACCGTCGTCGATCCTGTATGGCATGGGCACGCCGGGCGGCATCGTTAATTTCAACTCCAAGCGGCCGCAGTTCCGGCACTGGCAGAACTGGCAGGCGACGGCGGGCAGTTACAACCATGTCCGGGCCGATCTGGATGTCACCGGACCCGCGACCAAGCAACTCGCCTTCCGGCTGATCGGGACGGTGGACGACGCCAACAGTTATCGCGACGGCGTGGCGAACACCACCACCTACCTCAATCCCTCGGTGACGGTGAACCTCGGGGCCAACGGCCAGTTGTTCGTGCTGATCGACCATGCGGATCAGGAACTCGTGCCGGACGGCGGAATTCCGACCCGGCCCGATGGGCGCCTGCCCGCCTGGGCGACCGACGCGACGAATCTGGCCCAATCGTTCAACACCACGAGCCCCCGGACCGCGCTGGTCGACTTTGCCAGCACCCGCTACCTCGCCGAACTCTCCATCAATGTCAGGCCGAACTACCAACTCAGGGTCATGGCCTCGCAGATGCGCTTTGATCACAACCGCTCCGAGATGGCCTACAACATGCTCGATTCGGCGGCGAGCGGCGTGCCGGGCATGCTGGGACCCGATCAGTTGCTGCGCGTCTGGAATTCGAAATTCGGCCAGCGGGAGTTTGCAGTCCTGCGAGTGGAAAATCTGCTCCAACTCAACCACCAGCTGGGCGCGGCGCAGTGGGAGCATCAGCTGCTGCTTTCCCTGGACTACGGGAAGACCGACACCGACATGACGACGTCGATGGAGGATCACGAAATCATCGACCTCAACAGCCGCCGGGCGACGCCGGTCTGGCAGTATTTCGCGGCCTTTGGTCTGGGCACGACAAAGGACGGTCAGTTGATCTTCGACCGGGGCACCGATCGGACGTCGCATCGCGACACCGCCGTGGCCATCCAGGACAATATCCGGCTTTCGGAGTCGTGGCGGCTGCTGCTCGGGTTGCGCTACGAGGAGAACCAGGCGGAGCTCGCGAGCGACCGGGAGAATTTTATTATCGGCGCCATGCCGGCGCCCTTGGCGACGCATCTCCGCAGCGAAGCCACCAAGGGACGTCTCCTGCCCCGGGTTGGCCTCCTGTTCAAGGCCCGGCCGCAACTCGCCCTGTTCTGCAATTATCTCACGAGTTTCATTCCCGCCGGTGCGACCCAGACCGGCCCCAACGGGCTCATCGAGCCGGAAACCGGGGATCAATTTGAAGCGGGCGTAAAATACGAGCTGGTGGCCAACCGCCTCTTTGCCACGGCCTCCGCCTTCAAGATCCGGCGCGAGGACATCGCCACCTATTATCAGGATCCCACCACCTATGCCACTTACTGGAAGGCGAGCGACACCGAGGAAAGCTCCGGCCTGGAGTTGGAACTCACCGGCACCATCGCCAAGGGCCTGAACCTGGTGGGCCACATCGGGTATCTCGACAACGAGTTCACCGGCACGGACGTCGCCGCGAAAATCGGCCGCCGTCGCCACGCTTTGTCGAAGGTGACCGCCAGCCTGTGGGCCACCTATGCCGTGGAGGCCCGGTCTTGCAAGGGCCTGCGCCTGGGGCTCGGCGCTTTCCACAGCGGCCCGCAATACCTGGAGGACTACAACACCGTCGAGATCGGCGGGCACACCCTCTGTGATGCCATGATCGGCTATGTCCATCAGCGGTGGAGCGTCCAGCTGAACGTCCACAATCTGTTTGATCGCCACTACTATTTCCCGGCCGGCAACGGCTACAACGACCCCGCCTATTCGGCCGCCAACTATAACACGGCGGTGCAGGCGGTCATCCCCGGCCCCGGGCTGGCCTGCGATGTGCGGCTGGGTTACGCGTTCTGAACCCCGACGAACGCCGCGACATGAAATTCAAGTATACCTACGCCGTCCTGTTTTTTCTTTATATCTCGCAGTCGATCCCCGGCAACTTTTTCGGGGCGGCGTTCCCGGTGATGCTGCGCCGCTCCGGTGCCTCGCTGCAATCGATTGGTTTGCTCAGTCTGCTCCTCATCCCGATGACGTTCCGGTTCCTCTGGGCCCCGCTGGTCGACCGGAGCAAATCCTACAAGACCTGGATCCTGCCGATGCAGCTGATCTGTTTCGTGCTCATGTTCTGGCTGGGGCACATCGATTGGGTCGCCCAGTTCGGGCTGCTCTTTTTCATTGCCACCCTGTATACGCTGGCGAGTGGCACGCAGGACATCGGGGTCGATGGTCTCGCCGTCCGGGCCCTCGCCCCGCAGGAACGCCCGATCGGCAATGCGTTTTCGATCGCGGGCGTGTATCTCGGCACCGTCATTGGGGCCGGGGCCATGCTGATGCTCTACGACACGATCACTTTCGAGGGCAACATTGTCATTCTCCTCGTGGTGGTCGCCCTGCCCATTCTGCTGCTGCGGTTCTACCGGGAGCCGCCGCCGCCACCGGAATCCAAGCACGTTTCCTTGCGCAACCTTTGGGCGGTCTGTGCCCGCAAGGACATGCGGATGTGGTATGTGCTCCTCCTCTGCTTGAACGCGCCCTCGATCATGGCGGGCGGCATGTTGCGCCCCATGATGGTGGACAAGGGCTTCAGCATGGAATCGCTCGGCCTGGTGCTGGGCATCATCTGCCCGATCGCGGGTATCGCGGGCTGCGTCATTGCCCCGAGTATCATCAACCGCGCCGGCCGGCACACGGCGCTGATCATCGCCAGCGTCACGCAGCTCCTGCAGATCCTCGCCTACCTCGCCATCGATTTTTTTGCGCTCCCAGCGACGGGGATCTTCGCCGTGCTGATTGCAGTGGGCTTCCTGCAGGGCTATGCCGGGATTATTATTTATACGATCGCCATCGATAAATCGGAGCCCAGTTCGGCCGCGACGGATTTCACCGTGCAGGCCACGGTCTTCGGGCTCGGCGCGGCGCTGGCCGGGTTTGCCAGCGGCGTCATCGCCCAGCGGCTGGGCTATACCCAACTGTATCTGATCAGTCTCGTCCTGCAGCTCCTGCTGCTGGGCTTTGTGGCAAAGACCGTGCGGGCCCGCCATATCGCCTCCCGGCCGCTGGTCATCGAGGCCCTGCCCGAGCCCAGCATCCCCTGAGGCCTCCCCATGAAACGCCGCCCGCAACGCAAGGCCCGCACTGCACCCTTGGCCCGCCCGGCCCCGACGTTGCCAGGACCGGGCGGGGCCGACCCGGCGATGGACTTCGGGGCCCGCTTCGGGGTGGGCAATGTCGAACGGGTTTTCGGCCTTTGTGCGCAGGTGTTGGACCGGCGCTGGAGCGTGAGTGATGTCGGCGTGCCATCGCGCTGGATCAGCCATTGGGACCGGGCGCACGTCCTCATGGACGTCGAGCGCGAGGGCACCGGCTGGAGAAAGTTCAGTTTCATCGACTACGTCTGGCTCAGGATCGTCTGCGAACTGCGCGCCTTCGGGCTCGCGCTGCCCGCCATCCGGCGGGTGAAGGAAATTCTGGCGGCCCCGTTGCCGGTGGCACCGCGCCTGGTCCTGCGCAAGACCCAACAACGCTCCTCCTACAACGTTCTCCTGCTCCTGATCGCCGAAGCCGTGGTGACCAAGGCGCCCATCAACCTGCTCGTCCGCGCCGACGGCGAGACCTTGCTCTACAACGAGAGCCAGGCGGATGCGTACGGCGCCGAACTCGAACTCTTCCGCACCGCGCCCCACCTGTGCGTGCCGCTCACGGGCATGCTCGGTGAGATGATCCGTCGGAACTCGATCGATTTCATCGTGCCGCGCATTCCGCTGCTCTCCCGGCCCGAAGCCGAGACGCTCGCCTTGCTGCGGGAAGGCCGGCTGAACCGCCTCGAGGCGACCTTGGTCTCGGGGGAAACCCTGACCGTGATCCCGCCCGGCAGTCCCGATCCCGCGGCGGCGGAGCGCACCTTGCTCGAACGCCTGATGCTGCATCCCTATCAGGAAATCAGGTATGAAACCGACGACGGGAAACAAGTGGCCTTCCACCCGCCGGCGGCCGGGAGCGGCTTTGGTCTGCGGGAGCACGGGCACGCATGAGCGCGCAAATTCGACCTGCCTGTCGGGTTTGTCCGGGCGATAGCGCCGCGCCTGACCTGAGTACCGGCCCGGACCCGGCCTCGCGTGTCGGTTCCGGCACGATTCGCCGCCTGGCCACGGCCCTCGCGCTTGTGTGGACCGGGTTTCGCACATTCACTGGCCACAGAAGGAAATCGCATGTCACCCCCAAAACGCACCACCGAAAAAGACTCCCCCGCCGCCTCGGAAGAGGCCGGCCTGGTCCCGACCCCCGCGACGGAAACGCCCCCGCCGCCCAACAAAAAATCCGAGGCCGACCGTCTCATCCGCCAGTATATCGGCTGGTCGTGTGCGGGCGGGTTGGTGCCGGTGCCCCTGCTCGATATCGCCGCGATCACCGCCGCCCAAATCCAGTTGGTGCGCGAACTCTCCGCGTTGTATGGCGTGCCCTTTCAGGATCATCTGGGACGGAATGTCGTGGCCTCGCTCGTCGGCGGCGTCGGCTCGGCCGCCGCCGGTCGCGGGATCTTCTGCAGCGTGCTCAAGGCGGTGCCGGTGATCGGCACCATCGGCGGCCTGATCTCCGTGCCCATCGTGGCGGGCTCGGCCACCTATGCGCTCGGCCAGGTGTTCGTCGAGCACTTCGAGCAAGGGGGCACCCTGCTCGATTTCGATCCCAAACCCATGCGTGCTTTCTTCGAAACCAAATGCAAGGAAGGCCAGAAAGTGGCCAAAGAGGTATGGGCCAAAACCACCTCCCGCAGTTCTCGTTAAACCCCACAACAAAATACCACCATGAATGCAATCGGCGCCCTCATCTATCTCGGATTCTGCCTCCTTATCGGTTACATCGGCCGCGACAAGAAGTTCGGCTTTATCGGCAACGCTTTGATTTCCCTCTTTTTCACCCCGTTGATCGGGTTGATTGTCTGGCTGGTGCAACCCGAGGCCGCGGCCAAGGCCCCGGCCGCCGAGAAGACCGCCTGATCCGGTCGAGTCGTGGCTTGCACCGGTCCGGCCCATGGCGGGCAGGCGGGTGTCGGGCTTGGCCCACAAAGCCGTTCGCCGCGGCCACTGTCATGAGTGGTTGCAGGTGGACGGCTTTTGCGTTTTCCCTTTTGACCGGCCGGCAAGCTGACCGGCCGGCCTAACCCCGAGCACCATGGATTTTTTCAAGTTTCTTCGCCAGGAGCATGCCAAATCAGGGTATTATGCGGTCGCCATGGCCTTGGCGGCAGGCGTCCTCAACGGCCTGCTGGCGGGCCTGGTCATCGTCACGGCCCAGCACATCCAACCCGCCGAAAAGAACTTCAAGTATCTCCTGCTCTTCGTCGCCGCCCTGGGCGCCTATTGGTATGCGAAACGCTACTCCCTGTCGCGGAACACGGAGCTTGTGGAGGGGGCGCTTGCGCGCATCCGCCACCGCGTCACCGATGCCATCCGGAAGAGCGATCTTGAGAAGTTTGAGCAGGTGGGCGCCGCGCGCATCACCTCCGTGATCAGCACGGATGCCGTGACCCTGTCGCAATACACCCCGTTTCTCATCAATGCAGCGAGTTCCCTGGTGATGATCGTCGTGGCCTTCTTCTTCGTCTGGTTCATGTCGAAGCTGGCGCTGGTCCTGACGATGGCGGTGCTGGTCATCTCCCTCATCTATTACTTCATCCTGCATGGGGAGCTCAAGGTGCGCATCGAAAAGACCTCGGCCAAGCAGACGGAATACTTCGACGGGTTGGCGGCGCTGCTGCGCGGCTTCAAGGAACTGAAAATCAACCGCGCGAAGAACGAGGATTTCTTCCAGAATCGCCTCTGCGTGCTTTCCGAGGAGATGCGGGAGCTGAAGTTCAGCACGGGACGCGATTTCAACAAACTTTATCTCTTCGCCCAGAGTTTTGCCTTCATCCTGCTGGGGGTCATTTTGTTCGTCATTCCCACCCTCAGCCCGTCCCAGACGCCGATCATTCCGCAGGTCGTGGCGATCATCCTCTTTGTCCTCGGGCCGATCGGTGAGGTGGTGGGCTGCGCACCGCTGCTCGCCCAGTGCAACAACGCCGTCCGCAATATTCAGCGGCTGGAGGACGACCTGCGCCAGCCGGCCGGCCCGACGCCTCCGGTACGCGCCACAAAGGAGCCAGCCCGGTTCGGAAAAATCGAGCTGCGTGGGATCACCTACACCTACCAGCACCCCTCGGGGGAGCAGGGCTTCACGCTCGGGCCCCTCGATTTCACGCTCACGCCGGGTGAGACGGTTTTTCTGGTGGGTGGGAACGGCAGCGGCAAGTCCACCCTGTTGAAACTCTTCCTGAATCTCTACCGGCCGGCCGGCGGCGAGCTCCTGTGGGACGGCATCCGCGTGGGCAACGGGAACGCCCTGCGTTACCGGGATCTGTTTTCGATCGTGCTCTCCGACTACCATCTTTTCGACCGGCTCTACGGACTGGAAAAAGTGGATCTGGCCCGGGCCGAGCAGCTCCTCGACCGCATGCACCTGAGCGGGGTGACGCAGATTGAGGACGGCCGGATCACCAACACCAACCTCTCCGGCGGCCAGCGCAAACGCCTCGCCCTGGTCGTTTCCCTCCTCGAGGACAAGCCGGTCTACGTTTTCGACGAATGGGCCGCCGACCAGGATCCGGAATTCCGGCGGCACTTCTACGAGGCCATTCTGCCCGACATGAAACGGCGCGGCACCACCGTCCTCGCCGCTACCCACGACGACCGGTATTTTGCCCAAGCCGACCGCATTGTGAAAATGGAGCTGGGAAACTTTGTGCAACCATAGGAGGCCACCGTGAATGATGATCCAAACGTCGTTGAAGTTACTGCCGCACCCCCGCACCCCAAGCGCTCCTGGACTGCAACCGTCCACCGCTGGTGGAACTCCAAATGGCGCGATCTCCGCGGCCCCTTCTGGGTGGTCCTCCTGGTCGGGCTCTTCCTGGTCGGGTGGTTGTTCGACTCCATCTTCATCAACGTGATGCCGGGCCACGCCGGCGTCCTCTGGCGCCGTTTCTCGGGCGGCACGGACATGACCCACGTCTACGGCGGCGGGCTTTGGATCATCAATCCCTTCAACCAGTTTTACATCTATGAGACGCGGCTTCAGCAGCGCGACACGGAATTCACCGCCCTCAGCACCAATGGTCTGACCCTGAACATCCGCGCGTCCGTGCGGTTCCGGCCCATCGTCAAGGACCTCCCGCTCCTGCAGGAAGAAGTGGGTCCCGACTACATCGACCGGGTGGTGATCAACCAGACCCAGTCGGTCATCCGCAAGGTGATCGGCACCTATGCGCCCGATCAGATCTATGGCAGCCAGGGCAACATTCTGCAAAATGTGGTCTTCACCGCGCTCGCGGAGCTCCGGGCGCGCCACATCGAGCTCGACGATCTGCTCATCCGGGAAGTCCGCCTGCCGCCGAAGATGGCGAACGCCATCGAAAACAAGCTGGAGCAGGAGCAGATCTCCATCCAGTTCGACTACATCCTCCTGCGGGAACGCAAGGAGGCCGAGCGCAAGAAAATCGAGGCCGAGGGCATCCTGCAGTTTCAGCAAACCGTCGCGAAGGATCTCACGGAGAAGTACCTCAAGCTGCGCGGCATCGAGGCCTCGCTGGCCCTCGCCAAGTCGCCCAACGCCAAGGTGGTGGTTTTCGGCACCGGCCCGGGCGGCCTGCCGCTCATCCTGGACATGGCGGATCCGCCGGCCGCCTCGCCCGTGCCGGCGGCGGCATCGGTGGCAAACCCCGCCGTGCCTCTGGTGGCGCCCGCCGCCGTCACGATGCCTTGACGGGCCGCATTGGTGCCATGAAGACGCTGAAAGTCATTTTCCTCGGGCTAGTCGGCCTCGCGGTGATTTATGGCCTCCGGCAGGAGTTGAAGACCATCAAGACCGTCGAAGCGGCCGCCCCGGCGGACAACACGTCCGGCGTGGACCCGACGACCCTGCGGGTGCTCGTGCGCCACGGCTATTTCAGCCCCGGGCTGATGCAGCAGGCCGAGAACGGCCTGAATGTCAGGTTTGAGGTTTCCTATTACCGCAACGATGACGAGTGCTGGCAGCTGCTGGAAGCCGGTGATGCCTGGGACCTGATGCTGGTGGCGGACCACATCGCCCTGCGCCTCGACCAGCTGAACCGCACCCATGACATCGATTATGAGCAGATCCCAAATCACCACAACATGGTGCTCGGGCTGTCGATGCCCCAGGAGATGGGCGCGCTGCTGCGCTGCTCGGTGCCGCTTTTCTACACCGCCATCGGCATCGGTTATGATGCCAGCCTGGTCGGTTCCATTCCCCTCTCGTGGGCCGCGCTCTTCCAGCCCCAGAATGCCAACTTGCTGCGCGGCCACCTCGGCCTGCTCAACGATGCGCGCCGCACCCTTGGCATCGCCCTGATTTCCCTCGGCAAGTCGCCCAACACGACAAACCCCGCGGACATCCGGCAGGCGGCCAACCGGATCCGGCAATGCATGGCGCTGCTGGCCGTGATGGATCGGTCGGCCGAAACCACGCATGGCGGGGCGGCCTTCCTCGCGCAACAGGTCTCACAGCAGAAGCTCATCCTCACCATGATCACCGCCGCGGAGATGTCCCGGGCGATGCAAGTGAACCCCGCGCTGCGTTTCACCAGCCCCAACGAGGGCACCCTGCTTTGCCTCGACACCCTCGTCATCCCGCAGAGCTCCAAGGCCCGCGCCACGGCGGAGGCCGTGATCAATTTCCTGCTGCGGCCCAGAATCTCCGCCCAACTCACCAATGAATCCGGCTATGCCACCACCAACCAGGCGGCGACCGGGTATTTTGATCCGTGGCTGTATCATGGACCCGCGTTTGCCTCCCCGACGGGCCCGCAGTTGTTCTACCTGCGGGATGTCGGCGACGCCGACATACACTACCGGGCCGTCTGGCTCGATCTCATGGCATTTTACCAAACCCAGGTGATCCCGGTGCTCGACCGGGGGGTTGGCTTCAAAAACTCGTTTATCGAAGGCAATGATCCCGTTCCCTAAATCCCATCGTGGCCTGACCGTGGCGCTGCTGCTGGCCTCGGCCCAGGCCCTCTTCGCCATCGACGCCGCGCCCGTGGTCATCACGACCCACTCCGGCGAGCGCTTCATCGGCACCCCGGGTGCGGCTGAACCCGGTTTTGTGCGCCTCGTCTCGCAGACCCTGGGCGAGATCCGTATCCCCCGGGCCTCCATCCTCACGCTGACGCCCGGCCCGGAAGCGGCCCCGGTCGCCGCGCCGGTCGCCGCCGCCGCGCCCGCGGTTGCGCCCGCCCCACCCGCCGCGCCGAAAAAAGGCTTCATCCAGTCGCGGCTGGACCTCCCGGGAAAATTCGACGCCTCGGTGGGCGGGGGCCTCATGGCGCAATCCGGCATCTTCGAGCAGTCCACCTGGTCCGCCTCGCTGGATGTGGCCTGGGAAGTGGGGGCCAACGAGTATTACACGTCGATGCAGGCCAGCCGGCAGACGACCCACGGGGTGGTGCTCAACGACTCTTTCCATTGGGACGCACGACTGGAGCATAACTTCACCCCCAAGCGCTTCATGATGGCGGCCAGTTTTTACCGGGAGGACTCCGTCATGGCCGTGGATCGGGAAGAGGTGCTCTTTCTGGGCGCCGGTTTCAACTTCGTGAAGACCCCGACCACCGAGGTGGTCACCGTGATCGGCCCGAGCTACATCTGGCAGGAATACCTGCCCCCGGGCCCGGGTTTGCCGGCACCGCCCTCCATGGGCGATCCGGCCGCGGTCCTTTATCAGTCGGTGAGCCACGCCGTCATTCCCCGGATGCGGGTCAGCGCCTCGGTCTTGGTCGCGCAAAGCCTCGAATACCATTCGAAGCATCTCGCGCGGCTGATCCTGTCGCTGGATTTCGCGCTCTCCGAGAACCTCACCCTGAGCAACAGTTACTTCCTGATGCGGGACGCCCTGGAGCAAACCGGCCCGGCGAAACACCAGGGGATGCTGACTACCCAGCTCAAGCTGCGGCTCTAGCTTGGTTTAAGGCCAAGGCCCCCGAAATATTTGGACTTTGGGCTCGGTCGCGCGGTAGGGAGGACCCGCCAAAAAGGCGGGCCCGTTTTCAGGGCATATACTTTTCTTTAAACGTGGGGTTCGCCCCGGCCTTTTTCAGGAAAATTGCCAGCGGCACGATCTCGAAGTCCGCACCCAGCCGGTCGCAGATCCGCTTTACCCGGGCCACCTCACTGCTTTCCCGGACGTGCACGTGGAGAAAAGAGAGACGGGTGGGTATATTTCCGCCAGTTCTGTGAGGGCGCCCGCGGCCGCCTTCTCGAACTTTTCGGCCGAGAGAGAATAGTCATATGAGACAAAGGTCGCTGGTCCCGGACTGCAAAGGTCTTGGCCGCATAATATCCGTTCAGGAACCCAATCGCTTCCGGCTGGGATTCAGCTTTGCCTGATGGGCGCGCCGCCCCGCGAGTCACTCGCCGCGCTCGTCGCCGAGTTGTGCACCCGGCACGCTCCGGCTCACGCCGGTGCACCCGCCATGGCCTGACCGGCGAGCCAGCCGGTGGTCCAGGCGGCCTGGAAATTGAAACCGCCCGTGATGCCGTCGACATCGAGCACCTCGCCCGCAAAGTGCAGGCCCGGGCAGCGTTTGCTCTGCATCGTCCGGAAATCGACCTCACTCAGCCGCACGCCACCGCAGGTCACGAACTCCTCCTTGTTCATGCTCTTGCCGACGACGGAAAACTCCGCGCCCGTGAGCTGCAGCGCCAGGGTCCCGAGCGCGGCATTGGCCACGCCGGCCCACTGCGTCGCCGGGGCGATGCCGCTCATGGCCAGCATGCGTTCCCAGAAGCGCGCCGGCAGGCCGAGCGGGCTCCAGGTCCCTAGCTGTTTGCGCGGATGCTGCGTCCGCACCGCGGCCAACGCGCGCAGCAGCGACTCACGCGTGTGCGGCGGCGTGAAGTTGATCCCCAGGGGAAATTCATAGTTCAACGCCGCCAGTTCGCGGGCGCCCCACGCCGAGAGTTTCAGGATTGCCGGGCCGCTCAAACCCCAGTGGGTGATGAGCAGCGGGCCGCCCTCTTTTAATTTCGTGCCGGGCACGCTCACCGCCACATTTTCAATCGAGATGCCCGAAAGGCCCTCGAGCCGCTTGTCGTCGATGTGGAACGTGAAGAGCGAGGGCACCGGCGGTTCGATCGTGTGGCCCAACGCCGTCGCGACCGTCAGGCCGGCCGAAGCGCGGTTGCCGCCCGTGGCGATCAAAAGACGTTCGCAGCGCAATTCGGTGTTGTCGGTCAGTGTCAGCCAGAAGGCTGGCGGGCCGTGCGCCCCGCCCACCGGTTCCACTTTGCGCACACCTAGACTGGTGCACACCTCGACGCCCGCCTTGGCGGCAGCCTGTGTCAGGCACTCCACGATGGTGGCCGCATCATCCGTGACGGGAAACATCCGCCCGTCCGCCTCGGTCTTCAGCTCCACCCCGCGCTCCGCCAGCCAGGTGATCATGTCGCGGGGCGCCCAGCGGTGAAACGCACCGAGCAGTTCGCGCCCGCCGCGCGGATAGCGTTTGACCAGTTCGCGGGGCTCAAAGCACGCGTGCGTGACATTGCACCGCCCGCCGCCCGAGATGCGCACCTTGGCCAGCGGATGCGCCGTGGCCTCATAAAGCGTGACCGCCGCGGCCGGATTTTTCTCCGCGCAGATGATGGCGGCGAAAAATCCCGCTGCGCCGCCACCGACAACGACCACCCGGGGATTGCTCATGTCCGCAGCGTGCCGCAGCCCGTGCGGGGCGTCGAAAACAAAAAGACCGCCCCGGTTCGACCCGCGGCGGTTCCTGGTCAACTAGGCAAACTTTGGTCTCAGCGTTCGCCTTTCGGTTGATGCGCGCCACCAGGACCGTCGGCGCCACGCGGCGGCTTGGCGTCAAACTTCGCCTGCTGCCCGGGGTTGAGCACCGCGCGGATCTTTTCGCCCGTCACCTTGCGGGTCGCCTGCAGCTTTTCGCGGCGCTGTTCCTGAGTCAGTGTTTTGTCATCGCGGAAAGCGCGG